>JAGWNA010000024.1 GCA_028871555.1 Lysobacteraceae bacterium
CCGGAGGAGCGCAACCGCTTCCTCAACCTGCTGGCCGAGATCGGCGAGCGGGTGGTGGTGATCCTGTCCACCCACATCGTGGAGGACGTGACCGACCTGTGCCAGCGCATGGCGATCATCGGCCAGGGCCAGCTGCTGCTCACCGGCGATCCGCTGGAGGCGATCCGCTCGCTCGATGGCCGGGTCTGGCGGCGCAGCATCGACAAGTCCGAACTGGACGGCTATCGCGCCCGCATGAACATCCTGTCCACCCGCCTCGCGGCCGGCCGCACGCTGCTGCACGTGCTGTCCGACACGCAGCCAGGGGAGGGCTTCGAGGCGGTGGCGCCCGATCTGGAGGACGTCTATTTCGGGCATCTGCGCGATCAGGCCACCGTCAAGGCGGCCTGACCGGTTTTCGAATTCCCGGCAGGAGCGCACCGAAGTGCGCGAATGCTTTTCTTCACGCACCGCAAAAGCCATCGTGCACTTCGGTGCGCTCCTGCAACAAACCGCAAGAGTTTTCGTGCACTTCGGTGCGCTCCTACACATCAGACAGGATCGCCCATGCGTCTCAAGTCAGGCTTCTTCGAGATACTTCGGTTCGAATTGCGCCAGCAGCTGAAGGCGCCGCTGTTCTGGGTCATTGCGGCGGTGTTCGGCGCGCTCGCGTTCGCCCTGGTCAGTACCGACGCGGTGACCGTCGGCGGCGCCAGCGGCAACGTGCTGCGCAATGCGCCGCTGGTGATCGTGCGGCTGCTCACCGTGCTCAGCGTGCTCGGCATGTTCCTGGTGACGGTATTCGTCGCCGGCGCCGCGCTGCGCGATTTCGAGCAGCGCACGGCCGAGCTGGTGTTCACCACGCCGATCAGCCGCGGCGCCTATCTGGGCGGCCGCTTTGCCGCCGGCTATCTGGCGGCGCTGGCGATCATGCTGGTGTGCGCGCTGGGCATCGCGCTGGGCGGCACGATGCCGTGGATCGATGCGATGCGGCTGGGCCCGTCCAGCTGGCATGGCTACGCCTGGGCGTTCGGCGTGATGGTGGTGCCGGACATGCTGTTCATCGCGGCGCTGCTGTTCCTGCTGGCCACCACCACGCGCTCGCTGCTGGCCACCTACGTGGGGCTGATCGTCTTCTTCGTGCTGCAAGCCCTGGTGGGCCTGTTGAGCAAGGACGTCAACAATCATTACGTCGCCGCCCTGCTCGATCCGTTCGGCGGGCGCACCGTGGCGCTGGTCACGCGCTACTGGTCCGCCTATCAATCGAACCGCGAACTGCCCGCGCTGAGCGGCGTGCTGCTGTTCAACCGCCTGCTGTGGATCGGCACGAGCGCGGCCATGCTGGGTGCCACGTCCGCGCTGTTCCGGCCGAACCGCGAAGGCCTGCAACTGCCGCGGCGCAAGCCGCGGGCGGAACCGCCGATACTGCGCCCCGCGGCCGGCACCGCCACGCCGGCGTTGCCCAGGGTGCGCCTGGCGGACAACCTGCGCGCCCACCTGCTGCAACTGCGCACCCAGTTCGCCTTCGACACGCTGGGTGTGCTGCGCGGCGTGCCGTTCCTGATCATGCTGGTGCTTGGCCTGACCAACCTGGTGGCTTCCCTGTTTCTGTCCGGGCATATCTACGGCACCGCCACGTATCCGGTCACCCATCAGGTACTGGAGATGCTGCGGGGCGCTTTCCAGTGGCTGCTGTTCATCATCGTCACGTTCTATGCCGGCGAACTGGTGTGGCGCGAGCGCAGCCAGCGTTCGGCCGAGGTCAGCGACGCGTTTCCGCTGCCGGACTGGATCCCGCTGGTCGCCAAGCTGGGCGCGCTGCTGGCGGTGATCGCGGCGTTCCAGCTGGTGGGTGCGCTGGTCGGCATCGGCTGGCAGCTCGGTCACGGCTACACCCATCTGGAACCGGGCCTGTATCTGGCGACGCTGGCGCTGAACGCGATGCCGTTCGTGCTGCTGGCGGCGCTGGCGCTGTTCCTGCAGGTGCTGTCCAACAACAAGTTCCTCGGTTACCTGCTGACCATCTTGTGGTTCGTCGCGCAGATCGGCTTCGGCCTGCTGCACTGGGACCAGAACCTCTACAACTACGGCAACGCGCCGAACGTGCCGTATTCGGACATGAACGGTTTCGGCCACTTCCTCGGCGCGACGCTGTGGTTCGACTTCTACTGGGCCAACTGTGCCGTGGTCCTGCTGGTGCTGGCCGCACTGTTCTGGGTGCGTGGCACCGGGCAGGCGTGGCGCGACCGGCTGCGCGAGGCGCGGGCGCGGCTGCACGCGCCGGCAAAAGCCACCCTGGCGCTGGCGCTGCTGGCGTTCGCCGGCAGCGGCGCATGGATCTACTACAACACCAACGTGCTCAACCATTACCGCAGCAGCAGCACCCGGCTGCAACAGCGCGCGGACTATGAAAAGAAATACGCGAAGTACAAGGATCTGCCGCAGCCGCGGATCACTGCGGTGCAGGCGGATGTGGACATCCACCCGTACCGGCGCAAGCTCGATATCCGCGGTCGTTACACCCTGGTCAACAAGCACAGCGTGCCGATCAGCGAGCTTTACGTGAACTTCGCCGACGGCTTCACCGTGAAGTCGCTGGACTTCGCGCCGCACGATACGGTCAGCGCGGACAAGGATCTTGGCTTCACCATCTACCGGCTGAAGACACCGCTGGCACCCGGCGCATCGATGCGCTTCGACTTCGACCTGCAATACGCACCGAAGGGATTCACCAACAGCCCCGAAGGCACGTTCCTGGCCCACAACGGCACGTTCTTCAACAACCAGGTGATGCCGCAGTTCGGCTACCAGACGCGGAGGCAGATCACCGACCGCAACGACCGCCGCAAATACGGGCTCGGCACGGCGATGCCGAGGATGCCGAAGCTCGGCGACGAGAAGGCGCGCGCCAACACCTACATCAGCAACGACGCGGACTGGATCAGCTTCGACACCACCGTGTCCACCGCCGCCGACCAGACCGCGGTGGCGCCCGGCTACCTGCAAAAGGAATGGACGGCCGACGGTCGGCGCTATTTCCATTACACGTCGACTCAAGGCGGGGTGGACCAACCCATGCTGCCGTTCTTCGCCTGGCTGTCGGCGCGCTACGCGGTGAAGCAGGTCCAGTGGAAGGGCGTGCAGATCGGCGTCTACTACAACCCGGCGCATGCCTGGAACGTGGACCGGATGATCCAGGGTGCCGAGGATGCGCTGGACTACTACGACGCGCACTACACGCCGTACCAGTTCCGTCAATTGCGCATCCTGGAGTTTCCCGATTACGCCGCGTTCGCGCAGTCGTTCGCCAACACCATCCCGTTCTCCGAGTCGATCGGCTTCATCGCCGATTTGCGCGATCCCTCGAAGATCGACTATCCCTACTACGTCACCGCGCACGAAGTGGCGCACCAATGGTGGGCGCACCGGGTGATCGGCGCCGACATGCAGGGCTCGACCATGCTCAGCGAATCGCTGGCGCAATACTCCGCGCTGATGGTGATGAAGCACAAGTACGGTGCCGACCAGATGCGCAAGTTCCTGAAGTACGAACTGGACCACTACCTCGCCGGCCGCGCCACCGAAAAGCTCGCCGAAGAGCCGCTGGCCAAGGTGGAGAGCGATCAGCGATACATCCATTACCAGAAGGGCTCGCTGGTGTTCTACGCGCTGCAGGATTACATCGGCGAGGACACCGTGGACCGCGTGCTGAAGCAGTTCCTGCTCGACAAGGGTTTCCAGCAGCCGCCCTACACCACCTCGCGGGAATTCATGGATGCGCTGGGCAAGGCGGTCGGGCCGAAATGGCAGCCGCTGCTGAACGACCTGTTCTGGAAGATCACCCTGTTCGACAACCGCACCACCGCGGCCACCGCGAAAAAATTGCCCGACGGCAGGTACCAGGTGACCATGCAGGTGCATGCCGGCAAGGTTTATGTCGACGGCACCGGCAAGGAGACTGCGGCCAGACCGGACATCCCGATCGAGGTCGGCGTGTTTGCCGCCTCACCGGGCAAGGGCAGGGACGGCAAGCCGCTGTATCTCGAAAAGCGCATGCTGCCAGACGGCGACAGCACGATCACCGTGACCGTCGATGGCCGGCCTGCCGAGGCCGGCATCGATCCCTACAACGAACTGATCGACAAGGTCTCCGGCGACAACCGGCACACGGTGACCGTGCAGTGACGCGACAGCTTGCCGGAGAAACCCGAATTACCCGGCTTCCGCCATCCGTAGGAGCGCACCCTGTGCGCGAACGCTCCCGCCAGACCTGCCGCAGGAGCGCACCCTGTGCGCGAATGCTTCTTGTGCGTTCGGCAAACGCATTCGCGCACAGGGTGCGCTCCTACGCCAGCGCCCGCCACGAAGTTCAACCCGGCTTCGGCGGCAGGCTGCCCTGCACCACGGTCAGCTCGCGCTGCGGGAACGGAATGCTGATGCCGGCCGTGTCGAAGTGTTCCTTGATCGCGCGCAGCAGATCAGTCTGCGTGGCCCACAGATCGGCCGGACGAACCCACGCGCGCACCGTCAGTTCGACCGAGCTCTCGGCCAGTGCGGACGTCCAGACGCCCGGAGCCGGATCCTTCAGGACGCGTTCGTCCGCGTCGAACAGCTGCTGGATCTCGGCCATCGCGGTGCCGATGTCGTCCTTGTAGCCGATCCCGACCTTCAGCTCGAAGCGGCGGGTACCGCGCCGGTTGTAGTTGAGGATGGCATCGCTGCCGATCTTCGCATTCGGCAGGATCGCCTCGCGGTTGTCCGGCAGGATCAGCCGGGTATGCATCAAGTTGACCTGCTCCACGGTGCCGTCGATGCCACCGGCATTGACGAAATCGCCGACCCGGAACGGCCGGAACACGATCAGCAGGACACCCCAGGCCAGATTGCTCAGCGAACCCTGCAGTGCCAGCCCGATCGCCAGACCGGCCGCGCCGAGCGCGGCGACCAGCGGCGCCGACGGCACGCCGGCCGTGATCAGTGCCATCACGATCAGCACCGCGATCAGCACGCCGTAGATGAGGTTGCGCAGAAACTCGATGAGCGTGACATCGACCGCCGCACGCTGCATGGCCCGCCGCGTGACATTGGCCAGCCGCGCCGCCAGCCAGGTGCCGACCAGCACGATCAGCAGCGCCAGCAGCAGCTTCAACCCCACGTGGATGACGCTGTCGGAGAGCTTCACCCCCAGCAGGTTCGACAAGAAATCATGCATGGCTATCGGCTCGTGCAGGGAATCCGCGCCAGCCTAACAAACCCGCTGCATGAATGTGGTTGCAGCGGCGGTCGCGCCGAACGGTGCCCGCCGGTCAGCGACGACGATCGTCGATGTCGGCAACCTTGCCGTCGACGATCGTCACGGCGATCACGCGGTCGCCGCGGCGGTACTGCCACCGCTCGCCCTGGGTACTGTCGGTCACTACCCGGGTGCGACGGCCGCGCCCCCCGCTGCGGCGTGAACGGCTGCCGCGCGAACCGCTGCGATGCGATTTGTACGACGGCTTGCCCAGCAGCTCGGTCACCCGCACCGCACTGTCGCCGGCGGTGAGCACCTGGCTGCCGACCCGCAACGTGCTGGAGGCCTGAACGGTGGTGACCAGGCCGAACAGGCCGAGTATCAGAAATTGACGCCGCATCGCGCACTCCCTGTCCGGATGATTTGACGGCCCGTGTCCGACGCAGCGGACGCGACCAGTCTGCCGATCGCCGCGGCGGGCGCCAAGCGGAGCACCGGCAAATGCCCGAAGGCGCCGCGCCCGGCAACCTGTCAGCGAAACTCCACGCCGGGCGTAGCCAGATACGCCAATTCGGCCGGCGTGCTGGGCCGGCCAAGCGTCGCATTGCGGTGCGGGAACCGGCCGAAGCATGCGATCACCTCGTGGTGGGCGCGCGCGAATTCGAGGTAGGTCTCGAAGCTTGCTCGCTGTTCGGGCGATGCGTCCCCGCACAGCGCCTCGAACAGCTCCACCGAGCGCCGCTGCAGACCCGGATCCTCGGCATGCTCCAGCGGAAGATAGGCGAATACCCGTTGCAGCGGCGGCAGCCGCCGATCGCTGCCGCCGTCGATGCCCGCCAGTGCCAGCGCCTGGGCCTTGGCGTCCTGCGCCCATGCGCGCGGGTCGTCCCGATACAGATTGCGGCTGAACTGGTCCAGCACGATCAGCAGCGCCAACCAGCCCAATGGCGTCTGCGTCCAGCCGTCCAGAAGGCCGTCGGCAGCGTCTTGGGCAACGTCGCCAAAATCCGCCCGGATCTGCGCATCGAACGCATCGTCGCGGGCAAACCAGCGCACGGCATTCGCTTCGGCAAACCAGAATGCCAATACCTCTTTTGCTGCCGGTGCCATGCCTGTCCCCCGGTAGCCTGGGACGGGCCAGGCTATCGGTGTTCAAGTCTATACCTGCGAACGTGTCCGCTGCCCGCTGGTCGGCCAGCGGCGGCAACTCGCCGCTTCACCGACCGACCTGCAGCAGGTTCAGCAACTGTCCGTTGCTGCCGCGCACGCCCTGCTGCAATCCGGCAAGGCGCCGGATCGACGGACACAGCGCCTCGACCTGCGGACGCAATGCCTGCATGCGCTGCTGCAGACGCGGCTGCAGGCTGCTGGCGAGGCTGGCGGCGCGATCGCGCAAGTCCGCAGCCGCCTGCAAGTCGCCGCTCATGGCCGCGTCGATGGCCTGCCGGCCAAGGTCGCCGGCCAGCAGCGGCAGCAGGTCGGCCGCGATCTGGTTGGCGTACCGGTTGGCGGCATCGCCCTGCCAGTCGTGGCTGCTGTTGCTGGCCGCGATGCGCTGCTTGAGCTCGCGGGCATCCGCCGCCAGGCGGCGATCGAACTCCGCACGGGTATCGGCACCCAGGCCCATGCCACCTGCTTCGGCGCGCAGCGCCTGCACCGCCAGGTCCACCCCGTTCTGCGCGACCGTGCGCACCCGCGGCGCCAGCGCGCGCAGGTCGCGCTCGAACAACGCCAGCCGATCCCGGTCCTCCGCATCCAAACGCACGGCAGCGCCGTCGGTATGCAGCACCCCTTGCCGCAACTCGACCCGCAGCGGTGCCGGCGCGGCGCGATCGAAGACCACGCGGTCGGTATCGAGCGTCACGTCATAGCTGCTGCTGGCATGGCAGGTGGCCGCCAGATCCTGCGCAGGCACAGGCGGAACGGCAAGGAGCGAAAGCAGCAGGATGGCAAGCCATTGGTGCGGATACATCGGCGGGTTTCCGGAAGGTCATGCACCAGCCATACCTGCCCGGCAGCCAACCGGCCCTGAACCGGGTGCAGCGAATGGGCGAAAAGAATCCCCCGACTCGGCGCGTCAGGCTGAACTGCCGGGCATTCAAACGTTGTCGAGCGGCGTCGCCAGGTGGAGGCTTTGATCCACCGAATAGACACCACCGTCGGGAATGGCATCGACACTGTTGGAGACCATTCGGCTTCGGTCAAACCACGGTACCGGCTGCAGCGGTCCCGGCATATAGGTTTTCCAGTGCCCGTATGCATCACGGCTTGGTCGATCCCGTCGGCGCAGGTCGAAACGGACCGGTACCCGGGCCACTTTGTAAGCCGTGCCGGTGGTCTCACCGGTCGGCGGCGGACTGAAAGTCCACTGCCGGGCGGCACGCAACGTCGCCCGGGCCAGTGCCCGGCGCCAGTGTTGCATGACGGCATCGCCTGCCACGAAATTCAGATTGACCTGCTCGGCCACGGCGTCGTTCACATGACCCTGTCGATCGATGCGCAGCAACACGTAGACCGTACCCGAGACGCCTGCCGCAATCGCTTCGGGAGGGTAGTGCGGTGGCATCCTTTGTGCGCGACTGAATGATGCTTGCCGCCCAAAATATGCACTTCGGATGCCGATGTTGTAATTGCCGTCGTCCCGCTTGCTGGCGACGATACGCAAGTGCATGGGAGCCTTGGCCGTAACTGGCTTGCCGTCGAGCAGCACCGGATCGAAGCGCCAATGCTGCAAGTCTTTTCCAACCAGCCCGACCACGACGGACGGCAGCTTTTCCGGATGATCGACGGCATAGCTTTGCACGCTGCCGTCGGGCGCCACGACGATCGAGCCGGTGACCAGCATGCTGGCCTCCACCCGTCTGGCGACATCCTCGTCGGTGGTGGCCAGCACCGCACCCGTCAGCAACGCGCAGAACAATCCCAGCAGCAAGCGCTTCATCCGTGTACCTCGCCAGTGATGTGGAACCCCACCGGGCAGTCTAGCAGCCTGTCGGACCGTTGGTCGGCCGGACTACGAATCCGTCTGTGCGGGAGGGACGGTCAACGTCGCCGCCGGAACTGCGCGCGTGCCGCCGGCGTGCCGAGAACCCAGGCCAGCCACAGCAGCAGCGGGATGGCGGCCGCCTTCAATGCCAGCCCGACCAGCCAGGTTCGCCGGGCGCGGGCGATCAGCCACAGCGCGACCTGACCGAGCTGCGGCTGCGCCATCGCGTGCCGGCGCGCGGTTTCAAAATCGCCCCACTGCTGCAGCATCAGCGCGCCGGTGACCGCGGCCCACAGCGCCAGCAGCACGGCCAGCACGCGCATGCCCGGGCGCGCCCACGCCTGCCGGAGGATGCAGCCGGCGCTCACCACGATCACCACCATCGCGGCCAGCAGATAGGCGTACTCGGCGTGCTGCAGATACTGCAGGCAGCCCATTGCCGCCAGCAGCAACAGGATCCACGGCACGATCGCCCACGCCGCAAAGCGGCGCGGCGGCGATGACCGTGTGCGCATCATCGATGCCATCAGGACACCGCCCTCGATGCGGCTGGCGCGGCGGCTGTCATCAGCGCACGGGAAAGACGGCGCATGGCGGAGTCTCCATGGGAATTGCGGAAGGAGTGCAGGCGTGGCAGTTTACGCGGAATAAAAGCATCGCCACTGCACGAACGCACCCTGCGTGAAGGGCTTCGGCCCGAATGGTACTTACTTAAGCGCCGTCATCCCCGCGAGGCGCTTCTCAACAGCGAAGCTGGTCAAGCGGGAATGACGGAAAACGAGGCTTCACGCTTAAAGTAAGTGCCATTCGGCTTCGGCCCCAATGCCTTTCGCTGCTACCGATGGCGAAGGGCGCCAGCGGCGCCCTTCGCCTTGTCTGCCGCTGCCCGGGAATCAGCGGCGGCGGATGGTGAACTTGCCCACCGAGATGCCGAGATTGACGCCTTCGCCGGTACCGGCCAGCGCCAGCGAGGTGGTGCCCTTGGTCAGCACCTGGGCTTGCGAACTCTTGACCACGCCGGCCTCGGCGCCTGCCTGCACATAGCTGCCGTAGACATCCTTGATGGTGCGCACGTGGCTGATCTCGCCCTTGCCCTTGTCGATGCGGTATTTGCCGGCGGTGATGCCGCCGCCCACCACGGTGATCTTCACGTTCGCGCTCTGGCCGTTGCTGCAGGTGATCGTGCCGGTACCTACAGCGTGCTTGTAGATCAGCGACCAGCCTGACAGGCTGTATGTCATGTCGCATGACACTTCGGCTCCAGCCGCCCGTGCGTTGCCCGCCGGCAGCACGGCCATGGCGCCCGCGCAGGCCAGCACCAGGGCGGCCATTCCAAAAGTACGCTTGCTCATCATCGTCTCCTGCGTATCGGTGGGGGGATGCAGTGCCTCGACGGCACAACGGGAAAACGGACTTCCGAAAGGCCGGCGCGTCACTGCATGTGTACGAAGCGTGTGCACTGCGGCGTGACAGCGGCGTGCACATGCCGGCGATTCGTTCAGGTTCGCGACATTCAAGCGGCCCGCGGAGAATCCATCCGTTGTCCGCGACGAGGCCCGACTCGACGCCGCCGGCGGCTGATGCGATGCGTGTCCGCGCCTCGTTCCCTATTTCCTTTTGCCATGCCTGGGGAGCGTCTGCCATCTGGAAGGATCGAAGCCGCCGACCTCATAGACCAGGGTCAGTTTCTTCTCGCCGTCGGCCAGGGTCACGTCCATCGCAATCTTCTTCGCCTTGGGCAACATCGCGAGGAAGGCCTTGTCGTCGACCAGCATCAGGGCCGGCTCGCCGCTGGGTGGCGCGAACGCCTTGATCCGGATCGGCCTGCCATCGACCGTGGCGGCGATCCGGCAGATGCGGCGGCAGACGAAGCCGGGCTTGCTGCCGTACAGGAACACGCTCTGCCCCCAACTGCTGTGCCGACGCAGCACCAGCTGCACGCGGTCATTGCCGGATGGACGACTGTTGTAGATGGCGGCGGTGGACTGGGTGCCGCCAGCCATCGGCGACACCTGATACACCCATAGCGCGGCCAGCCTGGCCTTTTCGCTGTCTTTACGGTAGCGCTGCTCGATCTCCGGCAGGGTTTTCCGCACCTCCTTCGCCGCATCGCTGCCAGGGGCTTGGCTGACGATCTCCTGGCCGATCGACACCGCCATCTGGTCGTTGTGGATGCGCAGCAGCTGGCGGTAAGTCTCGAGGTTTCGCGCCGCATCCGCGTTCTGCACCTGCGCCTGCCGCTGCGCCGCGGTTGGTGCGGGCGTACTGCCTTGTTGCGAACAGCCGGCCAGCAACACACCGGCGCACAGGGCGATCACCGGATAACGATGGAAAGCGGAAATCATCAGCAGCGCACCGAGCGGAAACAGGGGTTGTAGCTTGGAACGAGCGGCCGCCGCGATGCAACCCGGCCGTGTCGGACCGGCATGCTCGCGGTGCGGCGCGGCCCGGTGCGGTCGGCTCCACCCTGGCCGGCGGCTTCGGTACGCTGCCGGTGGCCGGCCTGTGGATGGCCGTGTTTCCCGGCCGGCGCCGGCGTCAACGGCTGCACCTGCAGGTACCTGACGCGGGCGGGCCGACAGCGGATATTCTTCTGGTTTCTGGAGCCATTGCGTGATCACCACGTCGCCGACCGAATTTCTCGAAGCCCACGCCGCGCTGGCGCCGTTGCCCGAAGCGATGGGCACCGCGCGGGCCGCGTATCTGATCGCACCGGTGGAATTCGCGCTGGCGGCGGAATCGGCACGCGACAACCGCTACATGGACATGGATGCCGCGGTCGATCCGCTGCAAGCCCTGGCCCAGCACAGCGCATTGGCGCAGGCGTTGCGCGCGGACTGCCCGGTGATCACGTTTCCGGGCAACCCGGCGACCCCCGATGCGGTTTTCCCGAACAACGTGTTCGGTACCGCGCCGGGCCGCCTGGTCGTGGGCCGCATGCGCCACGCGGTACGCCAACGCGAAGCCGAACGCAGCGACATCCGCGCGTTCTTCGGCGAGCTGCTGGGCTACGACGAAATCGACCTGTCCGGCTGCACCGACCTGGTCGCCGAACTGACCGGCTCGCTGGTCATCGACCGCACCCGCGGGATCGGCTATTGCGGCCTCAGCGAGCGCTGCGACGAGGCCGGCGCGGCCGCCATGCACAAGGCGTTCGGCTTGCGCCTGACGTTCTGCTTCGAACTGGCCGCATCGGAGTACCACACCAACGTGGTGCTGGCCTTGCTGGCCGGCCGCGCCGCGATCATCGCGGCGGACGGCTTCCGCGATCCGGCAGTCCCCAGGGCGATCGCCCAGGCCTGTGGCGGCCGCGCGATCTGGCTGACGCCGGCCCAGAAGCAGGCATACGCCGGCAATGCGATCGCCCTGTCCGGCGAACGCGTGTGGATGAGTGCCGGCGCCGCCGATTCGCTGACCGTCGAACAGCGCGCGGCACTCGCCGGTTACGGCTTCGCCATCGGCACGGTGCAGCTGGACGAAATCGAGAAGGCCGGCGGCAGCCTGCGTTGCTGTGTCGGCGAGATATTCTGAGCGTTCCCTCCCCCTTGCAACGGCAGCGGCGGCGGGGCGGCATCGACGTTGCGTTCCTGGAATCGTTGTCGCATGCTCACCGCATGCCACGGTCGATTCATGGCTGCACGACGTTTTTTGCGGCGTCACGCGCGCCTGCATGTGCCGCAGGGCTTGCCGCACTCGCCGCCGCCATCGCCGCTCCCGTCATGGCGACGCCCGGCCATGCGCACGGCCGCACCTGGGCGAACCCTCTCGACATCGACTACCGCTACAACTACGAGCAGATGAACGAGGGCATCTCGTACCGCACCGGCGCCGATCCCGCGATCGCGCGTTTCGGCGATGCCTGGTACCTGTTCCTGACACTGGCCGACGGCTACTGGCGATCGGCCGACCTGGTCCACTGGCAGTTCGTGAAACCGGACCGCTGGCCGTTCGACGGCCCGGTGGCGCCGGCCACCCTGGTCGCCGGCGGCAAGTTGTTCCTGATGCAGGCCGCGATGAAACCACGGCCGCTGCTGTACTCGACCGACCCCGCGCATGGACATTGGCAATTCTGGACCCGGCTGCTGCCGGCGGTGCCCGGTGCGGTATCGGCCGGACACGAGAGCGCGATGAAACCTGGCGACCTGCCGCCCGGCCCATGGGACCCCGCCCTGTTCCAGGACCGCGACGGCAAGACGTATCTCTACTGGGGTTCCTCCAACGTATTCCCGCTGTACGCCGCCGGCATCGACCTGAAGCTCGGCAAAGCGGCACAAGGCGAAGGCAAGCGGCTGGCCTTCACCGGCAAGCCGCAGGTGCTGATCAGGCCCGATCCGGCGGACCACGGCTGGGAGCGCTTCGGTCGCGACCACAGCGACACCCGCATCGACCCGTACGTCGAGGGCGCCTGGATGAACCGCCACGGTGGCCGCTACTACCTGCAGTACGCCGCGCCGGGCACCGAGTACAACGTCTACGCCACCGGCGTCTACGTCGGCGACGGACCGCTCGGCCCGTTCCGTTACGCGCCCTACAACCCGGTCGGCTACAAGCCCGGGGGCTTCGTCACCGGCGCCGGCCACGGCTCCACGTTCCAGGATGCCTGGGGCAACTACTGGAACACCGGCACCGCATGGATCGGCCTGAACTGGAAGTTCGAGCGGCGCATCGATCTGTTCCCCGCCGGGTTCCACGCCGACGGCCAGATGTGGGTCGATACGCGCTTCGGCGATTTCCCGCAGCGCATGCCCGACCATCGCCTGCGCGAGGGCGAAAGCACCTTCACCGGCTGGATGCTGCTGTCGTACCGCAAGCCGGCGCGGGCATCCTCGTCGCTGCCGGACCATCCGCCGGCGGCCGCCACGGACGAGAACCCGCGCACCTTCTGGGCGGCCGCGCGCAACGCGCCCGGGCAAACCCTCACCCTGGACCTGGGCGGCGAACGCACGGTACGCGCCGTGCAGGTCAACTACGCCGACTTCCAGTCGGGCCGCTACGGCGATGCGCCGGACATCGTCACGCAGTTCCGCCTCGAAGGCTCGACCGACGGCCAGCGCTGGACCACGCTGGCCGACCTCTCGCACGAAACGCGCGATCGCGCCAACGCCTATGTCGAACTGGATCACCCGGCGCGCATCCGCTTCGTGCGCTACGTGCATGTCCACGTCGGCGCACACACGCTGGCGATCGCCGGCCTGCGCGTGTTCGGCCATGCCGACGGTCCACCGCCACCGGCGCCAACCCTCGTTTCCGCACGGCGCCTGCCTGACGCCCGCGATGCGCAGATCGTCTGGACGCCGGTGCCCGGTGCGGTCGGCTACAACGTCCGCTGGGGACTTTCCCCCGGCCGGTTGCACGAGACCTGGGAACGCTTCGCCGACCAGCCGACCCGGCTGACGCTGAGCTCGTTGAACAAGGGTGTGAAGTATGTCGTCGCGGTCGAAGCCTTCGACGAATGCGGCGTGTCAGGGCTTTCGCGCACGGCCACACTCTCGCCCTGACCGCACGGCGCTGTTTACGCCTCGATCACGGCGCCGCTGGCAATCTGTGAAACCGGATGCCAAGGAGAACCCGCATGCGCAACCGTGATATCGAGCAGCAGATCCACGATGCCGGCACGCGTGCCGGCGAACAGGCGCGCAAATACGCCAACGGCGCGGCCGACCGTGCCCAGAGTCTTTACGAGCGCAGCAAGCGCATCGGCGCACGCCTGGGCAAACGCGGCAATGGCTACGGTCAGCAGCTGGCCAATGCCGCCGAGGATTTCGCCGACGAGGCGAATTACCGCTATCGCCGGTTGCGCCGCCAGGTGAATCGCCACCCGGCCGCCACCGTGGCGATCATCGCCGGCACGATCGGTGCGTTCCTGCTGTTGCGCCAGGTTTTCCGCAGCGACGACGAGGACTGACCGCAGCGCACCGATCCGGTGCCCATCCCGCTCGGGAGCGGCGGGCACGGCAAACGCATCGCCCGCAGGAGCCCACCCTGTGGGCGAATGCTTTTTGCAGGCACCCGGCAAAAAAACCGCCTCATCAACGATTTTTTGTACGGGGCGCGGCGTGAGCGAGGAGGAATGAGAGGTGAGTGGATGCCGTCCTCACTCGTTTCTCACTCCCCTCCACTCGCTCCTCACTCGTTCAGACCGTCAGCGGATTGGGCTTGTCCGGATCGAGCTTGTATTCCTTGATCGCCCGGCTGACGTCCTTGGCGTTGACCTTGCCATCCTTCGCCAGGGCGGCCAGCGCGGCATGGGCGATCCAGTAGCGGTCCACCTCGAAGAATTCGCGCAGGTGCGCACGCGTGTCCGAACGGCCGAAGCCATCGGTGCCGAGCACCGTATAGCGCATGCCATCGGGCATGAAGGCACGGATCTGGTCGGCGTATTCGCGCACGTAGTCGGTGGCGGCGATCGCCGGCCCCTGGCGCCCGGCGAGCAGGCCAGTGACATATGGCACACGCTGTTCGGCTTCCGGATGCAGCCGGTTCCAGCGCTCGGCGTCGAAACCGTCGCGGCGCAATTCGACGAAGCTGGGCACCGACCAGATGTCGGACTTCACGCCGAAATCCTTCTCCAGCAGTTCGGCCGCGGCGATCGCCTCGCGCAGGATCGTGCCCGAGCCGAGCAGCTGCACGCGCGGCTCGCCCTTCTTCGGCTTGCCGCCATCCCTGAACAGATACATGCCCTTGATGATGCCCTCCTCGCTGCCGGCGGGCAGGTCGGGGTGGCTGTAGTTCTCGTTCATCACGGTGATGTAGTAGTAGATGTCCTCCTGCTCCTGCATCATCCGACGCGTGCCGTCCTGCAGGATCACCGCGACTTCGTACGAGAACGTCGGGTCGTACGACTTCACGTTCGGGATCACGCCGGACATCAGATGCGACTGGCCGTCCTCGTGCTGCAGGCCCTCGCCGTTGAGCGTGGTGCGCCCCGCCGTGCCGCCGATCAGGAAGCCGCGCGAACGCATGTCGCCGGCGGCCCAGCACAGGTCGCCGATGCGCTGGAAGCCGAACATCGAGTAGTAGATGAAGAACGGCAGCATCGGCTGGTTGCTGACCGAATAGCTGCTCGCCGCGGCCATCCACGACGCCATGCCGCCGGCTTCGCTGATGCCCTGCTGCAGCACCTGGCCTTTCTGGTCCTCGCGGTAGTACAGCAGCTGGTCGGCATCCTGCGGCCGGTACTTCTGGCCGAACGGGGCGTAGATGCCGATCTGCCGGAACATGCCCTCCATGCCGAACGTACGCGCCTCGTCGGCGACGATCGGCACCACCCGCTCACCCAGCTGCCTGTCGCGCAGCAAGAGGTTCATGCCGCGCACCAGCGCCATGGTGGTGGAGATTTCGCGCTCGCCGGTGCCCTTGGTGATCTGCTCGAACGCCGACAGCTCCGGTGCCTTCAGTTTCACCTCGGCCTTGCGCCGGCGCTGCGGCAGCGCGCCGCCGAGCGCACGACGGCGCTCGAGCATGTACTGCACTTCGGGCGAATCCTTGCCCGGGTGGTAGTACGGCACGTCCTTGAGCTTATCGTCCGGCACCGGGATGTTGAAACGGTCGCGGAAGTGGCGCACCGAATCGGAGTCCAGCTTCTTCTGCTGGTGGGTCGGGTTCTGCGACTCGCCGGCCGAACCCATGCCGTAGCCCTTGACCGTCTTGGCCAGGATCACCGTCGGCATGCCCTTGGTGTTGGTGGCCGCGTGATAGGCGGCGTAGACCTTGTGCGGATCGTGGCCGCCGCGGTTCAGGCGCCAGATGTCGTCGTCGGACAGGTTGGCGACCAGCTGCGCGGTCTGCGGGTACTTGCCGAAGAAATGCTCGCGCGTGTACGCGCCGCCGAAAGCCTTGCAGGCCTGGTACTCGCCGTCGACGGTTTCCATCATCAGCTTGCGCAGCTGCCCGCTGGTATCGCGCGCCAGCAGCGGATCCCAGTAGCTGCCCCAGACCAGCTTGATCGTGTTCCAGCCCGAACCGCGGAATTCGCCTTCCAATTCCTGGATGATCTTGCCGTTGCCGCGCACCGGCCCGTCCAGCCGCTGCAGATTGCAGTTGATCACGAAGATCAGGTTGTCCAGACCCTCGCGGCCGGCCAGCGAGATCGCGCCGAGCGACTCCGGTTCGTCGCACTCGCCGTCGCCCATGAAGCACCAGACCTTGCGGTCGCTCCTGGGGATCAGGCCGCGGTGCTCCAGGTACTTGAAGAACTGCGCCTGGTAGATCGCCTGGATCGGACCCAGGCCCATCGACACGGTCGGCACCTGCCAGTAGTCCGGCATCAGCCACGGGTGCGGGTACGACGACAGCGCACGGCCCTTGCCGATCACCTCCATGCGGAACAGGTCGAGCTGATCCTCGCCCAGCCGCCCTTCGAGGAAGGAGCGCGCATAGATGCCGGGGCTGGAATGGCCCTGATGGAAAACCAGATCCCCGGGATGGTCGGCGCTCGGCGCACGCCAGAAATGGTTGAAGCCCACGTCGTACAGCGTGGCCGACGAGGCGAAGCTGGCGATGTGCCCGCCCAGCTCGCCGGGCTTGCGGTTGGCGCGCACCACCATCGCCATCGCGTTCCAGCGGATCAGCGTGCGGATGCGCCATTCCATCGCCGCATCGCCGGGGCTCTTGGCCTCCTGGCTGGGGGCGATGGTGTTGACGTATTCGGTGGTCGGGTCGAACGGCAGGTAGCCGCCGGAGCGACGGGTCGAGTCGACCAGGCGCTCGAGCAGGAAGTGCGCACGCTCGGTACCGTCGTGATGGATCACCGCATCGAGCGAATCGATCCACTCCCGGGTTTCGGTGGGGTCGATGTCCTGGTCGAGGATATCGTCGAGCTGATCCATTGAGGAGTCTCCGCGGTGCCGATCGGCGCCGGAATTGAAGTGGTTTCCCGACGCCGGGGATAGCGGCGGAATCAACGCCCGATTCTAGCAGCCTGTCGAACTTTGGTGGTCGAGGCGAGAATGCGGCTGTGCAAGGACAGATTTCCGCCGCTTCGCCGGCCCATCGTGGTTCTATGGGTCAAGAAGCGGCGGAAATAGGGACCGCACAGACGGATTCGCAGCCCGGCCAACCAACGGCCCGACAGGCTGCCAGCCGTTGGACCGCATGCCTGCCAATTCGGCGCTCCGCTCGCCGGCGCGTGGCAGGGCCACCGCAAACCCTGCCCATCGGCACCGCCGGCCGCCGGCACCGCGATGCCGTTCCGGATCAGTCCTGCCGGCGGTTGGCCGCACGGAACTGCGCATCCACGGCGGCCACCGCGGTCATGTTGACCACGCGCCGGACACTCGAGGCCGGGGTGAGGATGTGCGCCGATTTGTCCAACCCCATCAGGATCGGTCCGATCGCCACCCCCTCGGTCATCACCCGCACCATGTTGTAGGCGATGTTGGCGGCATCCAGGTTCGGCATCACGAACAGGTTGGCGCGGCCCGAAAGCGTGGTATGCGGAAACATGCGCTGGCGCAGCAGGCTGTCCCACGCGGTGTCGGCCTGCATTTCGCCGTCCATCTCCAGCTCGGGTGCGCGGGCCTTCAGGATCTCCCAGACCTTGCGCATCTTCGCGGCGCTGGGGTTGTCATGGCTGCCGTAGTTGGAATGCGACAGCAGCGCCACCTTCGGTTCGATGCCGAACAGCTTGAGCCGATAGCTGGCCTCCAGCGTGGCCTCGGCGATCTGCTCGGCGCCGGGATCGACCTGCACGTGGGTGTCCAGGAAAAACCAGGCGCCCTTGTCGTTGATCACGCCGGTCATCGCCGACGTGCACTGCACGCCCGGATCCAGGTCGAACACGCTGCGCAGGTAACCGAGTTTCTTGTGGTAGCGGCCGACCAGGCCGCAGATCATCGCATCGGCCTCGCCGCGCTCGACCATCAGCGCGGCGATCAGCGTGGGCCGCGAACGCATCAGGTTCTTGGCCGCCGCGGGGGTCACGCCACGGCGTTCGGTCATCGTGTAGTACTGCTGCCAGTACTCGTTGAAGCGCGGGTCGTCGTTGATGTTGGTCAGCTCGAAGTCGACCCCGGCGCGCATGCGCAGGCCCAGCCGCCCGATGCGTGCCTGGATGACGTCCGGACGTCCGATCAGGATCGGGTAGGCAAGACGCTCGTCGATCACCGTCTGCACCGCGAGCAGGACAACCTCCTCCTCGCCCTCGGCGTAGGCGACGCGCTGGCGATCGGCGCGCGCCCGCTCGTATACCGGCTTCATCAGCAGGCCGGTGCGGTAGATGAACTGGCCGAGCTTCTCGCGGTAGGCCTGCATGTCGGCGATCGGGCGCGTGGCCACGCCCGAATCCATCGCCGCCTGCGCCACAGCCGGCGCCAGCATCACCAGCAGGCGCGGGTCGAACGGTCGCGGGATCAGGTATTCGGCACCGAACGTGGGTACCTCGCCGCCGTAGGCGCCACCCAGGTCGGTGGCCTCCATCCGCGCCAGCGCCGCGATCGCGCGCACGCAGGCCAGCTTCATCGCCTCGTTGATCACGGTGGCGCCGACGTCCAGCGCACCGCGGAAGATGTACGGGAAGCACAGCGCGTTGTTGACCTGGTTCGGGTAGTCCGAGCGGCCGGTGGCGACGATGCAGTCCGGCCGCGCCCGCCTGGCGTCCTCGGGCATGATCTCCGAGTTGGGGTTGGCCAATGCCAGGATGACCGGCCTGTCCGCCATCGTCGTGACCATCTCCGGCTTGAGGATGCCGCCGGCGGAAAGCCCCAGGAACACATCCGCGCCCTCGACGATTTCGGCCAGGGTCCGCTTGGCGGTGTCGCGCGCGTAACGCTGCTTGTCCGGGTCCAGATGGTCGCGGCCGGTGTACAGCACGCCCTCGCGGTCGTAGGCGAGGATGTTTTCCGGCTTCAGGCCCAGCGCCACCAGCATGTCCAGGCAGGCGATGCCGGCCGCGCCGGCGCCGGCGGTGGCCAGCTTCACCTCGCCGATCGGCTTGCCGACCACTTCCAGCGCGTTCAGCACCGCCGCACCGACGATGATCGCGGTGCCGTGCTGGTCGTCGTGGAATACCGGGATCTTCATCCGCTCGCGCAGCTTGCGCTCGACGATGAAGCACTCCGGCGCCTTGATGTCCTCCAGGTTGATGCCGCCGAAGGTGGGCTCCATCGAGGCGATGATGTCGACCAGCCTGTCCGGATCGTTCTCGGCGATCTCGACATCGAACACGTCGATGCCGGCGAATTTCTGGAACAGCACGCCCTTGCCTTCCATCACCGGCTTGGCCGCCAGCGGCCCGATGTTGCCCAGGCCCAGCACGGCGGTGCCGTTGCTGATCACCGCGACCAGATTGGCGCGCGCGGTGTAGTCGGCCGCCGCATGCGGATCCTCGACGATGGCATCGCAGACGGCGGCGACGCCGGGCGTATAGGCCAGCGACAGATCGCGCTGGGTCAGCAGCGACGTGGTCGGGGTGACCTTGATCTTGCCCGGACGCGGTTGACGGTGATATTCGAGTGCAGCAAGACGAAGTTCTTCGGACTGGGACATCGGCGGCGATTTTTATTGAGTGAGGGTAGGGGCGAATGGCACTTACTCAAGCGCCGTCATCCCCGCGAAAGCGGGGATCCAGTGCCTTCCGTGGCCTCCAAACGCTTGAAGGCGCTGGATTCCCGCTTTCGCGGGAATGACGAAAAACATGATTTCGCGCTTAAGTTGAGTGCCATTCGGGTAGGGGCGGGAATGTGGATGATGTTAGCACCGGGACATTGCAAACCCACCCGCTTCCACTTCGCGACGGCGCCGCCCTACACGCCCAGCACCAGTTCGTCGCCGTGGACGCGGCCCATCTGGATGCCATTGATGAAAACCGAAAACGCCAGCTTGCCGGCCAGGCCATGCGCATGCTGCATCCACGGCGGCAGCCAGCGCGGCGGCTGGATCACACCGGATGCGAAATGCGGCTGCAGGGTAATCACGTCGCGCAACGCCAGCTTGCCGGCAAACAGATGCCGCAGAAGATCCATCCGGCGCTCCTTCAGCGCCCAGCGAAAGTAGGTGTGCACGGTGAGCAGGCCGGCCAGGTACACATTGTCCTTGGCAAACGCCGCGCCACCCGTCAGCGGCACCCCGCGGAACACCCGCTGCGCCGAGTGGAAGCTGTCGGCCACGGTCTGCCCGAAGGCGCTGAAAAAGCGATAGACCTCGATGAAATCGGCGCCGTTCAGCGCCATGTCGATCGCCAGGATGCGCAGGCTGATGCGCTTGAGCCGGGTGATGTCGATCGCGCCGGACATCAGCTCGGCAAACACCGCCAGGCCCTCCTGGGTCGCGGTGACCCTTGGCGAGGAACGCCGCAGCGAGGTCAGCAACGGCTGCCGACGCCCGTTCAGCGCGGTCAGCGAATGCACGAAGGCCTCATGCGCGAGCAGTTGATGGCCGTCGTATTCGCTGAAGCAGGTGCCGCCGCGCAGGCGGATGCGGGTGGCGCCGGCGGCCGCCTTGGCGGTGAGTTCGGGATCGACTTCGACGCTGATCTGGCCGGCGCCGAAAAACGCATCGAGCTTCGCCGCCAGCTCGGTGCGCAGCGCCTCGGCCGGCATGGTCTCGTTGCTGTCGTCGGAAAGGAGGTCCGAGCCCAGTTCGTCGGCCAGCTCGACGAAATAGTGCGCCGCATCGAGGTTGCTGTGCTGGCTGCCGGCAATGATGTCGGACGGACGGCCATACAAGGCAATCGACGGGGCGGTGACGCCGGCGCTGCCGGCCGCCTCCAGCATCTCGGCGGCGATCCGCCAGGACTCGGCGGTGCGGCGCACATAGTCGCCGAGCGGGTCGATGTCCCGCGGGTCGCTGCCGCCCGCTGCCGCCTCGATGGCGGCCAGCTCGGCACGCGCCGCCGCCAGATCCGGTCGTACGTAGGTCGCCTCGGGCAAGGCGAACCGACCCTTGCCGTAGGCCGCGATCATGCGGTTCTCCAGCGATGCCGGCCACGCCACCGTGGACAGGATGTGGATGCCGTTGACCGCCGCGAGCAGGCGCTTGTCCAGATCGATGTAGCGCTGCAGCTGCGGTGTCATGTCGATGGCCGGAGCGTTCATCGGCGCCCCTGCCGGATCGCATCGATACGCCCGATCAACTCGGTGGCGATCGGATCCATTCTGAATGCGCCGAGAAATCCACGCGGACCGGCCGGCATGAAAGTGATGTTGCGGCCGAAGCGCGAATCCGTGCGCAGCATCAGCGTGATGCGCCGCGGATTGGTCATGATCGTGGCGTTGACGTTGACCACGTCGGCCAGCGCAATGCGTATCTGCTGGTCGCGGTTTTTCACCAGCAACTGGTCTCCATCGAGCCAGACTTCGTCCACCAGGTCGAAGACCAGCTGCCTGAAGAGGAAAAAGCCGAACGCCGCCATGAACACCGGGACGACGAGGAACGGGATGGCCTGCCCGGGATCAATCGGCGCATTCGAGTGTACGAGGCCCCACGCCCCAACCGCCAGGAAAACGGTCAGGAAACCGAACCAGAAAGCAGGGAAAATCCGCTTGTAGAACGCGGTGGAGGACGCGGACAACCGGCGCATGAGGCAATCCAGGTGGACATTCGCCACGATGGTAATCCCTGAGGCCTGGCTTGGCGCAACCGGCCGGAAGCGCCGATCCGGGAACCTGTCGGGCCGTTCGCTGACAGCACCGCAGGAGCGCACCCTGTGCGCGAATGCTCTTGCGGGAGACTTCAGTCGCGATGCTGTCGGGTGGTTCCGGCCATAGAGCATCGCGACTGAAGCCGCTCCTATCAAAAAGCATCACCCACAAGGTACGCGCCTACTCCCGTTCGCGCTGTCCGCGATGGCCATGCGGCCGCTCGCTCGGACGACCGCCACGCTGCCGGCGCAGGCGCGCCTCCAGGGTGGCCGCCTGTTCCTCGCGCTCATCGTGCAGCTTGAGGTAATTGCGCCAGCGCCCGGGGGCCAGCTCGCCGTTGTCCAGCGCCACCTGCACCGCACAACCCGGTTCGCTGCCGTGGCCGCAATCGGCGAACCGGCACTGCCCGGCAAGCGCCTCGATGTCGGCAAACAGGTCGAGGTTTTCCTCGCCGGTGAGCTTGAGTTCGCGCATCCCCGGCGTATCGATCAGGCAACCGCCGCTGGGCAATTGCAGCAACGCGCGATGGGTGGTGGTGTGGCGGCCGCGGCTGTCATGGCCGCGCACCGCCGCGGTGGCCATCCGGGCGGTACCCAGCAGGGTGTTGGTCAAGGTGGATTTGCCCGCGCCGGAGGAGCCGACCAGCACCGCGCTGTCACCCGGCTGCAGGTACTGGGTGAGCGGCGCCACGCTGGCCGGATCCTTGCTGTTCAACGCGTGGATCGGCGTCTGTCCGGGCAGGCGCAGGCGCAGTGCCTCGATCAGCTCGAGCACATCGTCGCGGGTATCGAGCTTGCCCAGCAGCACCACCGGTTGCGCGCCGGAATCCTCGGTCAGCGACAGATAGCGCTCGATCCGTGCCGGATTGAAGTCGCCGTCCAGCCCGGTCAGCACCAGCACGTAATCGATATTGGTGGCGATCAGCTGGCGTTCGTAGCGATCCCCGGCCGCGGCACGCGACAGCACCGTGCGCCGTGGTGCCACGGAGACGATGCGCGGCGGGGCACCGCCGGCAACTTCGACGAAATCGCCGACGACCGGCCGCTCGCCGGGATCGATGCCGCGCTTGAGAAAGCGCCCATCCGGTTGCGCGCCGAACAAGGTCTCGCCGTCGTGCAGTTCGTAACCGGCGCGATGCTGTGCCACCACGCGGGCCAGGCGCAAACCCGCCGCGGGCAGTGCATCGCCGCGCCATCCGATGCATCGCAGACGTTCGATCGTTACAGCATCACTCATGAGGGCGGTCTGCATGCACGGTTTGCCAATTATGCACTGCCCGGAGATTGCCAGACGATGGCCCGCGATCAGGCCCACGGGGTACTCGCGCTGCAGTGCATCACGCTGCTAGCATCGACTGATCGGCGGTGGCGCCGGCTTTTGACGCCAGCAGTCTGTCGGGCCTTGGTCGGCCGGGCTGCGGATCCGTCTGTGCGAGGACAGCCGAATTCCCGCCTCGACCACCAAAATCCGACAGACTGCTAGTAGAGGATACCTGCCTTGGCTTCGATCATACCCAGCACGCACCTGGCGGATGTGCGCTATGAAATCCGCGGCGCACTGACCCGGCGCGCCCGCGAGCTGGAAGCCGCGGGTATCGACATCATCAAGCTCAACATCGGCAATCCCGGTCGCTACGGCTTCGCGGCGCCGGCGCACCTGCGCGAGGCGATCGCCGGCCACCTGCACGACAGCGAGGCCTACGGCCATGAACAGGGACTGGAGATCGCCCGCGAAACGATCGCCGCGCAGCAGCGCGCCCGTGGTGCCCGCGGCACCGACCCCGAACGCATCTTCATCGGCAATGGCGTCAGCGAGCTGATCGACATCTCCCTGCGCGCCCTGCTGCAGCCCGGCGACGAAGTGCTGCTGCCGAGCCCGGACTACCCCTTGTGGAGCGCGGCCACGATCCTGAACGGCGGTCGGCCGCGCTATTACCGCTGCCTCGCCCGGCACGACCACCTGCCCGACCCCGACGAGATCGAGGCGCTGATCACGGCACGTACCCGCGCACTGGTGCTGATCAATCCCAACAACCCGACCGGCGCGGTCTACCCGCGTGCCCTGCTGGAACGGCTGGTGGCGATCGCGGCGCGCCACCGGCTGCTGCTGCTTTCCGACGAGATCTACGACGAGATCCTTTACGACGGCGCAACGTTCCAGCCGCTGGCCGAGGTGGCCGGCGAGCTGCCGTGCATCAGTTTCGGCGGCTTGAGCAAGGTACACCGGGCCTGCGGCTACCGGGTCGGCTGGATGAGTCTTTCCGGTGACCCCGCACGCTCGGCATCCTATCGCGATGCGCTGCAGCTGCTTGCCGCGCTGCGGCTGTGCGCCAACGTGACCGCGCAATGGGCGGTGCTGCCGGCGCTGCTGGATGCACCGACGATCGGCGCCTTGACCGCCCCCGGCGGCCGCCTGCACGAAGCGCGCCGCGCCGTGCTGGAAGGGGTCGCCGCCAGCGATTTCCTGGACCTGGTCACACCCGACGGCGCACTGTATGCGTTCCCGCAGGTGCGCAGCGATCGCTTCGCCATGTTCGACGACAACGCATTCGCGCTGCGCCTGCTCGAAGAGGAGTCGGTGCTGGTGGTGCCCGGCAGCAGCTTCAACGTACCGGGCAGCCACCACATGCGACTGACCCTGCTGCCGCCACCGCCACAGCTGCGCGAAGTGTTCGTGCGGATCGAGCGGGTGCTGGCGCGGATGGCGCAGGAACAGCCGCAGCGCTCCCTCGCCATGGCTTGACCCGCTTGCCCACCGACGCCTCGCACCACCCGCACCCGGCAGGCGAGCTGCCTGCCGTCCCGACGCTGCATTACCTCGCCCTGGGCGATTCGTACACGCTCGGCGAAGCCGTGGCCCCGTCCGCGTGCTGGCCGGCGCAATTGGTGCGCCGCCTGCGGCGTGCCGGGGCGGCGATCGGCGAACCGTATATCGTCGCGACCACCGGCTGGACTACCGATGAGTTGGCGCATGGCATCGACGCGGCGGCGCTGGCGCCGCCGTACGATCTGGTCAGCCTGCAGATCGGCGTGAACAACCAGTACCGCGGCCACTCGGCCGGCGACTATCGCCGGCAGTTCGCCAGCCTGCTGGCGCGTGCCGTCACGCTGGCCGGCCAGCGCGCCGCGCGCGTGGTGGTCGTGTCGATCCCCGACTGGGGCGTCACCCGTTTCGCTGGTGAACTTGGCCGCGACCGCGATCGCATCGCCGGCGAACTCGACGTCTGCAACGCGATCGCGCGCGACGAAGCGGCGCGCGCCGGCAGCCGCTTCGTCGACGTCACCACGATCTCGCGTCGGCACCCCGAACTGGTCGCCGCCGACGGCCTGCATCCCTCGGCGGCACAGTACGCGCTGTGGGTGGACGCCATCGAGCCGGCGGCAAACGCGGCGCTGCGACCCCTTGGCTCGCACGGAAACGACACGGCCCATCAAGGTTCACAGCGGCCCCCATAATTTTGCAAATGGGATGATTATGTTTGCCAGACTTATCAAGATAGCAGCAACATAAAATCTGTATGCGATTGCATTTCCCGTTTTGTCCGGGTGTTTTCTGCACTGTTGCGCCATCGAATAGCATAATAATCCGATCAATAGAAAAAGGCCGCCGTTAGCCATCAAATACAAATAAGCCGGCTTTCCATCAGCCAAAAGAAAAAATCTCAGCGATGTGAACGAAAAACCAAGGAACAAAATTGATCTGACTATGTGCATGTATTTGATATCCAAGTAAACCGCCGGTACCTATGCCGACATTCTCGCAATCATGGCAGTGCGCTTGCCGTGGACAGTGGTTCCTGTCAAAGCTTGCAAACCCTCCATTCGATGATTGACGGATTTGCCGTAGCGTTGAAAACCGCTTGCGTAGCCGAATCAATCGAAACTAATGCGACCGGAACTAATGTGACGTGGGTTGATAGTTGAGGAAAATGCCCTCAAGGAACGCCTCTTGGGTGTTTTCCCAGCAATCTCTACTCCTTGAGTTGAAGCCGGCCGGAACAGCCGACTCACTATAGTCTAAGTAGTAACGACAGTACAGTCTCTAGGACTTTTCCTCAGACAAGAACCTGTGCACGTTCTTTAGAGTTCAGCCGATATAGAAAATAACCTGAATACTGCCCGCCATGTTGTAGCGATTTTCCTGCCGTATCGTAGGAATTTTCCTGCGTAACGTAAAATGAAGTGGCATTCACGTTTCTTTTCCCGGTAACCTGACTCAGATCCGGTGCATGGCGGAGCACTGGTCGCAGGGAATCGAGAGCCAGCCATGCCTGGAAGGTGCCATCCGTTCGGAACCGTACATGCGGTGCTCGAAGGCCGCACCAACAGTCGAGTCACCACGCCGCCGCAACACTGCTGCAACCTGTTCGCCATCGACCGGTGACGTTGCACGCGGATACTGAGGCCCCGGCAACCACCGGGAATCCGCGCCATGACGAGCTACCGCTGCCGCAGCGCCTTCATCTCCGATGTGCACCTGGGCACCCCCGACTGCAAGACCGCGTACCTGCTCGACTTCCTGCGCAGGCTGCGTTGCGAAACGCTTTACCTGGTCGGCGACATCATCGACATGGAGGCGCTGGCGCGGCGTGCCTGGTGGAGCGCCGGGCACAGTGCGGTGATCGCCGAAATTTTCGCGCTGGCACGCCGCGGGGTCGACGTCGTCTACATCCCCGGCAATCACGACGCGCCGCTGCGCGCCCTGCACGGTCTCCGCTTCGGCGGCGTGCGGATCGAACTGGAAGCCGTGCATGTCGGTGCCGACTGCCGCCGCTACCGGGTCAGCCACGGCGACGAATTCGATCCGGCGCGGATCGGCCGCGGCTGGATGCAGCTCCTGGGCGAAGCGCTGCATCGCCTCGTCTGCTGGAGCAATCGGCGCGTGCATGCCGTGCGACAACGCCTGGAACTGCCGTACCTGCCGCTGTCGATCATCGTCAAGTCGCGGGTCCGCATGGCGCTGGCGTATATCCGCGCCTACGAGCAGCGGGTCGCCCGCGATGCCCGCGAGCGGGGCTTCGACGGCCATATCTGCGGCCATATCCATTTCGGCCACGTGCGCGAACTCGACGGCGTGCTCTACCTCAACGACGGCGACTGGGTCGAACACTGCACGGCACTGGTCGAGGACCACACCGGCGCCATGGAGCTGATCCACTGGAGCGAGCAGCCGACCGCACTGGGCCGCGCCAGCCGCGCACTGGTCTGGCCCTCGCCCGCCAGCGCGCTGGCACTCATGCCGCTGGCACAGCGCCGGCGCAACCTTGACGAATTGCGCCCCGCGGCCTGAACCGGCCGCACAGCCGCCAGCCGGCGACCCTTGCCCCCGGCATCCCGAAGGTGCCGCCCCCGGGCCGTTCTGTTGCTGGCGGCGCGAGGCATTGTTGGGTACATTGGGGCCGGCCGCTGCGGTCGTCGGGAAGAGTTTCCATGGACAGACGGATAGTGATGTTGCTGGGCGCGCTCTGGTGGTCGGGGCTGGCGCAGGCGCAGGCACCACAAGAACCGGGCGCGGGCAAGGCACCGCCGCCCCCGGCATCGCAGATCGAGCGCCTGCCGGGCAACATGACCCTGGCCGGGTTGTTCGATATGGTGCGCAAGCTCGATCCGCAGGCGCAGATCAAGGGCAATGTCGCGCAATTCAAGGTCGGGGGTCGCGACCTGATCCTGGTCGGCGACGAACACGCCGGCCGCATGCGCATCATGTCGCCGGTGGTGCGCGTCGATGCGCTGGACCAGGCGACGATGAAGCGCATGCTGCAGGCCGACTTCGACGCCGTGCTCGATGCGCGCTACGCGATCGGCAACGGCATCGTGTGGAGCGTGTTCATCCATCCGTTGCCGCCGCTGGACAAGGCGCAATTCGCCAACGCGGTGGAACAGGTGTACGTGGCGGCCGCCACGTTCGGCAGCGCCTACACCTCGGGCGCATTGATCTATGGTGGCGGCGACACCAACGCAGAGCACCGCAAGCTGCTGCAGGCGGTGAAGCAGCGCTCCGCACCGAAGATCTGAAGGTCCATGCGCCGGCAGCGGGATCCCGTCGCGGAGGTGCCGGCGGCGGATCACGCCCGACAGGCCACTGCCGATCGCTCCCGCCCTGCTCCCGCATCGCCCCGTCAGTTGCGCATCAGCCAGCCGGCGACCCTTGCCGAGACCCGGCGCGGCATCAGCCGCGTCGAGTGCGCCATCAGCGCGTTGAATGCGCCGGTGACGATCCCGCTGCGTCCCGCCAGCATCGCGTCGATGCCGCGCCGGGCCACATCGGGCGCCTGCATCCGGGTCAACCGCTGATACCCGGTGACACGCTGGCCGGAGACCTCCAGGAACTGCGTGGCGGTGACGCCGGGCGAGACCACGGTACAGCGCACGCCGCTGCCGCGCAGCTCCGCGTCCAGCGCGTAGGAGAACTCCAGCACATAGCTCTTCGCCGCCGCATAGGCGGCGTATGTCGGCGTGGGCTGGAACGCGCCGGTGGACGCTACCTGCAGCACGCGCCCGAAGCCGCGTGCACGCATGCCCGGCACGAACAGCCGGGTCAGATGGGTCAGCGCCACCACGTCGACCGCGAGCATCGCGTCCAGCCGTGTCCAGTCGGTGTCGGCAAATGCGCCGAACACGCCGAAGCCTGCGTTGTTGACCAGTACATCGACCGCGATGCCTTCCGCGGCAAGACCCGCGGCCAGCATTGCGCGCGCCGCCGGGTCGGCCAGATCGGCCGGGCGCACGTGCACGGTCGCCCCGGCGGTGCGCAGTTCGGTTGCCAGTTGCTGCATCGGTGCCTCGCTGCGCGCCACCAGCACCAGGGCACAGCCGTGCCGTGCCAGTTCGCGCGCGAAGGCCACGCCCAGACCGCTGGACGCGCCGGTGACCAGGGCCGTGCGGCCCGCCAGGGTAGTCTTCATGAAAGTGTCTCCGTCTTGCCCTGCAGGCCATGCACCACCGCCGCCAGCAGGGCGCGCATTTCGGTGGCGAAATCGATCAGCAAACCGGCCAGTTCGGCATCGGCCTCGACCGCCGCACGCAGCGGCGCCGCCGGTGCCGCCATCTGCGCCAGCCCGGGCACGATCGCCTGCAGCCACAGCAGCAGCCGGCTGCCCGCGCCCCCGGGCAATTGCAGCGCCCGCTCCAGCGCGATACCACTGCGTTCGACCCGCTGCGCCAGCCGGCGCTTGAAGGCCAGCGTTTCCGGCAACGGCACGTTCTGTTCCAGCACCCCATGCAGCAGCGCGACCAGCCGCAGGAACAGCGGCCGCGCCGCCAGCTCGCGCGTGATCCAGTCAGCCCAGCCCGGCGCGGTCAGGCCCGGTCGGCGCAACCGCGCATCGAGCGCGTCGAACCAGGCGGCGTAGTGCTCATCCAGCAGGCTCAGGAACAAGGCCTCGCGGGTGGGGAAATACAGGTAGAGCGTGCCCTTGGCGACGCCGGCTGCCGTGGCGACGCTGCTCATCGTGATCGCGTCGTACGGCTGCTGCGCGAGCAGCTGCAATGCCGCCTGGAGGATCTCGCTGCGGCGACGGTCCTTCAGGTCGGCACTGACCGCGCGGCGACGCTTTCCCTTGAGCTTCGGAGTTTCAATGACCATGGGTCATTTATAACTGACTCATGGTCACTTGGCAATGGCGATCGGCGCCGATGCGGTTGCAAAAGATCGCTCGCGGTATCATCCGCAATCTCCCTGCCGATCGATGGAACCCGTCATGTCCCTCAATCCCGCCACCCGCGAACGCATCCAGGCCCTGCTCACCGAGCATCGCGTGGTGCTGTTCATGAAGGGCAACCGCCAGCAGCCGATGTGCGGCTTCTCGGCCGCCGCCACCAACACGCTCAACGAGCTGCTGCCCGAGTACCACACGGTGAACGTGCTGGACGATCCGGACATCCGCGAAGGCATCAAGCTCTACGGCGACTGGCCGACGATTCCGCAGCTCTACGTGGAAGGCGAGCTGGTCGGCGGGTCCGACATCATCCATCAGCTTTACGGCAGCGGCGAGCTGCATGCGCTGTTCGGTCTGCCCGCACCGGACCGCACGCCGCCGGTCATCACCATCACCGATGCCGCCGCCGCGGCGATCGCCCAGGGCATGGCCAATGCCCAGGGTCAGGGCGTGGTGCTGCACCTGGAAATCGGCCCCGATCACAGCGCCGGCTTCCAGCTCGCGCCGGCCGGTGCGCACGATATCGTGACGCACGCCAACGGCCTGGACGTGCATTTCGATCCGGCCAGCGCCCAGCGCGCCCGCGGCATCGTGATCGACTGGGTTTCCACCGTGCAGGGCGAAGGCCTGAGCCTGAAATTCCCCGATGCGCAGCAGATCAAGTCGCTCAGCGTGCAAGAACTGCAGTCGCTGCTGGCCGCCGGCCGCATCACCCTGATCGACGTGCGTCCCGCCCAGGGCCGCGCCCAGGCCGCCCCGCTGGCGCAGGCGCGGGTGCTGGAAGAGGAAGGCTACGAAAGCCTCGCCGCGCTGCCGAAGGACACGCCGCTGGCCTTCATCTGCCACCACGGCATGTCCAGCCGCGGCATCGCCGAGCGCTTCGTCGCGCACGGCTTCGGCAACGTGCACAACGTGGAGGGCGGCATGGACGCCTGGGCCACCGAGATCGATCGGGACGTGCCGCGTTACTGAGGCATCCGACCTGGGCCGTGGGGCGAAAAGCGCCCGCCGATGGTGCTTTTCGCCGACCGCCGTCGCAACCGGTTTCAGTCCCTGGCGGCAGGCAACTCGCAGGCCTGGTTGAAGTCGCCGATCGCTTCGACCAGATCGGCCACGGCCGCACGCTCCGCTTCGCTCAGGTCGGGATTCCAGCTGTCGAAGATCAGCACCACCCGCGTCTCGGCGCTGTCGTTCCAGGCCTCGTGCTCGAAGGTGTCGTCGAAGGTGACGCAGCGCCCTTCCCGCCACACGTGATCCTCCCCGCCCACGCGGATGGCGCAATCGGCCGGCACGATCAGCGGCAGGTGGGTCACCAGGCGGGTATTGGTGACCCCGCGATGCGGCAGGATGTGGGTGCCGGGCCGCAGCACCGAAAACAGCGTTTCCGGGGCGTGGTCGCGGATGCGCACCAGCGGCATCGCATCGAGCAGGGCGGTGGTCTGCGGGCAGCGCGCGCAATGCTCGTCGTAGCGATTTCCGTGGCGATAGAAGAAATACGCATCCCATGCAGCCTGCCGATTGCCCGAGGCACCGAGCAGGCCCTGCAGATCCTTTGCCGACTGCTGGCCGAGGAACGCCTCCAGCTCGGGCTCCTGCGCCAGCAGGGCGAGCAGTTCATCGCGTACCGTGGCGGTGGCGGCCTCCAGCGCATCCAGCCAGGGAAAGCGTTCGCGCGGGTAGTACGGCTGGCTCGGTATGTCGGGGAAATAGAGAAACTTCGGCAGTTGCCGGGTATCGGGAATGTTGGCCGGCTGCTCCCCCAGATAGATCGCCAGGCAGTGTTCAACCCGCACCAGTTCACTGCTGCCGTATCGCTCCCGCAACGGCTCGAGCACCTGGCTGAACAGCTGGCGGCGGCCCGTGTTGGCGTATTGCATCGCGTACTTGACGACGTCGCGCAGACCCGGCGCCGTCGTGTCGTCGCTCAGCCAGCGGCCCTGCATCTGGGCACTTCGAACGGCAGCGAAGTAGGCCATCAGCGCTTCCTGGGCCTGCCCCATCTGCTCGAGCACGATACCCAGCCGCAGACGCGCCAGGAACATTCCCGGGGCCAGCTCGAGGCCCCGCCGCAGGCTGTCGGCAGCCGCGCTGAAATCACCGGTCGCCAGCAGCACCGCACCCAGCTGGTTCAGGATCACCGGATCTTCCGGCCCGGTCCGCTCGGCGGTCCGCAGCAGTTCCATCGCCCGCACATGTTCCCCACGGGAAAAATGGCGGTTGGCGAGAAACTTCAGTGCCTCCAGATCATCCGGCACCATCCACAGCAGGCGGGCATAGGATTGCTCGGCCGAATCCGGCTCGTGCCGGTTCAATTGTTCCCGTGCCATGGCACGGTATGCGGAGGGGCTTCCGCCCTGCAGCGTGTTCATCGGTACGCATCATCCTCGACCCGGGGACACCGGGCTCCCCGGCGTTGCCGTCGTCGGGAGTGACCTGGGAACCTATCGGGCATAATAGACGTTCGTGGTTTGTGACCACCGGCATGATCCTGCAATACCAGCCCGCGCACCAGCCGCCACCGGGCCGGCACAGCCGCAGGTCAACCGGAACACGGGGCATCGCTGCAAACTTCGGAGGGTGGATGACGGCACGACTGCAGGGTTTGACGCAAAGTGCCGCGCAAGGCGTCATGGCCGCCGCGCAGGCGCTGGATGCCGGGCGCGTGGACGAAGCCAGCCGTCATCTGGCCGGCGTGGCCGCGACGCATCCCGAGCATCCCGAGGTGCTGCGCATGCAGGCCGGTATCCTGAGCATGCGCGGACAGCACCCCGATGCCATCCGCACCATGCGCCACGCGCTCGCTTTCCGCCCCGACGATGCGGCGTACCACAACACGCTCGGCACCCTGCTCGGCCAGGCCGGGCAATACGATGCGGCCATCGAATCGTTGCGCCGCACCTGCGAACTGCAGCCGGAAATGGCCGTCGCCTGGTACAACCTCGGCGTGATGCTCACCCGCTGCGTGCGCAACCAGGATGCCGTCGTCGCCCTGCAGCGCGCCGTGACGCTGGCCCCCGACCACATGTCGGCCCGCGCCCTGCTGGCCGACATGCTGCGCATGCGCGGGCGCGTCGGCGAGGCCGCCGTCGAATATCGCCGGGTACTCATCGAGCAGCCGTGGGCCGGCATGGCCTGGTGGGGGCTGGCGGACATAAGGATCGCCCGCTTCAGCGCAGACGACATCGCCCGCATGCAGGAGGCCCTGCAGCATCCTGCCGCGGGTGACGACGACCTGATCGCGATCGGCTTCGCGCTGGCCAAGGCGTTCGACGACACCGGACAATACGCCCGGTCGCTGGCCGCGCTGGCGCAGGCCAATGCGATCGCGCGGCGCCGGCAAAGCTGGAACCGCGACGGCTATTCCACCGCCGTCAACGCACTCAATGCCACGTTCACCCCGCCGCTCCCCGCCGCCCCGGAAACGCTCGGCAGCAAGGTGATCTTCATCGTCGGCCTGCCGCGTTCGGGCTCGACCCTGGTCGAGCAGATTCTCGCTACGCATTCCTCCGTGGAAGGCGCCGGCGAGCTGCCCGACCTGCCGCTGGTGCTTGCCGAGGAATCGCGGCGGCGCAACCAGCCGTTCCCGCGATGGGCCAGCGCGATGCAGCCGGCGGACTGGGAGCGGCTGGGCCGGCGGTACCTGGAACGCACCGCGCATTGGCGCCGCGAGCGTCCGGTGTTCACCGACAAGCTGCCCAGCAACTGGATCTACACCGGCGCGATCCGCGCCATGCTGCCGGCCGCGCGAATCATCGGCTGCCGCCGCGATCCGCTCGAAACCTGCTTCTCATGCTACCGGCAGCGCCTGGACAACAACGAATACGCCCGCGACTTCGACGACCTGGCCAGCTTCTGGCGCGACTTCGACCGCAGCCTGCGCCACTGGAGCGCCGTGCATCCGACCCGGGTGCTCGAACATGACTACGAAGCACTGCTGGACGATCCGGCAGGACGCATACGCCAGCTGCTTGATTTCTGCGGCCTGCCCTTCGAGGAAGCCTGCCTGCGCTTTCACGACAACCCGCGCGAGGTACGCTCGCCCAGTGCCACCCAGGTGCGGCAACCGTTGCGCAAGGACACCGCGCACACGCCGCGCTACGGCGCCTTGCTCGATCCGCTGCGAGCCGCCCTGGGCATCGCGCCGTGGCGGGGCTGACCGGCATGCTGCCGGTGCCTCTTGCCGTCATCGGCGGCAGGAAGCCCCCGATAACCCGGTTCCCCGCATTCGCAGGAGCGCACCCTGTGCGCGAAAACACGGTGCAATCCAGTGGCGGGGGATTCGCGCACAGGGTGCGCTCCTGCGCATCAGGGTTCATCGAGATGCCCTGTGGGGCCATTTCGCCATGACACATCCTGTCGCTGGTTCATCCCGCAGCGCCCGCGCGCTTCTCGCCTACGACCTGCAGCGGACCCGCGCCGCCCACCCGCAGCAGGCGCTGCTCGACGCGCTTGCGGGCGGCGCCGAGCAGGACTGGCTGGAATGCGCCCAGGCCCTCGTGCTGCGCCGCGATCCCGCCGCCGCCCTCGCCGTGCTGCACGGCGCGATGGCGGCCTGCCCCGAGTCGTCCGAGATACGCCTGGCCCTGGCCGGCGCGCTGTTCCAGAACGGCGACGAAGCCGCGGCCGAGTCGCTGCTGCGCAGCCTGCTCGCCGCCGACCCCGGGCATGCGGCGGCCGCCTTCCTGCTGGCCCGCATGCTCAAGCGGCAAGGCCGCATGCAGGCCCTCGCCACCGCGCTGCGCGCGCTGTTCCGGCACCGGCGCCACGACATCGAGCTGGCGATCCAGGCGGTCGAATTGCTCGACGACTGCGGCCGCCAGGCCGATGCCGCCGCCATCTGCGAGGACGAGATCGCGGCCGGCTGCACGGACCCTCGCCTGCACACCCACGCGGGCGCGCTGCTGTCGCAGCTGGGCCGGTTCGAGCTGGCCCGCCGACGCTATGAATTCGCGCTGGAGCGGACCGACCAGGCACTCGAATGGCACGTGCCGGCGGGGCTGGCCGAACTGCAGCGCTATGCGGACGAAAGCCATCCCGACTTCGCGAAATTCCGCGCGTACCATCGACGCACCGACCTCAGCGGACCGGCGCGCGCGTCGCTGCTGTTCGCCATGGGCAAGGCCCTCGACGACATCGCCGAACAGGCGCAGGCGGCGCACTGCCTGCGCGAGGCCAACGCGATCGTCCACGCCGCCGTGCGCTGGCCGCGCAAGCAGTGGCGGCGCAGCGTCGAGGCCCGCATCGGCCGCCGGCTTCCCCCCGGACAGCTCGAGGCGACGCCCGGCTGGACACCCGTCTTCATCGTCGGCATGCCGCGCTCGGGCACCACCTTGCTCGCCGAACTGCTGGCGCGTCACCCGCAGGTCTGCCACCGCGGCGAGCTGACGTGGCTGCCGACGCTGGCGGAACAGATCTCCAATGGCGGCGGCACGTACCGCGAACGCCTCGAACAGGCGCGGGCGGCGTATGCGGCGCAACTGCGCCAGGACGACTCGGACGCGCGCTGGTTCATCGACAAGCAGCCGCACAATTTCATGCACGTCGACCTGATCCTGCGCCTGTTTCCGCATGCCCGGATCATCGGCTGCCAGCGCAATGCCCGCGACAACGCCCTGTCGCTGTGGATGCAATCCTTCCAGGCCGGCACCCAGGAGTTCGCCTACGACTTCGCCGACATCGGCACCGTCATCCAGGGATCCCGGCGCCTGATGAAGCACTGGCAGGGACGCTACCCGGCGTCGATCCATGCCGTGCGCTACGAGCAGCTGGCCGCCGACCCGGCGACCTGCCTCGGCGACCTCTCGACGTGGCTGGAGCTGCCCGCACACGACCTGCTGGCCACGCGCGGCGGCGGCGGACCGATCCGCACCGCCAGCCTGTGGCAGGCACGCCAGCCGATCCACACCCGCTCGCTGCAGCGCTGGCGCGCCTACGCCCCCCACGTCCCCGAACTGCTTCAACTGCCCGACGATTAGCGGTTAGCCCCTCGACGCGCGCCGCGCAGCGGGCGTCTCCAGCAACAGGTGGTAGTGGTTGTCCATCAGGCACCACGGCCATAGCCGCCACTCGAAGCGATGCGCGACCCGACCTAGGTTGTCCACGAACGCGGCCCGATCATCGTCGTCGAGAAAGATCGGCTCGCGCGCGTTGCCGCGCGCCATCACGTGATAGAGCGCACCCGCAAACTCAAGGCGAAGCGGCCTGGCCATGCGGGCGACTCTACGCGGCTCGGTTGCAAAAAAAAGACCTGACCCTGCATTGCTGTCAGTATTTGTCATGTGGTTGCATGTGCATTATCATGTAACTGCACATGCAACCAATGGAGAACACCATGCCTTCAATTCACGAATCAAAGGTGGCACGGCACCGCGAGCGGATGCGCGCTGCGGGGCTACGACCTGTCCAGTTTTGGGTGCCAGACACACGCTCGCCAGAGTTCGTGGCGCAAGTGGGCAAGCAGTGCCAAAGCCTGAAGGGCGACCCGGCAGAAGCCGTGGTTTTGCGCTTCACTGAAGAGGCCGCTTCGCACGTTGAGGGCTGGGAGTGAGAGGCGACCTCGTGACGGTTTCATTGCAGGGCGACTACGGCAAACCACGGGCAGCCTTGATCGTTCAATCAGACTTGCTCACCGACCTGGAGAGCGTCGTGCTGTGCCCGGTGACAAGCGACCTGCGCAATGCCGCGTTCCGCGTCACCGTGGAACCGAATCCGGCCAACGGGCTGCGCGCGCTCTCGCAAGTCATGGTGGACAAGCTCTCGACGCTGCCGCGAACCAAGATCAGCGAACCGTTTGGCCGCCTCGATGATGAACGGATGAAAGCGATAGACAGGGCGCTCCTGCTGGTCGTTGGCGTTATCTGACGCCAACGAAGGCGCGGCCGCTCGCCATGTGGCCGGAAAAATCTGAGATTCCGGCTTGGCTTAAGTGGGCTCGCTGTTCCATTGCTCCCCGAACCCCGGATTCGGATTCTGCACACCTACGTGCACGAACCGCGCATACGCCCGCCGCGCCGGACCGCGCTCGGCGTGAAGCAGCTTCAGCGTGTCGTCCAGCGCCAGCCAATCCGCTGCTGCGGCCTTGCCCATCACCGCACGGTAGCTGCTCCAGGGCCATTCGTCCGCTGCGGTCACCAGCCCCGCGCGCACCGGATTCAACACCACGTATCGAGACAACTCCCTGATGCCGAACTCCCACGGTCAGCATCCACAGCACCCGAGCCACTAGCACCTACGCCAGCAGAACCACGGCCCGACGATCCGGCCGAGAAGGAGCGGCAACAGCAACGGGCGTGTATCAATCTCATGCCACGACCAGAACTCCGCCCAAGGCTGATACGTTAAATTTTACGACTTTTTCTTGCATTAACTACCCTTAGACGCGCCGCACCGGGCCGGGATATTCGGCGACGCGCGCATCGGCGGTCAGCAGGGTGATGCCCTCCACGATCGCCTGCGCGACCAGCAGGCGATCGAACGGGTCTTTGTGGATCGGCGGCAGAGTGTCGATGGCCACCGCGTGTTCGCTGAGGATCGACAACTCGCTGTAGCCGTTGTCGAGCAGACTGCGCCGCAGCACGGCCGGATCGACCTTGAAATCATCGCGGCCCAAGCCACGCCTGATGACGATTTCCCACAGACTGGCAACACTGAAAAACAGCTCGTTTTCAGGTTCGCTCATCAACGCCCGGGCATCAGGCGGCAGATGCTCAAGTCCCTCCGCCGCCCACAGCAGCAAATGGGTGTCCAGCAGCAGCTTCATGCGCCATCTTCGAACATCTTCACCACCTCGGCCTCGCCCATCCGGTCGAAATCTTCCGGCACGCGAATCTGTCCGGCCATAAAGCCGAACCGCTTGATCTGGGAGGGCTCCGGCGCGTTGAGGGCCATGACCTTGACCATCGGCTTGCCCGCCTTGGCGATGACGAACGACTCACCCTTGGCGGCTTGCTCCACCAACCGCGACAACTGCGTTTTCGCATCGTGAATGTTGTACGTCTGCACGGAGCACCTGGATTGAATCTGGTTCAATGGGCTTAGTTTAATTCGTACGAGCGCAAAATCCAGCATGGGCAAGGCGCCCCTCTTGGGTGGGTTCAACCCTGCCGATGTAGCCGCCGCGATCCGTGCACTGGAACCATTATTGTTCTTTGCATGCGGCGATGGCGTCAGAACCTGGAGTAATCCTGTATTCCATCGCATCAAGCTTATCTAACCGAAGGTTTCGATCATGGAAAAGGCTACGAAAATCGAATGTGACTGTTGGCCCAACGTAGATGCCGACGATGCCTTTGGTACCTGCATAATGGAACATGTAATTTGGGGAAGCGTCGAAAACCATCCATGTGTCCCATGTGGCGTTGTCCAAAACCGAAACAATTTTCGGAGGAAATCTGAGCCTCCTGTAGTCCACGTCGTTGCAGTTGCGGAAGTAAGCGAATGCAAACCCATGATGGTCGGTTAGACACGTTTGAAACTTGTCGCTGCAATTTCGAAGCACGGTACCTTGTGACCGTGGAGTGCGAAGCGTTCCAGTACGTGGATCTAATACAATCACTTCTCCATCCAGCGCTTTAAAGACGGCATGTGCTCCGGCTGAACCACAAAATGCCGTCTGCCCTACTTTGGCAACAAGCAGCGTTATAAGCAGGATGAACATTGCGCGATTGCGCATCATTGGCAACCGCCCATCGGGATAGAACAGTCAAAAGGGGCACCAGCGGTTTGTGACATTCGATCACCCGCGGAACTCGCACCCTGTTCGCGCGGAATCGAGAGCGTCGGCGTCACCGGATATTTGTTGGTCAACCCCTCTCCAAAGTGCGTTTCATGGCCAAGCTCATGAAACGTCAGAGTGCTCACGCCTACATTTGCATTCTCGTTTCGTGCGGAAGCAGCATTCGCATACCCCGAAACAGCTCTAGGATTCAGTTCGCTTTGGCCTGAAAATGAGTCCCCATGCCAGGTGCCGCCTGTTCCACCACCAGCTCCGCCGTTATTAAAGGCTTTGTTCGTTATGGTGAAGTGCGTCCCGTTCCATACAGCCTTAATCTCCTTTCCGGTCATTGAACCAATAACCTTTCCCTTCGTGTCTTTGATATTGAACTTTGCCTTGTCCGATAAGGCATTGATGGCCTTATCGTACTTGTTCAAAACGCCTTCTAGTTGCTTGCCAGCTGCTATACCAGCTTTCCCTGTCGCCGAATCCACGTGGACCATGCAGCTACCGTTTTTGTAATGGTCTGCACACATCCCAAACGGGTCTGTATATCGATAGGGATTGTCATTGGCATAAACAAACCGATTGAAGTTGAACGCATTCCCAGCTGTTGGGCCAATCGGATCCACACTCAAAAACCGCCCCACCACCGGATCGTAATACCGCGCCTGCATGTACACCAGCCCGGTGTCCGGGTCGTTCACGTGCCCGGTATAGCCCGGCCCGTTCGGCGCAGTGCCCAGCGCCTGCTTGCCGTAGGGCGCGTAGTCGAACGTGGCGGTGATGGTGCCGCTGGCATCGGCTTCGGCCAGCGGGGTGCCCTGCGGGTCGGTGTAGACGTAGGTCACCGTGCCGGCGTGGGCCGTGCCCCACAGCAGCAGCGCCAGCAGGGCGCCGACGATCCTGGGCGTTCGCGTCCGTCGCGCCCGTTCGTGCCGGCATGGCTGGAACGCCCCGGCGGCGGGTGCGGCGCATGGCATCGGCGTGCTCATAGGGATCCCTCCGTTTCCGCGGTCATCGTGGCGGTCGAGCTGGAGATGTTGCTGCCGGCACTGTTGTAGAAATCCACCTGCACCTGATACGTGCGTCCGCGCGACCCGGACCTCGATCCGGCGCTGCCGGTGGTGTAATAGCCCGTCGGGTTGCCGCTGACCGCCACCGGCGTCGACGCGTTGTTCGTCAGCGCTCCGCCGGCATCGACATCCCCGGACGGCACCCCCACATAGGTCCAGGTGTACTTCACGGTCACCGCCCCGGCGGGCAGTGCGCCGGTGAGCTTGACCACGTTGCCGGCCGGCGTGGCGCCGTACACCTTCCACGAGGTGCCGCCGACGATCGCAAAGCCGATGGTCGAATACCCCTGCTGCCCGGAGAGTATGGCGTAGTCGATGCCGTAGGTTTGGCCATTGATCGCGATGGGGGCCGGGATGGCCACGGCCACCGTGCCGGTTCCGCTCCACGGTCCGCAGCCGCTGGCATTGCACGCCTGCACGTGGTAGCCGTAGCTGCCGTTGCCCTTGCCGCTGATTGCCAGACTCGTCGCGCTGCTGCTCTGCAGGGTGGCCCAGCTGCCGCCGTTGACCTGCTCCTGCAGCGTGTAGCTGGTCGCCGTGCCGACCGTGCCCCAGCTCACCGTGTAGCTGCCGGTGCCGCTGCTGGCCGGCACGCTCAGGGCGGGCGCGCTGGCCGGCGGTGTCGCGAGGGTCACCGCCACCGCCGT
>JAGWNA010000025.1 GCA_028871555.1 Lysobacteraceae bacterium
GGCTGCTCGATGGGCGGCATGAGCGCGCTGGCCTACATGCTGCTGCACCCCGGCAGCGTGCGCGCGCACATCAGCGTGGATACCGCCCCGCAGGCGCAGCCGTTCGCGATCGCGATCCGCTCGCTGCAGCGCGAGGCGATCCGCCTGGACCCGCGCTGGAACGAGGGCAACTACGACATCCATGCCGAGGAAGGCGGCCACTACCCCGACATCGGCATGAGCATCGCGCGCAAGCTGGGCGTGATCACCTACCGCTCGGCAATGGAATGGAACGGCCGCTTTGCGCGCATCCGGCTCGATCCGGAGCAGCGCGAGGACGAACCGTTCGGACGCGAATTCCAGGTCGAATCCTACCTCGAGGGCCACGCCCGGCGCTTCGTGCGCAACTTCGACCCCAACTGCTATCTCTACCTGTCGCGCGCCAGCGACTGGTTCGACATCGCCGAATACGGCCACGGCAGCGTGCTCGAAGGCCTCAGGCGCATCCACATCGAACAGGCCATGGTGATCGGCGTCAGCACCGATATCCTGTTTCCGCTGCAGCAGCAGGAACAGATCGCCGAAGGCCTGGAAGCGGCCGGCGCCAAGGTGGAATTCGTGGCGCTGGATTCGCCGCAAGGGCATGACGCCTTCCTCGTCGACATCGACAACTACAGCCGGGCGATCGGCGGATTCCTGGGCCGGCTGCCAGCCGCCTGAACACCGTCGACGCAAGTGCCACGCGAGGCTGCGGGTCTCGACCGCACGCGTCGAACCCGGCATAATGCTCCGCTCACATGCCGGTGTGGCGGAATGGTAGACGCGGCGGACTCAAAATCCGCTTGTGGTGACACAGTGGAGGTTCGAGTCCTCTCACCGGTACCACGTGAGTGTTTCAGGCAGTACCAGCAATGCCCAGGGCAATGCTTCTTGGGGCCGTCTCAGAAAACGGAAAAAATCGTACGCTAAGCGTGCGTTGAGGCTGGCACCCAGCGATAGAGCGTAGGAATGGACACGCCGAGGTTCTTGGCCACCTCCCTGGGTGGTACTCCGCTGGCCAGCAGCTTCTTGGCTGACTCGATCTTGCCGTCGGTCATCTTCGGCTTGCGACCGCCCTTGCGACCGAGCTGCTTGGCGACTTCCAGCCCGGCCCGGGTGCGCTCGACGATCAGCTCGCGCTCCATCTCAGCGAGGCTCGCCATGACGTGGAAGAAGCACCGGCCTGACGGCGTGCCGGTGTCGATGGAGTCGGTCAGGCTCCTGAACTGGACGTCCTTCTTGTGCAGATCGCCGACAAGATCGACCCGTTGCTTGACCGACCGACCAGTGCGCAGAAGTATCTCGACTTTCTTGGGATAGAGCACGCCATGCCCACCGTTAGGGTGATTCACTCGACGAGCTGAGCGGCCGTCGTTTGCAGCTGACTTCCGGCATAAGCCAGGGTCAAGCTGTGTTGCGCCTGCGCGTGCTTGCTGTCGTGGATGGGCTCAGTGAGGCGAGTATTTTGTCGCGGCAGGTCGACAGAATTTCATCAGCTAGCGGCGAATCATCCGGGCAAGCACGCGACAGGACAACGGCACCGAGCGCATGCGCCAGCATGTCGAGGGACTTCGCTCGGGTCTCGGCCGGATCTGTTCCTTGCAGCGACGTGCCCTCCGAGTTCACCGCAGACAGCAGGCTCTCGATGCCCTCCGCAAACGTGGCCCGGACTGCTTCCGGTTGGCGCGCTGCATCCCCGCCCAATGCAGCCATTGTGCAGCCGGTTGCGCGGGCATCGCGGTGCTCGCGTGAGAGATACACCCGCACGAATTCCGACATGTCCACACCCGCGCTCAACGCAGCGGTCTGTGCGATGCCGCACGCCGCCGATTCCGCCATCAGGTCGGTCTTGGAGTGGAAGTGTTTGTAGAAGCCGCCATGGGTGAAGCCAGCAGCGGCCATCAGATCGGCAACGCCGACCCCGTCGTAACCGTGCTCCCGGAACAGCGTGGACGCCGTCTCGACAACATGCGCCCGGTTGGCTTGCGCTTGTGCCTTGGTGACTTTCATGGCTCCTCCACGGTGAACCCGTGCCTGGACGGGTCTCCATCATACATTGATGTCGACCGTCATCAATGTATTGACTTTTTAGATTATGATCATCATCATTAAGTCATTCACCACCGTGGACGCCGAAACAACATGACCGAGCAAGCGCTTTTCGAACCGTACGCACTGGGTGGCCTGATGCTCGCCAATCGCATCGTCATGGCGCCGCTGACCCGCAATCGTGCCGCCGCCGGATTGGTACCCAGTGCGCTGGCCGCAACGTATTACGCCCAGCGCGCCTCGGCCGGGCTGATCATCACCGAGGCCACCCAGGTGTCAGCCCAAGCCCAGGGCTATCAGGACACTCCAGGGCTGTACGCGCCGGAGCAAATAGCCGGCTGGCGCAAGGTCACGGACGCCGTGCATGCCAAGGGTGGGCGCATCTTTGTGCAACTCTGGCATGTGGGCCGCGTCTCGCACGTGGACGTCCAGCCTGGCGGCGCCGCACCGGTCGCGCCATCGGCGATACGTGCGGCGACGAAGACTTTCGTGAATAACGGATTCGTGGACGTGTCCGAGCCACGTGCTCTGGAACTCGACGAACTGCCGGGCATCGTGAACGATTTTCGTCAGGCTGCGGCGAACGCCATTGTTGCCGGCTTCGACGGTGTGGAAATCCACGGCGCCAACGGCTACCTGCTGGAGCAGTTCATCAAGGACGGATCCAACCACCGCACTGACGCCTACGGTGGCTCGATCGAAAACCGTGCGCGCCTGCTGCTTGAAGTGACGGCCGCGGTCGTGAGTGAGATTGGCGCGGAACGCACCGGCGTGCGCATCTCGCCCGTGTCACCAGCCGGTGGAATCTCCTGTAGCGCCCCGCAGCCGCAGTATGACTACATCGCCGAGCAACTCAGCGCGCTGGGCATCGTCTACCTGCACGTGGTCGAAGGTGCGACCGGTGGTGCGCGCAATGTCGCCCCGTTCGACTACGACGCGCTGCGCCATCGGTTCAAGCAGACCTACCTGGCCAACAACGGCTACGACTTGGAACTCGCCACCGCCCGGCTCGACGAGGGCAAGGCAGACCTGTTCGCCTTCGGCCGCCCGTTCATCAGCAACCCGGATCTGGTCGAACGCCTCAAGACCGATGCGCCGCTGGCTCCCCTAGACCCGGCCACGCTCTATGGCGGCGGCGCTGCGGGCTACATCGACTACCCGACCATCTCCGGCTGAGGCACGCCCATGCGTGCACCCCACCAGAACAACTCTTGAAAAGGAAAATATCCATGACCACGCTTCCAACTGTCCTCGTCACCGGCGCCTCCAGCGGCATCGGCGCCACCTACGCCGAGCGCTTCGCCCGCCGCGGCCACGATCTCGTACTTGTTGCGCGCGACAAGTCGCGCCTGGATGCCTTGGCAGCGCGCTTGCGTGCGGAAAGCAACGTGGCCGTCGAAGTGCTGCAGGCCGACCTTACGCAGCCTGCCGACCTGTCCGTGGTCGAATCTCGCTTGCGCGATGACGCTCGCATCGGTGTCCTGATCAATAACGCCGGCGTGGCTCAGTCGGGTGGCTTCGTGCAGCAGACCGCCGAGAGCATCGAACGCCTGATCACGCTCAACACCACGGCGCTGACACGTCTCGCGGGTGCGGTTGCTCCGCGCTTTGTGCAGTCCGGAACCGGTGCGATCGTCAACATTGGATCGGTGGTGGGTTTCGCACCCGAGTTCGGCATGTCGGTCTATGGCGCCACCAAGGCCTTCGTGCTCTTCCTCTCGCAGGGCCTCAACCTGGAATTGTCGCCCAACGGCGTCTACGTGCAGGCGGTGCTGCCGGCGGCTACCCGCACGGAGATATGGGAGCGTGCCGGCATTGACATCAATAGCCTCCCCGAGGTGATGGACGTCGGTGAACTGGTCGATGCGGCACTGGTCGGATTCGACCGCCACGAACTGGTCACGATTCCGCCGTTGCACGTGGCTGGCCGCTGGGATGCGCTGGATGGTGCGCGCCAGGGTCTGATATCCGACATTCGACAGGCAAACGCTGCCGAACGCTATCGGCCACAGGTCTGAACGTTGCCGCATTTTCCGCGCCACGACGCCTAGGCCTTGTCCTATCTGCACCATCTGCGCAAGAGGGAGAACGAGATGAGTTCACGCAACACCGTCGGCATTGGCAGACGCGCGCTGGTAACCGGCGCATCCAGCGGCGTTGGCGCGGCCATCGCGCGCGAGCTGGCAGCACTTGGCGTTATCTCGTGCTGACGGCGCGCCGCCGCGACGCACTGGACGCGGTCGCAGCGACCTGCAAGGGCGTGAAGGCCGAGATCGTTACCGCAGATCTCGGCAAGCCGGATGCCGCGCATGCGCTCTGGGCCGCCGCTACCGCCAGCGGCCCGATCGACATCCTGATCAACAACGCCGGGTTCGGCTATTTCCGCCGGTTCGACGAGGTCGACTGGTCGCGCGATGCCGAGCTCATCCAACTCAACATGACCTCGCTCGTCGCGCTCGCGCGCTGCTTCGTGGACGCACATAAGGGAGGTGCCGCTCCGGCTCACATGCTGAACATCGCCTCGACCGACGCGTACCAGTCCGTGCCGAACATGGCGCTGTACGCCGCGTCGAAGGCCTTCGTGCGCAACTTCAGCGAGGGCCTCCACGACGAGTACCGCGGTTCGCCGCTGTCGGTGACCTGCATCAGCCCGGGCGGCACCGACACCGCGTTCCACGCCGCGTCCGGCGGTGGCGATTACTCCTGGATCGCGAGCGCTTCGACGAAAAGCGCAGCGTTCGTGGCGCAGGCCGGGGTCCATGAGATGCGGGCCGGCAAGCGCACGGTGATTCCTGGGCTTTTCAACAAATTGACATGCTTCGGCGTGCGCTTCTTGTCGCGGCGGCTCGCATCTCAGGTGGCCACTGTCGTACTCGGCAAACCGCGGCTGGCGCTGCCAGCGCGAAGTGCAACTTGAGATCGCAGCTGGCATCCACACACCGAAGGATTTCTCCATGGGCCACACCCACCTCACCGCCGCGACCCGCTTTGCTGAAGTCGATGGCGACAAATTTGCCTACCGTCGCTGGGGCAGTGCGGCGTCAGACCAACCGCCCTTGTTGTTCCTGCAACATTTTCGTGGCGGCATGGACCACTGGGATCCGTTGATGACCGACGGTCTTGCCGAAGGCCGTGAAGTCATCCTCTATAACGGTCGTGGTGTTGCGTCGTCCAGCGGCAATCCGCGTACCCGCATCGAGGACATGGCCGACGACGCGGCAGCCTTCATCCATGCTTTGGGCTTGCAGCAGATCGACGTTCTGGGCTTTTCGTTGGGTGGGTTTCAGGCGTTGGACTTGACCTGGCGTCATCCTGATCTGGTGCGCAAGCTGATGCTACTTGGCACCGGCCCGCGCGGAGGCAATCCCGACATGGAGCCACGCGTGCTCACCACCGCCGTCCGACCAATTCCTATATTCGAAGACTTCCTATACCTGTTCTTTGGCCGATCGGCGCAAGCCGAGCAAGCCGCGAGAGAATTCTGGCGACGTCGCCATGAGCGCGTCGAGCAAGACCCGCCGTCCTCACCGGAAGTGGCCAACGCGCAGATCGAGGCGAACATGCTGTACCTGTCCAGGCTGTCGGAAGACGACCCTTTCGCCTACCTGCGCAGCATCGAACAACCCACCTTCATCCTTAATGGCGTCAACGATGTGATGGTCCCGACCATCAACTCGTTCTACATGGCACGCAACATGCCGAATGCCCAGTTGTTCATCTATCCCGATGCGGGTCACGCCGCGCAGTTTCAGTATCCGCAGCGCTTCCTGCGCCACGCAGTCCAGTTCCTGAGCGAGTGATGGCGACAACAGTCACCGCCCGCACCCGCACGCTCACGTCTCTCAAGGTTGTCCGCCATGTTCAAGTTCAAATTCCTGTTGTGGGTATTCAGTCATCTGCTCAGACGGCAGATCAGGAACAACTCCGACTGCGCGAGTTACGTCGCGGGCAAGACTCTGGTGTTTCAGATCCGCACGCTGTCAGGTGTCGGTCGGTACTACGTCATCCGTGATGGCTCCATCCGATCCTTTGCTGGAGTGGTGGAGAGCCCCCAATTCACGCTCAGCTTCAAAGATGCCGCGCAAGGCTTCGCGATTCTGTCGGCCAAGGACAGCCAGGCGGCTTTCCTCAGCGGCCTGGGCAAGAAGGACTTGATGATCAGTGGCGACTTCCGGGAAGTGATGTGGTTCCAGGGCCTGGCTGCCTTCCTGCAGTCCCCGAAAGTCGTCCACCCTTATGACCGCACAGCCTTCTGAGTCGCCGATGAAACCCGACCTTTTGAACCAGCCGTTGCGCCTACCCAACGGCGCTGTGCTGCGCAATCGACTCGCCAAGGCCGCCATGAGCGAGACCCTTGGCAGTTACGACAATCACCCAACCATGGACCTGGTGCGCCTCTACCAGCGCTGGGCTGCCTCAGGCCTTGGGCTGATCATCACCGGAAACGTCATGGTGGATCGTCGCGCCTTGGGCGAACCCGGCAACGTGGTTATCGAAGACGAATCGAGCCTTCCGATCCTTCGGCAGTGGGCCCAAGCGGCGACTGAGCGGGGGGCGGCCATATGGGTACAGCTTAACCATCCGGGTAAACAATCGACCAAGGGGCTGAATGCTTTCAACCTCGCGCCATCGGCTGTTCCTTTCCGCGAGGACATGGCAGCGTTCTTCGAGACCCCGCGTGAAGCCACCACGTCCGAGATCCAGGACATCATCGAACGCTTCGGCCGAAGTGCCGCGATCTGCAAGAAGGCCGGGTTCAGTGGCGTCGAGATTCATGGGGCACACGGCTATCTGATCAACCAATTTCTCTCGCCGCACCATAACCGCCGTACCGACGAGTGGGGTGGAAGTTCCGAGAAGCGGCGGCACTTTTTATTGGCCGTCTATGGGGAGATCCGCCGGCAAGTCGGTTCGGATTTTCCGGTGGGTATCAAGCTCAACTCGGCCGACTTTCAGCGCGGAGGCTTTAGCGAAGAAGAATCGATTGAGACGATCCGCGCGCTGGCCGATGCCGGCATCGACATGATCGAGATCTCGGGCGGAACCTACGAGGCACCTGCAATGAGCGGCGCGATGCAAGACCCAAAGAAGGCTTCCACGGTGGCGCGCGAAGCGTATTTCCTCGATTTTGCCGCCAAGGTGCGCGCTGCCGTGAAAGTACCGCTTATGGTCACCGGCGGGTTCCGCACATCGGCCGGCATGAACACAGCCCTTCACTCCGGCGCGCTGGATGTAGTGGGCTTGGCGCGACTGCTGGCGATCGACCCCGACGCGCCCGCTGCGTTGCTGCAGGGGCGCGACAGCCCGCAGCAGGTGCACCCCATCAGCACCGGCCTCAAGGCTGTTGATCGTATGGGCATCATGGAGGTGCTTTGGTATACGCGACAGCTCAAGCGTATTGCCAGGGGAAGAGCTCCACGTCCCCACGAGGGTGGGCTGTCGGCGTTCCTCAAATCCGCTGTTATCAGCGGCTGGGGCACCTTCCGCACGCGCCGGCTGCGGGCACGCGATTGAGTGTCTGAGAACTCGCTGCCAGAACATTGTCGCTAGCGGACACCCTTATGAAACCTTCTACAACCCGATCCAAAGAAGCTACGCACGAACGCATCGTCGAAGCAGGCGCACGCGCCATCCGCCGCTGTGGTTATCACGGCATCGGCATAGCCGACATCATGAAACAGGCTGGCCTTACTCATGGTGGCTTCTACGCGCACTTCACCTCGCGCGAAGCCATGCTGGCCGAGTTGGCGGATCGCGCGGGTGCAGATGCCATCGCCACCTTTTTGCGTCTCACGGCAGCAGTGCCTGCCGAGCACTCGCTGTTGGCACTGTTGCGCGCCTATCTGTCCAAAGCGCACGTGAAGAATCCGGAGGTCGGTTGCCCGATTGCCGGCCTGGGTACGGAGATGCCTCGTCAGACAGCCGCGGTACGTCGCGCAGCTACGCACCGCATCAAAGAAATGATCGACGTCGTTTCTCGCCAATCTGCGGACTGGGGCCAGCCTGGTGCGCACGAGCGCGCCTTGGCGACTGTCGCCACGATGGTTGGAGCGGTGGTGCTGGCACGCGCGGTCGACGAAGATCCGCTCTCCGAATCGGTGCTACAGGCGGCGCTAGAGCATCTCACCGCTGAAGCGCCCTGAATCTGCGTCTGTATTTCGTTGCACCTCAACATGAGGCTCGACATATGAAAACCGAGGAATCAATGATGATCAGGCTCGCCTCCGATACCGAATCGGAAACGTCCTTTGCAAAGGCACCCAATAAGTTGATCAAGGTGGATGGAACCACCTTTGCTTACCGCGATCTGGGTCCGCGCGGCGGCATTCCGCTTGTCCTACTAAATCACTGGGGCGCCGTACTGGACAACTTCGATCCACGCATTGTGGATGGGCTGAGTCGCACGCATCGCGTCGTTGCCGTCGACTACCGGGGAATCGGTTCATCTGGCGGCACTGCGCCTGTGACGGTGGACGAGATGGCGCGGGACACCATCGCGCTTATCCGCGCGATGGGTTTTGATCAGGTCGACCTCCTCGGATTTTCACTCGGTGGCTTCGTGGCGCAGGACGTGGCGCTAAAGGCGCCGGGCTTGGTACACAAACTGATCCTTACCGGCACGGGTCCTGCGGGCGGTCAAGGAATCGATCGCGTCGGTGCGATGTCCTGGCCGCTGATGCTAAAGGGCCTGTTGACGCTGCGCGATCCGAAAACCTACCTCTTCTTCACGCCGACGACCAATGGCCGACGAGCAGCACGTGCTTTCCTGAAAAGGCTGAAGGAGCGCCAGACCGCCCGCGACAAGGGGCCGACGCCCCGCGCGCTGCTTCGGCAACTTGAGGCGATCAAGGCTTGGGGCCAGCAGGCGGCACAGGATCTCAGCGGCCTGCGCATGCCGGTCCTGATCGCCAATGGCGATAACGACATCATGGTGCCCACCGTGCTGAGCCGCGACATGGCCCGCCGTATTCCCAATGCACAGCTCGTCATCTACCAGGACGCCGGGCATGGAGGCATTTTCCAGCATCACAGCGACTTCGTGCCCAAGGCACTGGAGTTTCTCGCGCACTGAGTCGTTCGGGCCGTAGGTGATTTTGCTCGCGAGCCTCAACAGAACAGCGGTTCAGGACAGGTTTCGTCGAAGACGGCCGCACCAAAACCACCACCCACATTTGGAGAAAGAGATGAAAGCAGTCCGATTTCATGAGACAGGCGGACCCGAAAAACTGGTTTATGAGGACGTGCCTGATCCGGCACTCGCCGACGATGAAATTCTCATCCGCATCGAAGCTGCTGGAGTGAACTTTGCCGACGTCATGCGTCGGCGCGGGGACGACTATCCAGAGCCGTCCCCAATGCCCTTCACGCTGGGTGCTGAAGTGGCCGGGACGGTCGCCGCCATCGGCAAGGCGGTGACTTCACTACCCGTAGGAACTGCGGTGCTGGCCACGCCGGGAGCGGGGGGCTATGCCCAGTACGTCCGCGTGCCCGCTGCCATGGTGATACCGCTGCCGCCTGGGCTCGACCCGGTACGTGCTTCGGCGTTGGTCGCCCATGGCCTGACTGCAGCCTTGGTCTTGCGCCAGGCGGCTCGACTGATACCGGGAGAAACCGTGTTGGTGGAGGCTGCCGCGGGCGGAGTGGGCTCGCTCGCAGTGCAACTGGCCAAGCTGTATGGCGCCGGCAAGGTCATCGCGGCCGCCAGTACCCCCGTGAAGCGGGCGCTGGCCGAGAGCCTGGGGGCGGATGCGTCGGTGGATTACACCGCTCCCGACTGGGCCGAGCTGGTGCGTGCACTGACCGGCGGCAAAGGCGTCGATGTCATTCTGGAGACGGCCGGTGGCGACAACGTCGCCGAAGCTTTCAAGGCATTGGCGCCGTTCGGGCGCTTGATCTTCATTGGCCAGTCCAGTGGCAAGACCAGCCTGATCGATCCCTGGAAGTTGACCGCCCCCAACCACACCGTCACCGGCTTCTACGTGGGCGCCTATCTGTCCATGCCTGAGCTGATCCAGTCCACGCTCACCGAACTGATCGGGCTGGTCTTGTCCGGCAAAGTGACCCTGCAGGCAGAAACAGTGTTGCCGCTCTCGCAGGCCACCGAAGCACATCGCCTGCTGGAAGGGCGCCATACCACCGGCAAGGTGATCCTCCAGCCCTGGGCGTGAGATGGAAGCTGTCCGGCCCTTATGCAATGCAACGACAACATTGGAGTCAGCGCGACATGAAAGCACTTACATTCAAACGCTACGGAAAATCGCCAGAAATCGGTTTCAACGAGGTTTCCCGGCCCACATTGAAGCCTGACGAAATGCTGGTTGAGGTTCACGCAGTGGGATTGAACCCGATCGACAACATGATTACGACGGGCATGTTCAAACTCGTCCTGAAGTTCCAACTTCCTGCCACGATGGGAAGCGATTTGGCTGGTGTGGTGAAAGAGGTTGGCAGCCGCGTGACAAGGTTCAAGCCAGGCGACGCCATCTTTGCCAGTCTCTTCGATCTCGGCACCGGCGCACTCGCCGAATTCGCAGTCGTGCCGGAGAGGCTGGCGGCGCCGAAACCGACCAATCTGGATTTTGTGCAGGCAGCCTCGATTCCCATGGTTGGCCTCACCTCGTGGCAGGCACTGAAGGAGCGCGCCAACCTACGGGCTGGTCAGAAAGTGTTTGTCCCAGCTGGTTCGGGTGGCATCGGCACCTTCGCGATCCAACTGGCCCAGCACCTTGGCGCCAAGGTAGGGACGACTACCAGCACGGGCAATGTGCAACTGGTGCGTAGTCTAGGGGCTGACGAGGTGGTCGACTACAAGAAGCAGGAGTTTGAGAAAGTGCTGCACGGATACGACGTAGTGCTCGGCACCGTTCGAGGCGAAGCGATCGAGAAGTCCATCGGCATCCTCAAGCCGGGCAGCAAGATCATTTCCCTCGTCGGCCCGCTTGACGCAGAATTCGCCAGCGCTCGCCGATTGAACTTCGTGCTGAAGTTTGTCCTCGGCTTGATGAGTCGCAAGATCATGCGGCTTGCGCGTAAGCGGGGCGTTTCATACTCGTCCCTATTCGTGCGTCCCGATGGCGGTCAGTTGTCTGAAATTGGTGAGCTGCTCAAGTCAGAAAGTGTTCGCCCCGTGATCGACAAGGTGTTTCCATTCGGGCAAGCCAAAGAGGCACTTGAATATCTGGCTCAAGGGCGTGCGAAGGGGAAGGTCGTTGTTCAGATCAAGTGACGAGAGGTGCTGGAAAAACTGGTTGCCCTCCGAACAGCTGAGGCAAGTCCAGCAGTGCCGACAACAGCCATGCCGCAACGCCGCCCAGAGCAAACGGCACAAGGGCACACCCAGCATGCGCCAGCTCATTCGATCAACACATGACATCACAAGCCCGCTCCTTTGGTTCGACATCGCGCATGCTTCCACTTGTCGCTCTCAACACGTGAGACGATCGCCGAAGGCGGCCCTTCCCTACTCATGAATAACACCGACTAACTGCCCTACCCTGACGTCTGCTTTCGGCGAACATCGGATTCCCCGGCAGGCACCCCCAAGATGAAGTGCTGCCGTTCAACGGGTGCTGGCGCCTGGTGCTGGAAAATTGTCCGCGTCAGGACTGTCAACGCGTAGCATCCAAATCAAGGATCACACCCATTCGCCAATGTCCGTGACCTAGTGTCCATAACTGGAAAAATCTCTCGCCTTTTTCGGAGCAAGAGTCGCTATCGTTCGCACAAAAGCGCTGCACTCCACTGACCAGCGCGCTGTCGTCGCCCAACGCGCGCACCACCAGACTGCCTGGCACCACCTCCCGATGCAGGCGCCCGCACACGTGATCGCGCGCGTCGATCACCGGGTCGATATGCCGGCCATCGGGCGTCGTGACGGTAGTTCCGGCGAATAAGCTAGCGCGCAGTGCGTGCAGGTTGCAGGTGTCGTAGGCGCGAGTCAATGCGGCTTCGCGCGCGGTGAGGGTCTGGTATAGCCATGCGTCGTCGTGATGGCCCTGTGATACGGATGAGGCAAGTACGGTGGAGAAGACCAGGTTGATAGCCATGACGGTGGCGGAGCAATACAGAACAGTGCGGTTTTCCATGGCGTAGCTCCTGCTGTGTGGGGAGATGCCGGGCAAAACGTCACCCAGGCGGCCGTCGCATGACGGCCACGTATCGGGAAAAGCGGGTGTTGAAGGTCGGGGCCGGGTGTGGTGAGCACCCGGCTTGCGACCGGCGAAAAAGATGGATCAGCGGTGGCGGAACGCCCTCGCCAGCGTGCCGTCGGGGTCGACCACGAGACTGATGGTCTCCGTGCCGTGGGCGTGGTTCACCGAGTACACGTCGTCGCCGTATTGGTTGACGCCGGTGAAGGTGTACGACTGCACCGGGCCGAGTTCGGCGAGGTACTGCTCGCGTGAGGCGCGCTGTTTCTGGCGGACCGCCGCCAGATCCTTGCTCATGCCGGCGCCGTCCGCAGGATCGCGTAGCAGGAGTTTCAGCGCCTTCAGGCTACCGGGGTAAGGCTTCTTGTCATGGATGCGCTCGGCCAGCGCTGCGTCGATCCGCCCAGCTTCGGCAGCATCGATGCGCTGCGTATCCAGCACGGTGTGGCCGTGCATTTGGAGCACCATGCGCTGGGCGTGGCTGCCGGCATCCATGACGAAGTGCGCGACCGCGGGCTGTCCCTGGACTGTGAAGCGATCGGCACCCAGCGGCACCGCATAAAACGGCTTGGGTGCCGCCATCTGCGCACTGATGGCGATAATGAGGCCGTTGCCGGAGCGGCTGACCGCGACCTTCGAGATCGCACTGACTTGGTAGAAGCCCACGTAACGGTCCAGCACAGCGGGCGGCAGCGTGACCGCATCCTTCACTTCCTCCGGTGCCGCGCCACTCGGCGGCGTGACCTGGGCCGCGAACACGGTCATGCCCAGCGATGCACACACCAGCACCAGCGCGGACACACCAGCCCACTTGTTCCGTTTCGTCAGCATGAGCTTGATCCTCTGTTCTAGGAAGGAACCGGATTCGGACATCGCCGGCACCAGGCCGATCCGGGAGGCCTGGCCCTGCCCCACGTGTAGCAGCGTCTCGCAGTACGCCACGAGGTCGCGGCCGCCGCGGAGCACACGGGCATCGCAGTCCACTTCAATGGCCCGGCGCAGCCGGTGGAACTGCCACCACAGCAGCGGGTTCCATGGCATCAACACGAGCAGCATCACCGCCAGCGCGATCAGGAGCGGGTCGCCGGCATCGAGGTGCAAGCGCTCATGCGCCAATACGTCGCGCTGCTGCGGCTCCGGCGCCTGCGGCACCCATGCCGGCACCACGATCCTCGGCCGCAGCAGGCCAGCGATGGCGGGACCTGCATCTGGCGCCACCAGCACGTGTTCCCCGCACATCGTGGCCTCGCTCCAGCCGCGTTTGCGCCGGTGTAACAGCACCGCACTGGCAGCCAGCGCGCACAGCATCAACAAGGACAGAACGAGCCAGCCGGTACGGAGCCACATCGCCACGGAGTCAGGTGCGCCGTAGGGCTGCGTGCCGTCCAGCGGCATCAGCATCGCCGGCAACGCAATGGAAGTGGCGTCGCGCAGGACGATCGGCGGCGGCATGGCGCCCGACTGCAGCATGCCAGGTAGGCGCAGCGTCACCGAGGAGATCAGCGCCGGCAGCGCCAGCGAGCCGAGCATCGCAATTAGCCAGACCCAGCGCGTGGTCTTGCGGCGCACCCGCGCCGCGCGTTCGGCAGTGAACGCGGCCGCGCTCAGTGCCAGAGCCACAAGCGTGGCGTAGATCATCCAGGCAATCATTCCGACTTCTCCTTGTTCGCGTGGTCGGCCAGTAGCTGGCGCATGCGTGCGAGCTGGTCGGCGCTGAGCTTCTGCTCAGAGACCAGGTGGGAGAACAACAGCTCGGTGGAGCCCTTGAACAGCTTGTCGGTGAGATGCTGCACGGCGTTCTTTCGCGCCGCCTGCTGTTTGACGGTGGCGAAGAAGCGATGTCCGCGGCCGGCTTCCTCGTGGTTGACGTAGCCCTTGGCCTCCAACGTGCGCAGCACGGTCAGAACGGTGGTGTAGGCCAGCGGGTCGGCCAAGTGTTCGCGCACCTCGGCCACTGTCGATGCGCCGCGATCCCACAGCGCCTGCATTACATCGGCCTCGCGGTCGGTGAGAGAGATCTTCATCACGTCCACCCGCCCTCATCTACTATGGTTATAGTAGATACTAGACCAACCGCCAACGTTGTCAACTATATTTGTAGTAGATATGCTCCATTCGCGCAAAACGACTAGCTGTGTAAAGCACATCGTCCTCACGTGGCGCCGAACGGGCCAGAGCGGCGCTGATCGTGTGTTCCCCCGTCATCGCTTCCATACGGGAACCTCGAATAACCCGTCATTCCAGCTTTCGCTGGGATGACGAACAAGTGTGGTTTTTTCGAGGTTCCATACGCCGGTGGCCGCGGTGCGGTCACGATCTGCCTGCGAGCAATTCGTCCAGCTGCGCGAACTGTTCGGGCAGGCCTTCGGCCGAACCGGCGAGGGCTTCTTCGAGGGCCGCATTCGTCGGGTAGATTTCGTGCAGGGTGACCAGCGTCCTGCCGGCATCTTCCTCGAACGTCACCGTGGTCACGGCGCCCTGATCGCTTTCTTCGTTCGTCCACACGATGCGCTTGTTCGGCGTCACTTCCCTGTACGTGCCGAAGAACGCCATCGGCTGATCGGACATCGGATGGCGGAACACGAGGCGATACGCGCCCCCGGTGCGCACATCCATGTCACACGAGAGCAGCGTCAGGCCCACCGACTTCGGAACCCACCAACGCTGGAACAATTCGGGTCTGCTCCACGCCTCGAAGACGATGTGCGCGGGGGCATCGAACGTTCGCGTCACGACGAGTTCGCGGTCGGACTTGCGCTCCACGACAGTACGGTTCTTGGTGGCGGAACTACTTTCTGCTTCTGGCATTTCCCTTCTCCTTGCGGTTCAAGTTCTCGACAATCTCGTCCAGCGCGTCGAAACGCGCGCTCCAGAGTTGGCGATGCTGTTCGATCCAGGCGGCCGCTTCTTCCAGCTGGCGCGGTCCGAGCTTGCAGGTTCGTACGCGGCCGATCTTCTCCGTGGTCACGAGCCCCGCCTGTTCCAGAACGCTGACGTGCTTCTTCATGCCCGTCAGGGTCATGTCGAACCTTTGGGCAAGGTCGGTAATCGAGGCGTCCGAACCCCCGAGCTGCTCCAGCACGCCGCGTCGGGTGACATCGGAGAGCGCGGCGAACGTTGTGTCGAGGCGGGTTTGATAGTGAACCATATGGTTCACTGTAAAGCACGCATGGGTGATTTACAAGCGGCTGACCCCACGGGCGCAAAGACCGCAAGCTGCGCGACTGGCCGACATCCACGAACCTCCGGACACAACACGCAGCGCGAGAAATCAGCTCGAAGGCTTCATGTGCCGTAGAACTGGACCCCTTTGTGGCTCATTTCTGGAAGCGACGGCTCAGGACGCCGATTGCCACTCATCGATCAAGGTGCGCATCAATGCCTGCGCCGACATGGGCCGCGCCAATGGCGCCCCCTGCCCGGCCCAGTACGCGCCGTAACCCGTTTCGCCGGCCGCGCGCGCCGCCGCATTCAACGCCTTGCCTGCGTCGTAGCCGATCGGATAGCCGGGGATGTCCGCTGCCTGCACCGACGCACCAAGTCGCGTGAACAGGCTCGCGAGGCTGCGCGCCGGCCGCCCGGAGATGGCACGCGTCATCACGGTGGCGTGGGCTGCATCGCTTGCCATCATCTTGCGGTAACCCGCATCCGCCAGCGATTCGTCCGTCACGACGAAGGCAGTGCCCAGCTGCGCTGCGGCCGCGCCAAGTTCGAGCACCGCGGCAATCCCTGCGCCATCCATGATGCCGCCGGCGGCGATGACCGGGATGCGCAGGTTCGCCACCAGCAGGCGTGTCAATGCGATCGTGCCCAATGCGCTGTCTTCGGTATCCGGGTCGAACATGCCGCGATGGCCGCCTGCCTCGTAACCTTGCGCCACGATGGCGTCGATGCCCGCGGCTTCGAGCGCCTTCGCTTCGCGGACGTTCGTCGCGCTGGCCATGAGATGGACGTCGGCGTCGTGCAGCGCCTTGACCTGATCCGGTCGTGGCAGGCCGAAATGGAAGCTCACCACCCTGGGGTGTTCGGCGACCAGCGTGGCGAGCATGTCGTCATCGACGAGGAAGGAGGTGTAGATCTCCTTCAGCGATGCCGGCGGCGTGACGCCGAAACGCTTGAACTCCGGCGCGAGTCGCGCCACCCAGGCGGCCTGTTGCGCCTCGTCGACGTGTGCGGGCTTGTGCACGAACACGTTGACGTTCAACGCACCGTCGCTCAGCCGCCGGAACGCGCGGATCGCCGCGCGTGCTTTCTCCGCTGTCATGGCTCCCACGCCCAGTGAGCCCAGCCCGCCGCTGTTGCTCACTGCTGCTGCCATGGCCGGCGAAGACACACCGGCCATGGGGGCCTGGATGATGGGAACGCTCATGCCAATGGTGTCGAGCCATGTTGAAATCACGCGACTGGTCATGCTGCGTCACTCCCGCGATCGATGAGACCCCGCCTGAGTGTAGTCGGTCGGCCGCATGGCTCAGCCCCACGTCCCGCGCCATTTGACGCTTGTCGGGGTAACGCCGGCATGCCCGGACGACGTGGCGGCGGCGTTCGTGAACCAGGGCACGACCTGCCGAACCGCTTGACCTTCCACCCGCTGGAAGGTCTATCGTTCCTTCCATCTAACTGGAAGGAATGAAGTCCCATGAATCAGCACGAGTCACATCAGTCGCCCGAAACCACGATCCTCGCGGTCACGGGGATGTCCTGCGGGGGGTGCGCGAACACGGTCATGCGCATCCTGTCCCGGATTCCGGGTGTCGCAGAAGCGACGGTGGACCTGGCGGCAGGTCGCGCGACGATCAAGGGCATGGCAACTCCTGCAGACCTGATCGCGGCTGTGGAGGCGGCCGGGTACGGCGCCCAAGCCGCGGGGAGCGATGCAGATGCGGGAGAGACGCGTGGAAGCCACTGAGACAGTCGATGATCGGCTCCATGCGGTCATGCCCATCAGGGGCATGACCTGCGCGACCTGCGCCGGCCGCGTCGAGAAAGCATTGCAGGCACTTCCCGGTGTGGAGGCTTCGGTCAACCTCTCCAGCGAACAGGCCGACCTTGTGTTCGACCCTGCGCACGTGCAACCGAAGACCCTGGTCGAGGCAGTCTCGCGCGCCGGCTACGATGTCGACCGCGAAACGCGGGAACTCGCCATCTCCGGCATGACCTGCGCCTCGTGCGCAGGCCGTCTCGAACGCGCTTTGCTGGCAGTGCCGGGCGTGACACGGGCCGAAGTCAACCTCGCCAGTGAAAAAGCTGCTGTCGAGGGCGTCGCCGGCCTGCTGCGACCGGCCGATCTCATCGCGGCGGTGCACCGCGCCGGATACGACGCCGAGCTTCGGACAGGCGACGTCGAACGCGACCGGCAGATCCTCGCCACCGAGGAAAAGCGCCTCAAGCAGGAAACCTGGCGCGTGCTGGCAGCGGTCGTGCTCAGTGCGCCTTTGCTGCTGCCGATGGCGGGCATCGAAATGCCGGCCTGGCTGCAGCTCGTGCTTGCCACGCCAGTTCAGTTCATCCTGGGCGCGCGCTTCTATATCGGCGCATGGAAAGCACTGCGGGCAAGCACGGGCAATATGGATGTTCTCGTCGTGCTCGGCACGTCGACCGCTTATTTCTACAGTCTTTACATGCTTCTCGCGGGGCACGCGGGCGGCCATCTGTATTTCGAAGCGTCTGCCGTCGTCATCACGCTGATCCTCGTCGGCAAATGGCTCGAAGCCCGTGCCAAGCGAGCGACGACCTCGGCCATCCGCGCGCTCATGGCGCTACGGCCGGAGAACGCGCACGTCATCCGCCACGACGCGGAAATCACGGTGCCGATCAACGCTGTTTCGCCCGGTGACGTCGTAATCGTGCGACCCGGCGAGAAATTCCCGGTGGACGGCGTCGTGCTCGACGGACACAGCACCGTCGACGAAAGCCTGTTGACCGGAGAAAGCCAACCGTTGACAAAGCAGGCAGGTGATTGCGTCGTTGGCGGGTCCGTCAACGGCAGCGGCCTGCTCCACATCAGGACGACACGGGTCGGCGAGCAATCGACGCTCTCGCGGATCATTGCGCTCGTCGAGACTGCGCAGGGCAAGAAGGCGCCTGTTCAACGGCTCGTCGATCGTGTCGCCGCCGTTTTCGTTCCGATCGTGATCGTGATCGCGCTCATGGCGTTCTCCGGCTGGTGGCTGATCGCCGGAAACCTCACTGCCGGCATCGTCGCCGCCGTCGCGGTGATGGTGGTCGCGTGCCCCTGTTCGCTCGGCCTGGCGACGCCGACGGCCTTGATGGTCGGCACCGGCGCGGCGGCCAGGGCCGGGATCCTGATCCGCGACCCGGAGGCGCTCGAACTCGCCCACAAACTCGATACTGTGGTGCTGGACAAGACCGGCACGATGACCGAGGGCAAGCCCGCCGTGACGGAAGTCCTCACCACGGGGATGCCAGAGGACGAGTTGCTTGCGCTCGCCGCTGCCGCGCAGACCGGCAGCGAGCACCCGCTCGCCCATGCGGTCCTGGTCAAGGCCACAGGGCTCAAACTGGACCGCGTTGAAGATTTCCAGAGCCATCCCGGCATGGGCCTCACCGCACGCGTGGCCGGGCGGCGGATCGCCATCGGCAATCGCCGCCTGCTCGAGGAGATGAGGGTGCCGACCGACAGCCTGGAGGCTCAGGTGGTTGCCCTGGAGGAATGCGGCCGAACCGTGATGTGGGTGGCCATCCTCGAACCCCAGGGGCACCTGGCGGGCGCCATCGCGGTGGCAGACCCCATCCGGGAAACCGCCAAGGCCGCGGTACGGCAACTGCAGCGCCTCGGCATTGATACCGTCATGCTGACCGGCGACCACCAGCGGACCGCCGCGGCCGTCGCTGCGCAGCTGGGCATCGAGACGGTGGTGGCCTCCGTGCTTCCCGGTCAGAAGGCAGAAGAGGTACGCCGCCTCCAGTCGGAAGGCCGGATCGTCGCAATGGTCGGGGATGGCGTCAACGACGCGCCCGCCCTTGCCGCCGCGAATGTCGGCATCGCCATGGGCGGTGGGTCGGATGTCGCCATGCAGACGGCGGGCATCACCTTGATGCGCCCCGACCCGCTCCTGGTGGGAGACGCGATCACGGTGAGCCGGGCTACCCGCAACAAGATCCGGCAAGGCCTGTTCTGGGCGTTCTTCTACAACGTGATCGGTATGCCACTGGCGGCATTCGGGCTTCTGAACCCGATGATTTCCGGCGCGGCGATGGCGCTTTCCTCGGTAAGCGTCGTGTCCAATGCACTGTTGCTTCGACGCTGGCATCCGCCCACAAAGGGAGGGGGCTGATCATGCGACCCGACAAGCAACTCACGATCGGAGAGGTCTCGGCCCTGTCGGGCCTGCCTTCCAGGACCATCCGGTACTACGAGGAAAACCGGGTCATCGAGAGTGCCAGGCGGAATGAAAACCGCTACCGCACCTACTCGCAGGCGGACGTGCAAACCCTGCGCTTCGTAGCCCATGCGCGACGCCTCGGCTTTCCGTTGAAGGACGTCACCGAGCTGCTCTCGCTTTACCGGGACCGGAATCGCGCAAGCAAGGACGTGAGGCACATCGCGCTCAACTATCTTGCCGGCCTCGACCGAAAGATCGCCGACCTGATGGCGATCAGGAACACGATCGAGGATCTCGCCCGGCGATGTCACGACGACGACAGGCCGGAGTGTCCGATCATCGACGAACTCGGATCAGCCAGCATGGCGAGCCGATCAAGTTCGGCTTCCACGAAACCCGCCTCGCGTCGTGCCGGCAAATTGAACGGGCCGCGCAGGCTGGTACCCAGGTAGTCGCGCAGCAGGTCGAAGAAGGTGGCGACCGGCTCCAGCCCGTCACGTTCGCAGCAATGGCGGTACCAGCGGGTGCCGGCGGCGACATGGGCGACTTCCTCGCGCAGGATCACTTCGAGGATCGCCGCCGTGCGGGCGTCGCCGAGCCGGCGCAGCCGCCCGATCATGCCGGGAGTGACATCGAGGCCGCGTGCTTCCAGTACGCGTGGCACCAGCGCCATGCGTGCGGTGTCGTGGCCGGCGGTTCTCTCGGCCATCGCCCACAGGCCGTCGTGGGCGTCGAAGTCGCCGTAGGCATGGCCGAGTTCGGCGAGGCGTCCGGCGAGCATGGCGAAATGGCGTGCCTCGTCGTTCGCGCAGCTGGCCCAGTCGCGGTAATACGCATCCGGTTTGCCGCGGAAACGATAGACCGCGTCCCATGCCAGGTTGATCGCGTTGAACTCGATGTGCGCCACTGCGTGCACCAGTGCGGCGCGACCCTGCTCGCTGCCGAGCCTGCGCTGCGGCACCTGTCGGGCATCGACCAGGCGCGGTTTTTCCGGGCGGCCCGGCGCGGCGATCGGGTCAGGCGGCGGCGCGGCTGGATCGGCGCGCAGTTCGCCAGCCAGATATGCCTGCCAAGCAGCATGGGTCAGGCGCAGCTTGTCGGCCGGGTCGATGGCTTCGAGGCAGCGCTTGGCGGCGGCGTGAAGATCGGTCACGGGGTTTATCGCCAACACCTCTTCCCGGATGGGATCGGATGCGGACGCAAAGGGCATGCGCACATCGTGCTCTTCTGCGAAAACGAAATCACAGGCTGCGCCGCGCGGCCTTGGCATCGTCGGAACGCAGCATCTGGATCTGTTCCAGATACTGCCGTTCGAGGCCGGTCACGTATTCGCCAGAGAAACACGAAGTGTCGAACTGCTCGAGATCCTCGTTGCCGTCCTGCACGGCCCGGATCAGATCCTTGAGATCCTGATAGATCAGCCAGTCGGCACCGAGCACCTTTTCCACTTCCTGCTCGGTGCGGCCGGCGGCGACCAGTTCCGAGACGGACGGCATGTCGATGCCGTACACGTTCGGATAGCGCACCGGCGGCGCGGCGGAAGCGAAGTAGACGTTTTTCGCGCCGGCATCGCGGGCCATCTGGATGATTTGCCTGGAGGTGGTCCCGCGCACGATCGAATCGTCCACCAGCAGCACGTTCTTCTTGCGAAACTCCAGATCGATCGCGTTGAGCTTGCGGCGCACCGATTTCTGCCGTTCGCCCTGCCCCGGCATGATGAAGGTGCGGCCGATGTAGCGATTCTTCACGAAGCCCTCGCGGAACGGCACACCGAGTACGCCGGCCAGCGCGCTGGCAGCGGTGCGTGCGGTGTCGGGGATCGGAATCACTGCATCGATGCCGTGGTCCGGGCGCTCGCGCAGGATCTTTTCGCCCAGTTTCTCTCCCATGCGCAGCCGGGCCTTGTACACCGAAACGTCCTCGATCATCGAATCCGGTCGTGCCAGATAGACGTATTCGAAGATGCACGGCGTGTGCACAGCCCCCTCGGCGCAGCGACGGCTGTGGAGCTGGCCGTCGTCGGTGATGATCACCGCCTCGCCCGGCTGGATATCGCGGACGCGCTTGAAGCCCAGCACGTCGAAGGCGACCGACTCGGAGGCCACCGCATACTCGCGGCCTTCCGCGGCAACCCGCTCGCCCAGCACCAGCGGGCGGATCCCGTTCGGGTCGCGGAACGCGATCAGGCCGTAGCCCAGCACCAGCGCCACGCAGGCATAACCGCCGCTGGCCCGCGCATGCACGCCGGCCACGGCCTTGAAGATGTGGTCCGGTGTCAACGCCATCCGGTCCTGGATCTGCAGCTCGTGCGCCAGCACGTTCAGCAGCACTTCGGAATCCGAATCGGTGTTGATGTGGCGACGGTCGTCCTCGAACATCTGCCGGCGCAGCGAGTCCGTATTGACCAGATTGCCGTTGTGCGCAAAGGCGATGCCGTAAGGCGAGTTCACGTAGAACGGCTGTGCTTCGGCCTGGCCTTCCGAACCGGCGGTCGGATAACGGCAATGGCCGATGCCGATGCGTCCGCGCAAGCCCGCCATCGCGACCTGGCCGAACACGTCGCGCACCAGTCCGTTGCCCTTGTGCAGGCGAAGCTGCGCACCATCGACGGTGGCGATGCCGGCAGCATCCTGGCCACGGTGCTGCAGCACGGTCAGCCCGTCATAAAGCGCCGATGCCACATCCGTGGTACCGACAATGCCGATGATTCCGCACATGGTTTGTTGCCTGTCTCAGAAATTTGTGGAGTGGGTGACCGTGCTGCTGGCAATCGCCGGGGCAATCGTGCGTATCGTGCCCGCCGTGGCCGGCGCCGCAACCGATATGGAGGTGCCCAGGGAAGTGGGCAAGCTGCGCAGATGCCGGAGCATGGCCGACGGATGGACATGCCCGTGCACACTGGCCGGCACCCGCTGTTCCAGCCATGTTGCCGCGTGCTGAAACTGCGGCAGCAACACCGATTGCCGCCACCACGGATCTCTGGGGAATGCGGTGAATCCGCCCAGAAACACCAGCAGGGTCAGCAGCAGCACGCCACGGGCGAAACCGAAAAACATGCCCAGCAGACGATCGGTACCGGACAGTCCGGTGCTCTCGACCAGCCGGTTGATCACGAAGCGCAGCAACGCGCCGAGAATCAACACGGCAACGAAACAAAGGCCATAGCCGATGACGATCCGCGCCGAAGGCAGCTCGATGATGTGGTCGAAATGCGTTGCCAACACCGGGCCGAAGGTCCATGCCACCCAGAACGCGGCAACCCAGATCGCCAGGGCCAGCACTTCGGAAATCAGTCCGCGCCACAGCCCGATCATGACCGAGATGGCCAGAATGCCGATGACGATGTAATCGGTCCAGTTCATCCGGTCATCCGCCGATCCCGCCTCTGGGTGCTTGCATGATCAGGGAACCGGAACGACGTTGCCATCGATGCCCAGTCTGGTCTTGATCTGGTCGTGCAGGCGTTGCGCATCGGCACGCTGCGTCTGCGGGCCGGCGCGTACCCGCCACAGCCGCTGGCCGCCAGCCTGCACGGAATCCACGAAGCCGTCGAAGCCGTTGGCGCGCAACTTGTCGCGCAGTGCCACAGCATCAGCCCTGGCACTCATCGCTGCCAACTGCACCGCCCAGCCACCAGCCTTGGCGGGTTGCGATGATGACGCGGCGGGCGCAGCGGCCTGACCACCATCGCTGCCGGCGTCTTGCTGCAGTCGTGTCGGCACGCCGGGAATCGACTGGATGATCTTCAAGCGGGCCGCCTCGGCCGCGGTACGCGTCTCGAACGGCCCGGCAATGACCTGGATGCGTTGCTGGCCGGCCTGCGTAATCGGGCGACCGCTCACCGGGAAACCCATGGCTCGCACGCGACGTTGCAGATTCGTCGCGCCCGCCGCGCTGGCATAGGCGCTGAGGTCGAGCGTGTAGCTGCCATGCCCGGCCGACCCTGCAGTCGCTGCCGATACGGCAGCAGGCGTCTGCTTCGGTGCGGCGGTCGCCGGCTTGCGCACGACCGGCTTGGTTTGCTGCGCAATCACCGGCTCCGCCGGCGACTTGCCCGAACCGGTGGCCACCTCGGTCGGCACGGATTTCTTGCCGGCTTCGGTATCGGTTCCCACGTCCCGCGGACGATTGGAGCCGATGTTCACCGTGGGCAGGCGATCGGTCGGTGCCGGCATCGCTGCCGGCTGGACCGGCGCAACAGCGGCAGTCGATGCGCTGATGGCGGCATCCGGCTTCAGGCTCATGGTTCGCGTGCGCAGGTCGCTGTCCGGTGCCGGCGGAATCGCCAGGCTCACCGCTTGATCGCCACCGGCGCCCGGGGGCTTGCTCGAAAAGAACATCGGCACGAACAGGATCAGCAGCGCAAAGAGAACGGCAGCTCCCAGCAGGCGTATTTTCAAGGCTTCGCTCCAAACGCGGCAAACGCGGCAAACGCGGCAAACGCGGCACGCAACGGCGCAATTATACCCGCCTGTACCGGACCCCATGACCCGTCCGGCAACCCGGCTTGACCCCAGCGTTCAGCCGGCACGCTCGGCGAGCACCGCGCTGGCCACGAAAAACGAGCCGAAGGCGAGGATGCGCTCGCCCGGACGCGCCGCCGCCCGCGCCGCAGCCAGTGCGGAGGCGACATCGGCATGGGCATCGAACGACGCCTGCGGCAAGGTCTGCCTCAGCACTGCCGCCAGGGACGCCGCGTCCAGGCCACGCGGCGTATCGCGCTCCAGCCCGGCCAGGTGCCAATGCCCGACCCGACTGCCGAGCGCGCCGATCACCCCGGCCACGTCCTTGTCGGCCAGCGCGCCGTAAACCGCATGCAGCACGCCGCGCGGCTGCGCGTCCAGCCATTCAGCCAGCGCGCGCGCGGCCTGCGGGTTGTGACCCACATCCACGATCAGGGGCGGATTGCCGCCGAGCGACTGCAGTCGTGCCGATACCCGTACCCCCTGCAGGCCGTTGCTGACGGCGGCGAGAAAATTCTTTGCGGCGATCGGTTCGCCATCGGCACACAATGCATGCAGCGCGGCAATCGCCGCCGCCGCGTTGGCGAATTGCACCGGCGCCGCCAGCGCCGGATCGGGCAGCTCCATCACCATGCCGTCGCGGTGCCGCCAACGCCAGCCGTTGGCATGGCGTTCGACGCTGAAATCGATTCCGGCCCGCTCGACGCTGGCGCCACATGTCGTCAGCGCATCGAGCAGGCCCGGCGGCGGTTTCGGCTCGCCGACGATGGCGGGCCGCCCTGCCCGCGCGATGCCGGCCTTTTCGCGGCCGATGCTGTCGCGATCGGGTCCCAGCCAATCCACATGGTCCAGATCCACGGTGGTGACAACCGCCACATCGGCATCGACGATGTTCACCGCATCCAATCGGCCACCCAGCCCCACCTCCAGGATCGCCACGTCCAACTGCGCGAGGGCGAACAGATCCAGCGCAGCCAGCGTGCCGAACTCGAAATAGGTCAGCGGCAGGTCGCCACGTGCGGCTTCGATCCGCCCGAACGAGGCCACCAGCGAAGCGTCGTCGGCATCGGTACCGTCGATGCGCACCCGCTCGTTGTAATCGAGCAGGTGCGGCGAAGTGAAACTGCCCACGCGCAACCCGGCTGCGATCAGCATTGCTTCAAGCAAGGCTACGGTGGAACCCTTGCCGTTGGTGCCTGCAACCGTGATCACGCGACGCGCCGGTGCCGCCGCGCCCATGCGCTGCCACACCGTGCGCACGCGATCGAGTCCCAGCTCGATGCCGCGGACGTTGACGCGTTCCTGATAGGCAAGCCATTGGGCGAGAGTGCGGGTCATGCGGTTGCTTCCGGTGAATGGACCAGAGCCATCGCGCCAGGGCGCGCTCCTGCGGTCACAACCGCGCCTTGCGCAGGCGCAGCGCATTGCTCACCACCGACACCGAACTCAGGCTCATCGCCAGCGCGGCCACCATCGGCGACAGCGTGATGCCCAGCACCGGATACAGCGCGCCGGCCGCCAGCGGCACGCCGACCGCGTTGTAGACGAAGGCGAAGAACAGGTTCTGGCGGATGTTGCGCACGGTGGCCCGCGACAGCGAGCGCGCCCGTGCGATGGCGCCCAGATCGCCCTTGATCAGGGTCACCTGCGCGCTTTCCATCGCCACGTCGGTGCCGCCGCCCATCGCGATGCCCACGTCCGCCGCAGCCAGCGCGGGCGCATCGTTGATGCCGTCGCCAGCCATGGCCACGCGGCGTCCCTCGCTCTTCAGCGTCGTCACCACCGACGCCTTGTCGGCCGGTGTCACATCGGCATGCACCTCGTCGATGCCAAGCCGGCGCGCCACCGCGCCCGCCGTGGTCGCGTTGTCGCCGGTCAGCATCACCAGGCGCAGGCCGTCGGCATGCAGTGCCGCGATCGCTTTCGCCGTGTCCGGCTTGATCCGGTCGGCGACCGCGATCAGGCCGGCCAGCACGCCGTCGACGGCGAGAAACATCACCGTGGCACCGTCGCCACGCAGCGTCTCGGCCTGTTGAGCAGCCTTGTCGTCGGCGTTGATCCCGAGTTCGTCCAGCAGTCGTGCATTGCCCAGCGCCACCGTACGGCCCTCGACACGGCCCTGCACGCCACGGCCGGTCAGGGTGCGAAACGCCTCCACCGGCGGCGGCGTTTCGCCATCGAGGGCATCGACGATCGCCCGCGCCAGCGGGTGCTCACTGGGCCGCTCCAGCGCGGCAGCCAGCAGCAGCAGACGTTCGCGCGGCAGGTCGCCGAGCGGCAACAACCCGGTCAGCGCTGGCTTGCCTTCGGTCAGCGTGCCGGTCTTGTCCAGCACCAGCGTATCGATGTCGCGCAGTGCCTCGATCGAGCTGGCATCCTTGAACAGCACGCCGTTCTGCGCGCCGCGGCCGCTGGCCACCATGATCGAGATCGGTGTGGCCAGCCCCAGTGCGCACGGACAGGCGATGATCAGCACCGACACCGCCGCGATCAACGCATGCGCCAGCTTCGGATCGGGACCGAGCCAGGCCCAGCCCGCGAACGCCAGTACGGCACACGCGAACACCGCCGGCACGAACCATGCCGCGACGCGATCGGCCACCCGCTGCAGCGGTGCGCGGCTGCGCTGCGCCTTGGCCACCAGCGCCACGATCTGCGCCAGCATGGTCTCGCCGCCGACCTTTTCCGCGCGCATGGTCAGCGCGCCGTCCTGGTTCACCGTGCCGCCGGTAACCGGCTCGCCCTTTGCCTTGCTCACCGGCATCGGCTCGCCGGTGAGCATCGACTCGTCGACATGGCTCTCGCCGTCGAGCACCACGCCATCGACCGGCACCTTTTCGCCGGGGCGGATGCGCAGGGAATCGCCCGCGCGCACATCGGCCAGCGGCACATCGATCTCGCTGCCGTCGCCGGCCAGCCGATGCGCGGTCTTCGGCGCCAGCCCCAGCAGCGCCTTCAGCGCGGCACCGGTACGGCGGCGTGCGCGCAGCTCCAGAAAATCGCCAAGCGTGACCAGGGCGACGATCACCGCCGCCGTTTCGAAATACACCCCGACCTGGCCGTGCAGGTCGCGAAAACTGGCCGGAAAGATCCCCGGCTGCAGAAATGCCACCGCGCTGTAGAGCCAGGCCACCCCCGTACCCAGGCCGATCAGCGTGTACATGTTCGGCCGCCACGGATTGAGCGAATTCCAGCCGCGCTTGAAAAACGGCGCCCCACCCCACAGCACCACCGCCGTGCCCAGCACCGCCTCGACCCAGCCGGTCACCCGATCCCACGGTGCCGGCAGCCGCCAGCCGAACAGCTGCGGCCCCATTGCCAGCAGGAACACCGGCAGCGTGAGGGCCACCAGCAACCAGAACCGGCGCGCCATCGCCCGCACTTCACCGCCGTCGCCGGCATCCTCGCCGGGCAGCATCGGCTCGAGGGCCATGCCGCACAGGGGGCAATCGCCGGGTCCGGCCTGCTGGATCTCCGGGTGCATCGGGCAGGTGTAGATCGTGCCCGGCGCCGCCGGCGGGGTTGCGCGGCCTTCGAGCCAGGCCGACGGTTCGGCCATGAACTTGTCGCTGCAACGCTGCCCGCAGAAGTAATAAGTGCGGCCGGCATGTTCGACGTGCTGCTTGGCGGTATGCCGATCCACCGTCATGCCGCACACCGGATCGGTCGCCATCGCGCCCGATGGCTGGCCGGCGCCGTGGCAGCACGCTTTCGGCTCGTTCATGACGGCATCTCCTCCTCAGCTGCGGCGATACTGCGAGGGCGAGAGCAGTTCGCGAATCTCCTCCAGCGTGAAGCCCGGATTCTTGGCTCGGCGGATAAAGCGCAGCTGCGCAACCGAAGCGTCGTCGTAACTGCGGTAACCCGATGCACGCCGTGGAAGCTCGGGCAGCAGGCCTTCGCGCTCGTAGTAACGTATGGTGTCGATTGCCGCACCGACACGCTGGGCGACGGTACCGATAGTGAGCGAGGCGGCTCGTGTGTTCATCGGAAAAGTATAGACCGTCGATCCGGATCCGGATCCGGATCCAGAGTCAAGAGTCAAGAGTCGGGAACGAACGGGGCGTGTCGGCAATGGCTGCCGGCGCTTCACGCTGATGCCAGGGGCAATCGTCCGTTTCATTGCCTGTCGCTGGGCAGGTTTCCTGTCGTCTGGGAATTTTTCCGATTCACAAAGCGTAAGAAGTTCGTTAGGATTCGGAACATCGATGAGGGGGTTCACCATTTGCAAAAATGGTGAATCAAAGTTGCCGTGGGGACGGCAGCTTTGAGACGACGGCAGGATGCCGTTTCGCCGCCAGCTGCCGAGCACCGCTGGTCACCGTGGTGCGAAACAGACGGCGGACAGCCGCGGGCGGACAGGAGTCCGCCACGCGGCTTTTTGTTTTTGCCGTTTTTGCCGTTTTTGCCGCCACCGGCCGCCGGCGCGCCGGCAAGCCGGTGAATCCGCCATGCTTCAGTCTTTGCCGGCCCGCTGCCGGGGGCGGACATACAAGACGAGGCTGTGATCCTCGATCACGTAGCCGTGTCGCGCGGCGATATCACGTTGCAGACGTTCGATCTCTTCGCTGACGAACTCGATCACCTTTCCGCTGTCCACATCAATCATGTGATCGTGGTGCTTGCCGCGATCGAGTTCGTAAACAGCCTGCCCGCCCTCGAAATTGTGCTTGACGATGATCCCTGCCGCCTCGAATTGGGTCAGCACGCGATACACCGTCGCCAAGCCGATATCTTCCTGGTGGCCAAGCAGTTTTTTGTAGACGTCTTCGGCGCTGAGATGCTGTGCATCTTCCTCGTCGAAGATCTGCAGGATCCGCATCCGCGGATGAGTCACCTTGAGGCCGACTCTGCGCAGCTCTTTGGTTTCCTGGTCCATAGCCCACTCCACGCACACGGCGTTGCCAAGCCGTTAGTGTATCATCCGACACCTTCACGATCTGGACGCAACACGCATGCAAAAGCTGCTCATCCTGCTGATCTTCGCCATGCCGGCACTTGCACTCTCCGGCTGCCACATCGTCTATACGCCCGATGTGCAGCAAGGCAATCTGCTCGACAAGGACATGTTGGCGCAGCTGAAACCCGGCATGACCAAGCGTCAGGTACTGCTGTTGATGGGCACGCCTTCGGTCAGCACCCCGTTCGACCACAGCCGGTGGGATTACGTTTCCACCCAGGCACACCGCGGTGGTCCGATGAAAGTGCGCACGTTCACCCTGACCTTCAACAACGACACCCTGGTGCGTACCCAGGGCGACTTCTTCGCTCCGGACGCGCAACAGCTGGTCAAGGACAGCAAGAAATATCGCACCAGCTATCCGGCCACCGAAACCAAGGGCGACAAGAGCAAGAGTCCGGACGATAAAAAGAACGATGGTGGATTCGGTACCGGCAACGGCGGCGGCAACGGCCATTGACGAAGCGATCGCCACCGCCTGATCAGCCCGCCTTGGCGCGCCGTCGCCGCGCCTCCATCGGATCGAGCATGAGCGGGCGGTAGATCTCGATCCGGTCTCCATCGCGCAGCAGCTGGTCCGGAGCGACCCTGCGCCCATGGATGCCCAGTCGTTGCGGTTCAATCGTGCCATGCGCAAGTGCGCGGGTGATTCCCGAAGCGTCGATCGCCTGGATCACCGTAGTGCCCTGCGCCAGTTCGGCCCGGTACAGGATGATCTGCCCGGTGGCGCTGGCGTAAACGACCTCGACCCTGATGGTGCGTTCAGCCATACGAGCGCTCGGCCTCACGGCAAAAATCATCCACCATGCGGCCCGCCAGCCCCTGGAAGCCGAGCTTCAGTGCGCCGCTTCCAAGACGGCCCGCATAATCGAAATCCAGCGCGAAGGCGACCTTGCACCCCTGATTGCCGAGGGGAATGAAATCCCATACGCCCTCGAGACTGCGAAAGGGACCGTCAACCAGACTCATCTGCAGGCATCTGGCTGGCTCGACCGTGTTCCGTGTGGTGAAGGCCTGGCGGAACCCGGCAAACTTGAGATCCAGCCGCACCACCAGCACATTCTCCTGGCGATCGAGAACGTCAGCGCCGACACACCAGGGGAAACGCTTTGGGTATGCTTCAACTTCGTTGACCAGGTCGAACATCTGCGCTGGCGAGTATTTCACCAGGGCACTGCGACGGATTTCGATCACGGCAGCCTCTTCACATCACGCTCGATTCGGCCCCGCACGAGACCGAATCGGCATCAGGGCCACAAGGTCCGAGTTTAACCGACATGGCCAAGGCGAAGGACAAGGACAACAAGGGCTCAGGCACCATCGCGCTCAACAAGCGCGCCCGTTTCGAGTACCACATCGACCAGCGCTACGAAGCAGGCATTGCCCTGCAGGGCTGGGAGCTGAAGGCGTTGCGTGCCGGCCGGATCAATTTCGGCGAGAGCTACGCGACCGTCAAGAACAGTGAAATCTTCCTGTTCGGCGCATCCATTCCGCCCCTGATCAGTGCCTCCACTCACGTTGTCGCCGAAGATCGGCGCACCCGCAAGCTGCTGTTGCATCGCAAGGAAATAGATCAGCTGGTCGGAGCCGTCGAGCGCAAGGGTTATACCCTGGTGCCCACGGCGATGTACTGGAAAGGCAACAAGGTCAAGGTCGAAATCGGCCTCGCCCGTGGCAAGCAGGAGCACGACAAGCGCGACACCGAGAAACAGCGCGACTGGCAGATCGAAAAGCAGCGCACCATGCGCTCGCACAACCGCGCCACGTGAACGCGGTCCCAAGGACGGCAAGCATCTGCGGCGCGGCATCATCGACACATTCGGCGCCCTCGCCATGAACACGAAACGCCGTCAGTGCGCCATACTGCTGCACGCTTTGCGATGACGGGCCGGCCTGCCGGCCTCGACAACAACCTTCAGCACAGGGCTATCTGCATGGGATGGATCAAAGAGATTTCCGACAGCGATGCCAGCGGCGAACTGCGGCACATCTACGACGACGTCAAGAAGCAACGCGGCAAGGTGGCCAATATCCTGAGCGTGCACAGCCTCGACCCGCCGTCGCTGCAGCACCATCTCGATCTGTACATGCACCTGATGTTCTCGTCCGGGCCGCTGACCCGGCGCGAACGCGAAGCGATCGCTGTCGCCGTTTCAGCCGCCAATGGCTGCTCCTACTGCGTGGCCCATCACATGGAAGCCCTGCAGCGCTACGAGAAGGATGCGGGCGTCCTTGCGGCGGTGCGCGACGCCCCGGAGCAACTGGACAATCCCCGCTTGCGGGCGATGCTGCTGTACGCGCGCAAGCTCACCATTGCGCCGCATACGATGGACGAAAAGCAGATCGCCGAGCTGCGAGTCCAGCAGCTGACCGATCAGGACATCCTGCGCATCAATCTGGTGACCGCCTATTTCAACTTCGTCAACCGGATCGCACTCGGGCTTGGCGTGGCAGCCCATGCCAGCGAGATCGTCGGCTACAACAACGCGTGAATCCGCTCAGCCGACCCGGCCCGGTCGGCGCTTGCATGTCCAGGGAACGCTGCGCTGCGAGCCTAGGCGCCGCAGCGCATGGGAATTCACCCGTTCCCCGGGCTCAGCATTCGCGCAGCGCCCGGATAATCGACACGCACCGCGTCTCATCCATGTCGGACGGAAAGCGCACCTGCAGGCCATTGGGCAGTTCAACCTCGATGTATTTGTCCGATGTCGCAGCCTCGGAAACCACGATCGGCAACAGCGCTTTCGTCGATGGGGGCGGCAGCGGCAGCGACTCGCGCAGTTTGCCGCGCCAGTAGCCAAAGCACGGCAGGCTCAAACCCTGCTGATGGCAGTACGCGGCCTGGCTCAGGCCACTGTTGCGCCAAGCAATCAGATGTGACCGCCAGACTGCTGCCTTGGTACTCATGTGCTCGCTCCTTCGATAAAAGGCGCGTATCGCAGCAGCAGCTTGCGGCTCGGGATCATCGATATGACCGAACACTGATTCATCGCCACGCAGCTGCCCGGCCCTGATAGCCTGCGGTATCGCCCGCAAGTATTCAGGTGCTGATTCGGGGGTGCGCAATGTGAAAGTACTCATGGCTCCTTCATGACTCCTTCATGGTTTCTAGGGATAACCGTTGCACAACCCATGTCTTTATAGCTGTGCGAACACTTTCTCAGGCGAGATGTGAAACAACCATGTTCATGGCGCGCGCATGTTTGTCCATGCGTCTCAATTTGCGGCTGTCGCAGGCGATATTTCTTGCGATTCGATCAGGCTTCTCCGGTGGGTATGTTCCTCAGCCGGCGCAGCACGAGAGTTGCTTCACGTCTTTGGTAAAGGTCTGCGCCGCGAGCTTCAGCCCTTCGACCATCGTCAGATACGGGAACAGCTGGTCGGCCAGATCCTGCACCGTCATGCCTGCCCGCATGGCCAACACCGCCGTCTGGATGAGCTCGCCCGCTTGCGCGCTGACCGCCTGCACGCCGAGCAGACGGCCGCTGCCGACCTCGGCCACCAGCTTGATGAACCCGCGCGTATCGAAGTTGGCCAAGGCCCGCGGGACGTTGTCCAGAGGCAGCGTGCGGCTGTCGGTCTCGATGCCCGCAAGGCGTGCCTGGGCCTCGCTCAAACCTGCCGTGGCGACCTGGGGGTCGGTGAACACCACGGCCGGCATCGTGGCGAGATCGAGCGTGGCATCGCCGCCGGTCATGTTCACCGCCGCGCGCACGCCGGCGGCGGCGGCAACATAAACATACTGCGGCTGGTCGGTACAGTCGCCAGCGGCATAGATATGCGGCACGCTGGTGTGCATGCCCGGGTCGATGACAATCGCGCCCTCGCCGCTGACAGCCACCCCCGCCGCTTCCAGCGCCAGGCCGCGCGTATTCGGCGCCCGGCCGATGGCGACGAGCAACTGGTCGGCACGCAATTCGCCGGCCCCGACACTGAGCACGAATTCGCCGCCGGCATGCCTCACCCGACTGGCCTGCGTGTATTCCAGAAGCTCGATGCCTTCGCTGCGAAAGACCGCGGCGAGCGCCTCGCCGATGGCCGGATCTTCCCGGCTGAACAAGCGCTTGCGCGCCAGGATCGTCACCTTGCTGCCCAGCCGGGCGAATGCCTGCGCCAGTTCCACCGCGACCACCGACGAGCCGATGACCGCGAGCCGGGCCGGGATGGCGTCGCTCACCAGGGCTTCGGTGGATGTCCAGTACGGCGTGTCTTGCAGGCCGGGGATCGGCGGTATGGCCGCTTCGGCACCGGTGGCGATCAGGCAGCGGTCGAACGCCACCTCCCGCTCGCCGCCATCGTTGAGCCGCACGGCCAAGCGATGCGGCCCCATGAAGCGGGCCTCGCCGCGCAGCACCGCAATCGCCGGCTGGCCATCCAGGATGCTTTCGTACTTGGCGTGCCGCAGTTCCTCGACGCGCGCCTGCTGCTGCGCGAGCAGGGCCTTGCGGTCGATAAGCGGCGCCGCCGCCGGGATGCCCCCATCGAACGGGCTGCCCTGCCGCAGGTGTGCGATATGCGCGGCACGGATGAATATCTTGGACGGTACGCAACCGGTGTTCACGCAGGTTCCGCCGATGGTGCCGCGCTCGACCAGGGTAACCGATGCGCCCTGCTCGACCGCTTTCAGCGCTGCCGCCATCGCGGCCCCGCCACTGCCGATGACGGCGATGTGCAGGCGGCCGTCGCCCGCGTTGTCGATGTCGCCCCCGCTGGAACCGTGCTGCACGCCGACGTCGTCGATAGTCGCCCGGTAGCCCAGGGTTCCGATGGCGGCGAGCAGCCGGCCATGGTCGATGCCTTCGACGGCTGACACGCTCGCCTTGCGCGCGGAGTAGGAAACCGCCGCTTGCTTCACGCCGGGTACGTTTTCCAGTGCCTCCTTGACATGGGCGGTACAGGACGCACAGGTCATGCCGTCCACGGTTATTTCGATCATTTCTTTTCTCCGTCGCCCGGCGTGGCACTGCACGCGTCGATCCGGCGCTTGCGCCAGAGGGCATGAATGGTCAGACCGATGAACAGGACGAGCGCCGGCAGCAGCACCTCGTCGAGGTATCCCGTGAGTGCGGACAAGCCGACCGCCGCAAGCAGGATGACCAGAACCGGGGTGAAACAGCACAGCGCCACCAGCACCGAGCCGATCACGCCGACTCGCACCAGTGTCTTCGGATCCCGCATGCCCACAGGATCGGTCCTAATTGGAAATCGGCGCTGACGGATAGCCCGCATCCGTGGTCGCCCTCGTCAGCGCGCGCACGCCGGTCTTGCTGTCGTCATAGGTCACGATGGCCTCCCGCTTGTCGAATTTGATGCTGGTTCCTTCGACGCCGGCGACCCTGGACAGGGCCTTTCTGACCGTGACCGGACAGGCCGGGCAGGTCATGCCTGGCACCGAGAGGGTGACCGTCCTCGTCGCCGCCGATGCGGGGGCCGCGACGATGGTCAGGACGGTGAGCAAGGCGATCTTTTTCACGGGCGTTCTCCTTCAGTAAAACAAGGGCAGGATGTAGGGATACACAAGCGCCAGCAGGACCAGCGCGACGACGATCCAGAAAACAATCCGGTAAGTTGTTTTCACTTGTGGGATGGCACACACATCCCCCGGTTTACAGGCGACGGGGCGGAAAATCCGGCGGTATGCGAAAAACAGCATCGTCAACGCTGTTGCGATGAAGATCGGACGATAAGGTTCCAACGCGGTCAGGTTGCCGATCCACGCCCCGGAAAACCCGAGCATGACCAGCACCAGCGGGCCCAGGCAGCAGGTGGAGGCCAGGATCGCCGCGAGGCCGCCGAAGGCCAATATGCCCCTGGGATGGGAGGGTTCGGACATGGGTGCTCACCTTCTGGATCGATTGTCGCCAGGTTAAGATATTCCCGTAGTCAAGTACGGAGTCAAGCGCATGAAATCGAGGCAGGACAATCTGACCATCGGTACTTTTGCCAAGGCAGCGGGCGTCAATCTCGAGACGATCCGTTTCTACCAGCGCAAGGGTCTGCTTTGTGAACCGGATCGGCCGCCGGGTGGCATCCGCCGCTACGGGCACGGGGACGTGGCCCGGGTGAAGTTCGTCAAATCCGCACAACGCCTGGGCTTCAGCCTTGAGGAGGTGTCGCATCTGCTGAAGCTGGAGGACGGCACCCATTGCAGCGAAGCTGCGGAACTGGCCGCGTTACGCCTGGCGGACGTGCGAGCACGCTTGTCCGATCTCAGACGCATGGAGGCGGCACTGTCCGCCCTGGTGGATCAGTGCTGCTCGTGCCACGGCGACATTTCCTGCCCGCTGATCGCCTCACTGCATGCCTGCTGAGACCGCCTGTCCGCGGGCGGGTTGTCAGGATTCCCGCTCGGCAACAGGCATGCCGCTCCGGCGCATTTTTGCGTCAGCACGGTCGCATTGCCGCAAATCATGGCTGGATCCGCCCATGCATCGGGCGGGCGCATCGTGACAAGTCGAGGCCTTCCATATATCGAGCCAGACTCCGCGAAACCGCTGCGTATAAAGGGTTCCCTGGCTCGGCCTCGACGGGTAGCTGACGATCAACCCCGCCGGGTGCGTGTCGGTCCATTGCAGCAGCGCCTGGCAATCATGCAGCCGTTCGATGGGCCTGGTCAGCCGGCCCAGAAAATGGAAATCGTCACCATCGAGATCAAGGCTCGCGACAGGCCGCCCCTGCATCTGGGCCTGTCCGAGCAAAGCGGCGGGTGGCCCAAGATCGAACGCAGGCCATACCGTCATCCCGAACAGCATGCTTGCGGCAGCCGTGCCCGTCAGGCCAGCGAACGCAATGCGGTAGAGCTCGGCACGCCGGGGTACCGCCAGCAGCAGGCCCAGCAAAAGATAGACCACGCCGAACGGAACGGCATGCGAGGCCAGGGCCACACCCCACGAACCGCCGACCTTGTTGCCGGCAACCAGCCACGGCAGCGCCAGCAGGACGCCGCCCCACGCGAAGCTGGCCAGGGCCAACGGCCAGGGGCCGAGCCATCGGCTGGTCGCCAGGTGATCGTTGCGATCGAGCAGGCACACGCAGGCAAACCCCAGGAGCACCGCGAAACCGGCATATTCGGGCAGCAGGTAATACGGCTGCTTGCCGCTGATCAGCGAAAAAACCACCAGCACCGGCGCAAGCCACGCGTACAGGAACCGCACGCCGGGTTCGACGGAATGGGACATCCGGGCCACGGCCACCCATGATCGTGGCCACAAGGTGAACGGAAATACCAGCAACGGCAGCAACGGCAGGTACCACCAGAAGGGTTCGGCGTGGGCAAATGCATTCACGATCCGCCCGGTCTGGCGCAACAGCAAGGCATTGCGATAAACCGCCCCGCCCGCCCAGACCGCCGGCAGCGCCCAGACCGCCAGCAATACAAAGCCGGCCAGCACAGCAAGCGCTCCATGCCGATACCAGCGGCGTCGATGCTGCCGCGCCCAATCGCTCCATAGCGGTCCCAGCAACCACGGGAACACCACATGCAACAACATCACCGGCCCCTTGGCGAGCATGCCGGACCCCACCGCGAATGCAAACCAGAGGAACTGTGGCTTGCCGCGGCGCGGCCCCGGCACCAGCGCCAGGAATGCAGCCAGCACGAATGCTGCCAACAGCACTTCGTACATGATCTGCAGGTCGAACAGGAAGCCGTAACTGAATGCCATCAGCAGCCACGGTACGGCCCGCGCCGTTCGAGGGCGATCGGGAAACAGGCGTCGGGCCAGGGCCGCGGCAAGCAGCAGCTGCGCGGCTCCCATCAATACGGCCAGGCACCTCGGCCAGATGTCGTTGACCCCGCCCACCGCCCAGCCGAGCTGGATGAGCCAGAACAGCAACGGCGATTTTTCGGTATACGGCACACCATTGAGATAAGGCACCAGGAAGCTGTTCCGCTGCCACATCTCCCATGCCACCGACAGCGTGCGAGTGGAAAATATCGGCATCGGACCGTGCTGGAAGATCGACAGCGATGCCGCCAGCAGCCATAACGGCAACCAGATCCACTCGGCCAGCGGAACGCGCTTGAGGTACGCGACGCCGTATCCCATGGGCATCTCTTTCACGGTGACGGCGGTGACTGCATACGCGCTTCGCGGGCGATCACGACATAGTCGCCGTCGCGTCCCAATTCGCTGAACGGCAATCCTGCCGCCTGCAGCCGGGCCAGCGTGCCGGATGGCATCACGGCAATTTCGTCATGACCTGTCCGCCACCTCTGTTCGAACTGCTCGATCTGCCCGATGTAGCCGGCTGGCCGTGAATCGACCCAGGGCATGATGTCGTCCGGCTGGTCCGCCACCACGATCACCAGCCGCTGCAGATAGAACGGCAGGCCACGCAGCGACACGTTCACCGTGAATACCTCGGTATGCGGCCCGGCCCGCGGCGCGATCAGGTGTGCGACGGGAGCAGCCGACTCGACGGCCGTGAGCGGCTGCCAGGCCATCAGCGGCACCTGCCAGCCCAGCAGTGTCGCCAACGCCAGCAGATGGATCGCCGCGGTACGCGAGGAGCTTTTGCCTGCACGCCGCAACAGCAGTTGCCAGCCGGCGAAGGCGGCCAGCGCGATCAGCAGGCAGGCCATCGACAGCCCCGCCATGTTGTGATGAAACGCTGCCGCGGATACATCGGCATGCCCGCCGACCGGCCACGCCCAGGCGGCAATCGCACCGGACACGCCAAGCAGCGCGATTATCCCGAGTCGACGCCCCAACGCTGCCACGGGCAGGATCGTCGCTGCGCGCGCAAGCAGCAGCACCAGGGCGGGGAACAGAGGCAGGATGTAGAACGGCAACTTGGAATGGGACAACGAAAAAAACACCAGCACGACGGCGACCCAGGCCCACAGGAATTTCTGTGCCGGCTCATCGGCGCGGATCGCATGCCAGCCGCTGCGGTTGAACGGAAGCAGCGTGCTCCATGGAAAAATGCCGACGATCACGATGACCGGAAAGAACCAGACCGGCTTCTGGCGATTGTCGACCGGGGAGAGAAAGCGGGTGAAATGCTCACGGATGAAAAAGTAGTCGAAAAATCCCGGGTGCGTGTAGCTCATCACGATGAACCACGGCGAACACAGCAGCGCCAGCACCAACGCGCCCTGCCACAGGGACAATCGCCCGAGCAGGCCCCAGTCGCGCTGCCACAGCATGTACACCACCAGGACCATGCCCGGCAGTACGACCCCGATCAAACCCTTCGACATCACTGCCAATCCAAGCGCAACCCACATCAGCACATTCAGGCGGCCGCGGATCGGCATTGCCGCAGGATCGAACTGCGCCACCAGAAAGCATGACATCCCCGCCGCGATGAAAGCGGTGACGCCCATGTCCAGGGTGTTGATGTGTGCCGCGGCGGCGAACAACAGCGTGCTGCCCAGCATGACGGCGGCGAAACCGCCGGCCTGGCGGCCGAACAGCCGTTTCCCGGCCCAGCCGACGGCGATCATCGCCAGCAGCCCGGTGAGTGCGCACCACACTCGTGCCGTCCATTCGGTGACGCCGAACACCGAATAGGCCACGGCGGTTCCCCAGTAGTGCAACGCCGGCTTGTCGAAGAAATTGAAGCCGTCCAGGCGCGGGGTGAGCCAGTCGCCGCTGGCCACCATTTCGCGCGCGACTTCGGCATAGCGCCCTTCATCGGGTTCGCCCAGGGGGCGCAGGTTCAGCCCGTAAAACCAGCTGATCGCCCAGATGGCTGCGAGCAGCAGACCAGCCCGGCCCTGACGCGCAGTGGCTCTGCCGATCGGGTCGGCGCGCTGCGGAGAATCGTTCATCAACCAGTTTCCCAAGCGGCAAATAGTGGCATGTCGTCGGATGCGAGGGGCGAAATGAACCGCCCGCCACACAGCCTGCGAGCCATGGGCGCATGACAGACTGCCAATGATACTTGCTTGCCGCGCCGTGTCTCAGGGTCGGCGCGCACGAACCGGGAATGGAGGCACGAAATGGCTTGCGACCGGAACACGGCCGGGCCGCGCACGTGACAGTTCGGGCGATTCGTGCGCGGCAGGCCGGTCTGCGCCGCCCTCTGCCCCGCATCGCGCATCGACGCGGGGCATGGCCGTCATGCGGATATCAGCTGACAACGATCTTGTGCGAACTGCCGTCGTGCTTCTTGGGCAGTGTCAGATGCAGGATGCCGTTGTCGTAGTGTGCGTCCGCTTTCGTGCTTTCGAGCTCGGTCGGCAGGCTGAAGGAGCGGAACACCTTGCCGTAGTACCGCTCGGTATAGATGTCCATTTCGTTGTCCTTCTTCCTGCTTTCCCGCTTGACCTCGGCACTGATGGATACCTGGTTGCCCTCGACCGAAATCTCGATGTCGTTCTTGTCGATGCCCGGCACTTCGGCGTTGACCAGAAATGCCTTGTCGTTTTCGGTAA
>JAGWNA010000108.1 GCA_028871555.1 Lysobacteraceae bacterium
AGGTCAAGCACTGTGAAAATTTGCAGATCCGACGCCTGATAAGCCGCGCCCAGGGTTGCCTCATCGCAACGGCCGAGAAAGTGAACGCTCTGCTCGACACCCGCGGCTCGGGCAGCGGCAAGGGTACGCTCGCGCTCCGAGCCTGCCCGTGCATGCAACGCATCGCTGGCTTCGTCGCCGATAACCACCAACAACGCATCCGGGTAACGCGAAACGATCGCCGGCAACGCGTTTGCCACGAACTCGGTCAACCCCTTGCGCTGAGTCAGTCGGCCCACCGAAAGCATCAATGGCCGTTGTCCGAAACCAAGACGCTTGCGAAACTCGCGGGCAACCGCGGCATCCAGCGGGGGCAGATCGGTTCCCGGATGCAGCACATGCAACTTGTCGGAGCGCACACCGCGACTTTTTGCCAATCTCGCCGTGTTGGCACTATTCACCAGGGCGATGTCGCAGCGCCGGATAAACCGAAGCCACAGCCATTGATACACCCGACTGGGTGCCACGATGTCGAGCCCATGCAGATAGACGGCCACTTTACTTCCGACACATCGTCCCGCCAGCCAGGCAATCGGTGCAGTCAGGCCACTGCCGGCAATAACCCATTCGGGTTTGCGACGCCACGCCAACCCCACTGCGCGCCACACGGTTGCCACCAGGAATACGGCTAGCGGTTTAACCCTGCCTTGCCTCACTTCGGTCTGCGGCGCTACGTACGCTGCACTTCCAGCTGGCCCGCACAATGCCGTGCGCCAAGCCGGCTGCAATGCGGCAAGCAGATGCTGGTTGACCTTTTCCATGCCGCCGAGCAGTGGTGGAAAATTTCGCGTCACCAGCAACGCCAGCGGGCGTGGGTTGTCACCATCACGCATCGCGACGATACGTCAGCGCCGTGATCTGCTCGGATACCAGCCCGATCAAAAACACGATCACTGCGGCACTCCACAACAACGTGCTCATTCTGTCCAGTTCTCCAGTTTCAGGCCTTCGACGCGCTCGAACTCACGGATATTGTTGGTGACAAGAGTCAATCGGGCCGCACGCGCGTGCGCCGCTATCCACAGGTCGTTCGCACCGATCGGCGTACCGCGGGCGGAAAGCTCGGCACGAATGTCGCCGTAGTGTTCCGCCGCGTTCGAAGGCAGCGGCAAACCTGGAACCAACTCGAGGAGTGCATGCAGCCGCTGCAACGCGTCCTTACGCCGCGCACTCTTGGCGATGCCGTACTGCAACTCGCCGCAAACCACCACGGAAGTGGCGGCCCGTCCCGGCGCCAGACGATCGATATGCGACCGAAGCGAGGGATACCGCCCGGACAATACATGGATGAGTATGTTGGTATCCAGCAAGTAGCGCGGGGTGGCCATTACAGTCCCTTGCGTTCTTGCACCGGCAGGTCTGGAATGGCGTCGGGTGCGATGTCGTCGGGCCACGGTGGCAGCGGATCCAGCACGTCGTCCAGGCTCGGGCGCCTTTCGCGCAACACGACTTCGCCGCCGCGGCGAAAAATGGCTACTTCGTCGGTACTGAAACGAAACGCCTTGGGCAAGCGCACCGCCTGACTGTTGCCTGATTGGAATACTTTGGCGGTAGCCACGTTGGCGATCTCCAAGACGGATATACATGGAGTATATACATGGCGCCTGCCGCCGTCGCTTCGGCCATGACCGCACCATACCCTCGCCCAGCCAAACTTGAATCACTGCATGGCTCGACGGGTCCGATTCGACGCTTGGGGGCCTACGCGACACTTGCTGAAGCCGATGGCTCTGTTCATGCCGCGCATCACCTACCACAGCAATCTTGCCTGGAAATGCGCCAGCGCCGCGTCGCGACTGACGATGGTCATGCCTTCGATTTCCGCTTGCGCGGCCAGCATGCGGTCAAACGGGTCGGCGTGAGGCTGGGCATAGCTGCCCGCCAGCAAGGCGTGCCCGGTGGTGATCGCCAGTTGCATGATGCCATCCGCCGCGAGCAGCGATTCGTAACGTTGCAGCGTCAACGCAGGCAATCCCAGCTTGCCCAGCCGATGCTTGGTGGCAATCTCCCACGCGGATGCGGCACTGGCAAAAATCTCGTTGCTCTCGTTGGCAATGGCTCGGCGCGCCTTAGCGGAAAGTTGGGGGTTGTCGAGCCACCACCAAAGCAGGACATGGGTATCGAGCAACAGCTTCACTTGCCTTCCCAGGCATCCAGTTCGTCATGCGGCAGCGGATCGAAGAATGTCGGATCCAGCTGTCCCTGCAGACGCCCGGGACGGCGCCTTGCCGATGGCTTTTCCAGCGGCATCAGCCGGGCGTAGGGCTTGCCGGCCTTGGACAGCACGATCTCCTCGCCCGCGTGCGCCTTCTCCAGCAAACGCGAGAGATGGGTCTTGGCCTGATGGACGTTGATGACCTCCGCCATGGCGATTCACCTGTTAGCCAAGTCTGGTGACTAAGTCTAGCATGTCACCGCAATCACGCATCGCGACGATACGTCAGCGCCGTGATCTGCTCGGACACCAGGCCGATCAGGAACACGATCACCGCCGCGCTCCACATCAGCGTGCTGCCGTTGGTGAGGCGGCCTTGGTGCAAGAAAGTCCAGGCGTAGTTCAGGCAGCCCAGCACGAAGAACACCGCGCTGGCCGGCACGAACAGCTTCAGCGGCGAATACAGCGTGGCGATCTTGAAGATGATCAGCAGGAAACGCACGCCGTCACGCAGCGGCCTGATGTGGCTCCTGCCGATGCGCTGGGCGGCCTTGATCGGCACGTAGGCCACCGGGTAGGCGCTGCGGAAGAACGCCATGGTGCTGGTAGTGGGGTAGCTGAAACCGTTCGGCAGCAGGTGCAGGAATTCGCGGAACTTGTCCGCGCGCACGGCGCGGAAGCCGGAGGTGAGATCGGCCACCGGATGGCCGGTCATGCGCGTGGCCAGCCAGTTGTAGAAAGTGTTGGCGAGGCCGCGGCCCACGCCCGCCTGGCTGCCCCAGTCGCGCGCGCCGACCGCCATGTCGTAGCCCTGGTTCAGCCGATCCAGCAGGCGATTGACGTCGGCCGGATCGTGCTGGCCGTCGCCATCCATGAATACCAGGATGTCGCCGCTGGCGGCGCGCGCGCCGCGCTTGATCGCGGCGCCGTTGCCCATCGAATACGGCGAGGACAGGCATTGCACCCGGTTGCTGCTGCAGATGTCGCCGGTGTCGTCGGTGGAGCCGTCGTCGACCACGATGATCTCGGCCTCCGGATGCGCCGCACGCAATCGCGGCAGCAGCGCCGCCAGCGCGGGCGCCTCGTTCTTGGCGGGAAGGATGATGCTCAGATGGTTCAACAGGCGGCCCCCGCGTGATGGGTACCCCGCATGGACCGGCCCATGACTTCCGTAGGAACGCACCCTGTGCGCGAATTGCTCTTGTGGGCCGTTCATGCCGGGATCCCGGCAAAGAGCAATTCGCGCACAGGGTGCGCTCCTACGGGTGTCGGGGGGTCCGAGGTTCCCGCAATGAGGGAATCATAGCGTGAAGGTCGGAGCGCAGTTGCCCGCGCCGCGCCAGGTGCCCGCACGATGGGGCGGGAGCGGTGCGCCGTGCCCGTCCCGCAAGGCTTTTGCGGCCCGTTTGCCGCTGCCGCTTGCGCGACGCCCGGCAGGAGCGCACCTTGTCCGGCGGGATTCCCCGCATCGGGCCGGCCGAGTTTGCGCGGCCGCGATCCCGCCCTCCGGACGTTTCGCCGGAGTGCCGCGGAGCGGCCAGGATGATGAAGCTTTGTGCAGTGCGCCACCGTGCCCGGCCCGGATTGCAATCAGTGGATGACCTGACGGCCGGACTGCGGTAGATTCAACAACATACGGGAAAAGAGTGGAATCAGCATGATGTCGTCTCAACCGCAACCATCACTGCTGGGTCTGACCGGCATGGCGCGCCGGCTGGTGTCCGAAGGGGTGCTGCCGGAAGCCGATGTGCGCAAGGCCATGGCCGACAGCAGCCAGCAGAAGGCCACCCTGGCCGGATGGTTGCTGGATCGCAATCTGGTGGACAGCTTCCAGTTGACGCAGATCGCCTCGACCGAATTCGGCATGCCGATGATGGACGTGGGCGCGATGAACCCCTTGATCATGCCGCTGGACCTGATCAGCGAGACGCTGATCAGCAAGCACCAGGCCTTGCCGCTGTTCCGGCGCGGCAAGCGGTTGTTTGTCGGTATCGCCGACCCGATGCAGTCCCATGCGCTGGACGAGATCAAGTTCCACTCCAATTGCATGGTCGAGCCGGTGCTGGTCGAGCGCGGCTCGCTGCAACGGGTGATCGAAAGCCTGCTCAACAACATGCGCGACACCATGCCCGACATGGGCGGCGGCGAGCTCGACGAGCTCGAACTCGAAGTCGGCGACGGCGAAGCCGAGACGACCGGCTTCGACGCCAATACGAGCGACGATGCGCCGGTGGTGAAGTTCGTCAACAAGATCCTGCTCGATGCGATCCGCCGGGGCGCATCGGACATCCACTTCGAGCCGTTCGAAACCATGTACCGGGTGCGCTTCCGCATGGACGGCATGCTGCGCGCGGTTTCCAGCCCGCCGCTGAAAATGGCCAACCGCATTTCCTCGCGCCTGAAGGTGATGGCGCAGTTGGACATCGCCGAGAAGCGCGTGCCGCAGGACGGCCGCATCAAGCTCAACCTGTCCAAGACCCGTTCGGTCGACTTTCGCGTGAGCTCGCTGCCGACGCTGTTCGGCGAGAAGATCGTGCTGCGCATCCTGGACGCCACCTCGGCAAGGATCGGCATCGAGAAGCTCGGCTACGAGCCGGAGCAGCAGAAGCTCTACGTCGATGCGCTGCACAAGCCTTACGGCATGGTGCTGGTCACCGGCCCGACCGGCTCGGGCAAGACCGTGTCGCTGTATACCGGCCTGAACATGCTCAACACCGCCGAGCGCAACATTTCGACGGTCGAGGATCCGGTGGAAATCCGCGTCGAGGGCATCAACCAGGTGCAGCAGAACGTGAAGCGCGGCATGACCTTCGCCTCCGCGCTGCGCTCGTTCCTGCGCCAGGATCCGGACGTGATCATGGTCGGCGAGATCCGCGACCTGGAAACCGCCGAAATCGCGATCAAGGCCGCGCAGACCGGCCACATGGTGCTGTCCACGCTGCATACCAACGATGCCCCGCTGACCATCGCGCGCCTGATGAACATGGGCATCGCGCCGTACAACATCACCTCGTCGGTCACCCTGATCATCGCCCAGCGCCTGGCGCGACGACTGCACGACTGCAAGAGGCCGCAGAATCTGCCGCCGGACCTGCTGCTCAAGGCCGGCTTCAGCCAGGCCGACATCGATGCCGGCCTGACGATCTACGAGCCTGTCGGCTGCGACGGCTGCAACGAGGGCTACAAGGGCCGCGTCGGCATCTATCAGGTGATGCCGATGATCGAGGAGATCCAGAAAATCGTCCTCAACGGCGGCAACGCGCTGCAGATCGCCGAAGTGGCCCGCGCCGCCGGGGTGAATGATCTGCGGGCGTCGGCCCTGCTCAAGGTGAAGAACGGCCTGACCAGTCTGGCCGAGATCGACCGCGTGACCACGGAATGACGAAGGATCCGGACGGGCCGCCGCACCGAACTTGCGTCCGGCACCACGGTTTGACGCGCTGAAAGTCGCTTAAGCTGTATAAATATCAAGTCAGCCGCCGACTTTGGCGGTCTGGACAGAACCCCTGGGGGAAGATGCGCATGGCTACGGCTACCGCTACCGCAAACAAGGCACGTGCGCTCGGCGCCCAACGTGCCGCAGTCAGCCAATTGACCGTGTACGAGTGGGTCGCGCTGGACAAGCGCGGCAAACGCATGAAAGGCGAGATGCCGGCCAAGAACGCCTCGCTGGTCAAGGCGGAATTGCGCCGCCAGGGCATGAACCCGCAAACCGTGCGGGAACGCGCCAAACCCCTGTTCGGCTCGACCGGCAGCACGGTCAAACCCGGCGACGTGGCGGTCTTCAGCCGGCAGATCGCCACCATGATGGCTTCCGGCGTGCCGATGGTGCAGTCCTTCGACATCATCGCCGACGGCCAGAAGAACGTCCGCTTCAAGAACATCCTGCTGGACGTGAAACAGGACATCGAAGGCGGCTCGGCGCTGCACGAGGCGCTGGCGCGCTACCCGATACAGTTCGACGAGCTTTACTGCAACCTGGTGCACGCCGGCGAGGCGTCCGGCGTGCTGGACACCGTGCTCGACACCGTCGCCACCTACAAGGAGCGCACGGAGGCCATCAAGAAAAAGATCAAGAAGGCCCTGTTCTACCCGATGATGGTGCTGGCCGTGGTGTTCATAGTCATCCTGATCATGCTGCTGTTCGTGGTGCCGGTGTTTGCCAAGACCTTCCAGGACGCCGGCGCCCAGTTGCCGGCCCCGACCCAGCTGCTGGTCGACGCCTCGAAGTTCATGCAGAGCTACTGGTGGCTGTTCATCGGCGTCATCGTCGGCGGAATCGCCGCGATCATCATCGCCAAGAAGCGCTCGGTGAAGTTCGCCCATTTCCTCGACCGGATGGCGCTGAAAATGCCGGTGATGGGCAATATCGTGCGCAACTCGGCGATCGCGCGCTTCGCGCGCACGCTGGGCGTCACGTTCCGCGCCGGCGTGCCGCTGGTGGATGCGCTCGATGCGGTGGCCGGTGCCACCGGCAGCGTGGTGTACGGCGATGCCGTGCGCCAGATGCGCGAGGACATCGCGGTAGGCCATCAGCTGCAACTGGCGATGAAGCAGACCAACCTGTTCCCCAACATGGTGGTGCAGATGACCGCGATCGGCGAGGAATCCGGTGCGCTGGACAGCATGCTGTTCAAGGTGGCCGAGTTCTACGAGGAAGAAGTGAGCAACGCGGTCGATACCCTGTCCACCCTGCTCGAGCCGCTGATCATGGTGGTGCTCGGCACGCTGGTCGGCGGCATCGTGGTCGCGCTGTACCTGCCGATCTTCAAGCTCGCCGGCACGTTCTAGCACTTGAGTCCCTCTCCCGCCGGGAGAGGGGTTGGGGAGAGGGTTCACTCGAAGCGATGCGTCACAAACCGCCCCTGCCCACCCAAACGCTAGCCTCAGCCAAGTCGCTGAGAACTACCAGCACCGATGCCGAATGCAAGCTCTGGTATCACTTGCGCGCGCGGCGTCTGGGCGGATTCAAATTTCGCCGTCAACATCCCATACCGCCGTATGTCGCGGACTTTTACTGCGACAGGCTCAATTTGGTCATCGAGCTCGATGGTTCGCAGCATAACGAAGAGAGCGACCTGACGCGCACACTCGCGCTGCAGCGCCAAGGTTTGTTTGTCCTGAGATTCTGGGACAATCAGGTGTTGCAGGAAACCGAGGCGGTGCTTGAGGCGATTTTGGATTTCGCG
>JAGWNA010000026.1 GCA_028871555.1 Lysobacteraceae bacterium
TCGTCGGGCACGGTGTTGCGGTAGAGCGCGCGGTTGAAGATCAGCACGCCGGTCGAGCCCGGCCCGCCGAGGAACTTGTGCGGCGACCACAGCACCGCATCGAGCTGCTCTTCGGGGTCGGCCGGGTGCATGTCGATGTCCACGTACGGCGCCGAGGCGGCGAAGTCGATGAATGCCACGCCGCCGGCGCAGTGCATCAGCCGGGCCATCGCATGGTAGGGCGTGCACACGCCGGTGACGTTCGAGCAGGCGGTGAACGAGCCGATCTTCACCGCGCGGTCGCGATGCTCGTGCAGCAACGCCTCGAGCGCGGCCAGATCGACCAGGCCGTCACGATCCGGTGGCACCACCACCACGTCGGCGATCGTCTCGTACCACGAGGTCTGGTTGGAATGGTGCTCCATGTGCGTGATGAACACCATCGGGCGCTCCGCCTGCGCGATGTCCACGAAACGCCGCAGGCCCTGCGGCGCCTTCAGCCCGAGGATGCGCTGGAACTTGTTGATCACGCCGGTCATGCCGGTGCCCATGGTGATGATCAGGTCGTCCGGGCAGGCGTTCACGTGCGCCTTCAGCAGGCGGTGCGCCTCGTGGTAGGCCAGCGTCATCGCGCGGCCGGTCTCGCTGCTTTGCGAATGGGTGTTGCCCACGTATGGCCCGAAGCGTTCCAGCACGATTCGCTCGATCGGCCGGTACAGGCGGCCGCTGGCGGTCCAGTCGGCGTAGACGATGCGCTGCTCGCCATACGGCGAGCGGAAAGTCTGCTCGTGGCCTGCGGTGTTGGCGCGAAACGGGGCGAAGTAATGCTCAAGCGAATCCATCAGTGATCTCGGGGCGTCGTTGAAATGCGCAAAGGCGGGGAATCACGGCTTGCCATGGAGGACTGTAACGCCAATCGCCGACGACCCGAGGATCGTAACGCAGGTCGGGCAGATGAAGCCCGGCCCGCGTGGCTGCCGGGATGGGCACGTCCTTGCATGCGTGGCGGAGTCTTCGCGTCAGCCATCAAGTCGCCGTCGGCAACGTGAACGCGTCCGGCAGCAACGCGGTCACGGTGGTTTGCCGGGTGTCGCCGTCGAGGTTGCCCAGCAGCACCGGCATCGCCGCGTCACACAGTTCGGCCATCACCTGGCGGCAGGCGCCGCATGGGCTGACCGGGCCGGGCGTATCGGCGATCACCGCCAGTGCCGTGAAATCGCCGGGCCGGCAGCCGGCGGCCACGGCACTGAACAGGGCCGTGCGTTCGGCGCAGTTGCACAAGCCGTAGGCGGCGTTTTCCACGTTGCAGCCGACGAACTGGCGGCCGTCGCGGGTCGACAATGCGGCGCCGACCCGGAACTGCGAATACGGCACGTAGGCCTGCTCGCGCACGTTGCGCGCCAGTGCCAGCAGAGAGTCGAACCGGTTCGGGTCTACGGGCATCGGGATCTCCGGCAAGGGCCCTGCACGGTGCCAGTGGCTTGTGTCGGCGGGCCAGCTTACTCTTGGAATCTGTCGGGCAGCAAAAACCTGCATGCTGCCAAGTCCCGTTAAGATAGCCAGACCTTTGAAGGGGAATGCACCATGCCGATCACCGTAGCCGCCTTGCGCGAAACCGCTGCCGCCGAACGCCGGGTGGCGATCACGCCGGAGGTGGCGAAGAAACTGCGCGGCAAGGGCCTGCGCGTGCTGCTCGAACACGATGCGGGCCGCGCCGCCGGGTTTCCCGACAGCGCCTACGCCGAGGCCGAGTTCGCCGGGCTCGACGCCGTGCTGGCGCAGGCCGATCTGCTGGCCTGCGTGCTGCCGCCGGACGACGCGGTGTTCTCCCGCCTGCGCGAAGGCAGCATCGTGGTCGGTCAGCTGCGTCCGTACGGCTCGCCCGGGCGCGTCGAAGCGCTGGCCGCGCACAAGCTGACGGCCTTTTCGCTGGAGCTGCTGCCTCGCACCACCCGCGCGCAGGCGATGGATGTGCTCAGCTCGCAGGCGGCGGTGGCCGGTTACCGCGCGATGCTGATCGCCGCCGAGGCGTCGCCGAAGTTCTTCCCGATGCTGACCACCGCCGCCGGCACGATCCGGCCGTCCAAGGTGCTGGTGATCGGCGCCGGCGTGGCCGGGCTGCAGGCGATCGCCACGGCGCGCCGGCTCGGCGCGCAGACCGAGGGCTACGACGTGCGCCCGGAAACCCGCGAACAGGTCGAGTCGCTGGGCGCGAAGTTCCTGGAGCTCGGCGTCAGCGCGGCCGGCAGCGGCGGTTATGCGCGCGAACTGTCCGCCGAGGAGCGCGCCGCGCAGCAGCAGGCGCTGGCCGAGCATCTGAAGTCGATCGACGTGATCGTCACCACCGCGGCGGTGCCGGGCCGGCCGGCGCCGAAGATCCTCACCGCGGCGATGGTCGAGGGCATGAAGCCGGGCGCGCTGATCGTGGACCTGGCCGCCGAGGGCGGCGGCAACTGCGAGCTGACCCGGCCGGGCGAGCGGGTCGAGCATGGCGGCGTGGCGATCCTCGGCCCGCTCAATCTGCCGGCCGGCGCGCCGCTGCATGCCTCGGAAATGTATGCGCGCAACGTCTACAACTTCGTCGAGCTGCTGGTTCGCGAGGGCGCGTTGAAGCCGGACTTCGAGGACGAACTGGTAGCCAAAAGCTGCCTGAGCAACGCCGGCGAAACCCGCTTCAACGCGTAGGAGCGCACCTTGTGCGCGATGTTTTCCGCCACGTGGCGAAAAGCATTCGCGCACAAGGTGCGCTCCTACAAGAGCCCATGCCGCTCCGCGCCAGGCAGGTCATGGCCGCTCGGGGCTATCCGGTGGCGGTGGGCGGTCGTGGCCGCGCCGCTCGTCCCAATGCAGGCGCTCGGCGGGAGGCAGCGCACGCCATTGGCGGATCAGCTTTTCGCGCTGTGCCGGCGGCAACTGCTGGAAGCGTTCGAAGGTGGCATGCAGCTGTTCGCGTTGCTGCGGCGTCAGCAGGCGGAATTTGCGCATGTTCTCGCGTGCCTGTTTGCGCTCGGCCGGCGTCATTTGTTGCCAGCGGGCGATGCGCTGGCGTATTTCCTCGCGCCTTGCCGGCGGCAGCGTGGCCCAGTGTCCGGCGCGTTCGATCATGTGCGCCTGCCTGCGTGGCGCCAGGGTGTCCCATTTCTCGCGCAGCGGTGCCAGCATCTCGCGTTCGGCCGGCGTGAGGCTGCGCCATGGGCGCGCGGGTGGCGGCAGTTCCGTGACCGGCGGTGACGGCGCATCCTGCGCGAATGCGGGCGTGGCAAAGGCGCTGCCGAGCAATGCGGCGAGCAGCATGGGCAGCAGCGGGAGGCGCAATCGAGGCATGGCTCAGCGGTTCGCCGGACGGCTGTCGTTGGCAGCCAGCCAGCCGTAGAAGTCGAGGTTCTGGTAGAGGTTCGGGTCGGTCTTGTCGGCATCCGGCGGCAGTTCGTTGTCCGTTCCGGTGCCGGCGTCGTAGCTGCCGCCGGGTTGCACCGAAGACGCTGCCGTGCCGTGCGGCAGCGGCCGCCACACCATCAGCGTGGCCAGTGCGAGCACCGCGAGCGCACCGCCGGGGATCAGCCAGCGGGAAAACCGGCGATGTGGCGCATGTGCCGTTTCCAGCGCCTGCCGGCGGGCCGCACGCAGGCGGCCGGCGGTGACCGGGTCGATCCGCCGGCAGGCCTCGCGATAAAGCTCGCGGGCGCGTTGTTCGATGTGCCGGTCGTTCGGGTTGCCGGGCAAGTTCATCGCCAGTCCTCCAATTGGTCGCGCAGATGGTGCATGGCGCGCGAGAGGTGGGTCTTCACGCTGCCCTGGGAACAGCCCATGGCCTGTGCGGTTTCCGCCACGTCCAGATCCTCCAGCATGCGCAGCACGAAGGCCTCGCGCTGGCGTTGCGGCAGCCGTCTGACGGCGGTGGCCAGGTCGGCATACGAATGCGCGTCGTGCAGCCGGTCGAGCGGGCCGGGGGCCGGGTCGGCCGGCTCCCACGACGGCATTTCGTCGCCGTCCGCGTCACGGCCGCCAGCGAGCCAGCCCACCATGATCGAGCGCACCTTGCGGCGGCGCTGCAGGTCGACGATGCGCCGGCGCAGGATGCCCCAGAACAGCAGCGGCCATTCCCCGGCAGGTTTGTCGCGGTAATGCCTGACCAGCCGCAGCATGGCGTCCTGCACCGCATCCATGGCGTCCTCGCGATGGCGAAGCTGCAGCTCTGCCATGCGAAAGGCACGCCGCTCGATCTGGGCCAGAAACGCGTCCAGCGTGGCAGGCGTCGCGCATGCGCCTTCGGCCAGCCCGCCTTCGACCAGCCTGTTCGTATCGAGCGTGCCAACCATGCTGCTCATGGCCTGTATGCGCACATGGTCGGGAGACGCATCCTCGGGCTCCATCGGTTCGGTCCCTGCGTTCAACGCGACAGACTCGCACAGGTTGACCGGCAACCGATATGATGGACGGACATTTGAGTCTTGACGGGGTGGGGTCATGATCGACGGGTTTCTGGCACTGTACATCTTCATGCTGGCCGCGTTTACCGGCTACGAGATCATCGCGCGGGTACCGGTGATCCTGCACACACCCTTGATGTCCGGTTCCAACTTCGTTCACGGGATCGTGCTGGTCGGCGCGATGATCGCGCTGGGCCATGCGCATACGCCGTTCGAGGTGGCGGTCGGCTTCGTCGGCGTGCTGCTCGGTGCCGGCAATGCCGCCGGCGGTTACGTGGTGACCGAGCGGATGCTGGAGATGTTCAAGTCCAGCAAGCCCGATGCCGGCAAGGAGACCAAGTGATGAACTGGCTGCCGACCTTGATCAAGGCGTGCTACTTCCTTGCCGCGTTGCTGTTCATCCTGGGCCTCAAGCGCATGAGTTCGCCGCGCACGGCCCGAGGCGGCGTGGTGTGGGCCGGCTACGGCATGCTGCTGGCCGTGCTGGCCACGTTCTTCCTGCCGGGCCTGCACAACATCGGCCTGATCGCCGCCGCCGTGCTGATCGGCGTCAGCGCCGCCTGGTGGACCGGCAAGCGCGTGGCGATGACCGCGATGCCGCAGATGGTGGCGCTCTACAACGGCATGGGCGGCGGTGCCGCGGCGGCGATCGGCGCGGTCGAGCTGATCGGTTATGTGCGCAGTCTGGCGCTGCTGCCACCGGTGGGCGGTGCGCCGGCGGTCCCCGTGGCCGCGCAGTTGGCGCCGGTCGAGCTGGCACTCGGCGTGCTCGGCGCGCTGATCGGCGCGGTGAGTTTCTCCGGTTCGCTGGTTGCGTTCGCCAAGCTGCAGGGCTGGCTGGACAAGCGCTTCATCTTCCCCGGGCAGCGCGCGGTCAACCTGCTGCTGCTGGCAGCGGCGGTAATGGTCGGCGTGCTGCTGGCCAGCGGCCATGCCAGCGCGGCGCTGATCGTGGCGTTCTTCGTGCTGGCGCTGCTGTTCGGCCTGATGATGACGCTGCCGATCGGCGGTGCCGACATGCCGGTGGTGATCTCGCTGTACAACGCGTTCACCGGCCTGGCGGTGGCGTTCGAGGGTTTCGTGCTGGGCAACGAGGCGATGATCATCGCCGGCACGGTGGTCGGCGCGGCCGGTACCTTGCTGACCCAGCTGATGGCCAAGGCGATGAACCGCTCGATCGGCAACGTGCTGTTCGGCAGCTTCGGCGCGGCAGGTGGCGAGGCGCAGGCGATCGCCGGCGCGCAGAAGCCGGTCGAGGCCAGCGACGCGGCGGTGATGATGGCGTACGCCGAGCGCGTGGTGATCGTGCCCGGCTACGGGCTGGCGGTGGCGCAGGCGCAGCACAAGGTCTGGGAGTTCGCGCAGCTGTTGATCAAGCGCGGGGTGAAGGTGAAGTTCGCGATCCACCCGGTGGCCGGCCGCATGCCCGGCCACATGAACGTGCTGCTGGCCGAGGCCGGCGTGCCGTACGACCTGATCGCCGACATGGACGACATCAATCCGGAGTTCGCGGTGACCGATGTGGCGCTGGTGATCGGCGCCAATGACGTGGTCAACCCGCTGGCCAGGACCGATCCGGCCTCGCCGATCTACGGCATGCCGATCCTGGACGTCGGCGACTCCAGACACGTCATCGTGGTCAAGCGCGGCAAGGGCACCGGTTTTGCCGGCATCGAGAATGCGCTGTTCTACGCTGACAACACGCGCATGCTCTACGGCGATGGCCAGGCGGCCGTGGGCCAGCTGGTCAACGAATTGAAGACGCTGGACGACTGAGTCCCGGTGGCTGCCGCGTCGCTCCGCGCCGGCCCGGCGCGGAGCGGGCGCCGTGCCTTCGCGGCCTCGTGACCGAATTGGCGGAGCAGCCGTTCATGCATACTTGGCGGCGTGCCCTGCAGGATGAATGACCGTGCAACACCCGCTTTCCAGTGCTTGCGACCACGACAAGATCCCTCCCGCCAGCGCCCCGGCAGGGATGCCTGAGCGTCGCTGGGATGCCCTGCGGCACCGGGTGGTCGGACGTTTTTTTGCGGGCCTGTTCGGCGGCGTGGGCCGCGTGCTGTGCGAGCCGGGTCAGCTGCCCGTACGCGGCATCCATCGCGTGCTCGTCTGCAGGCCGAATCACCGCCTCGGCAACGCGCTGCTGATCAGCCCGCTGCTGGCCGAAGTGGAGGCGCTGTACCCCGGCGCCGAGATCGACATCATCAGCGCAGGCCACGCGGCCGGCATCCTGTTCGGCAATCGCTTCCTGGTGCGCCGGATCATCAGCCTGCCATCGAGGATCGCCCGCCATCTGTGGCTGAGCGTCAAACTGCTGCGGCAGTTGCGGGGCAGCAGCTACGACCTTGCGATCGATGCCAGCAACGGTTCGCAGTCGGGCCGCTTGCTGCTGGCGATCGTCGATGCCCGTTTCAAGCTGGGGTTTCCGGATGAACGGGCCGGCGAGCAGTCGCCATGGCACGGCTTGCCGTATCCGGAGCATTTCGCGCAGCGCGCGGTGTTCCTGTTGCGAACCGCCTACGCCGGCACAGTGCACCGGGCGTATCCGCCCCTCAACATGCGGCTGTCGGACGATGACAGGGAGCAGGCCCGGCAGGCGCTGGCAAGCATTCTCGGTGCGCCGGTGCCGCGGCAGCGGGTCGTGGGCATCTTTGCCAATGCCACCGGTGCCAAGCGCTATGACACGGACTGGTGGATGCAATTTCTCGACGTATTGCAGAACCAGCAGCCGGATGTGCGCATCGTCGAGCTGGTGGCCGATCACGGCCGCTCGCAGCTGGGCGAAAAATTTCCCGCCTACTACACGCGCGATCTGGTGCGGCTGGCCGCGGTGATCGCGAACATGCAGGCCGTGATCAGCGGCGACTGCGGGGTGATGCATCTGGCCGTTGCCAGCGGCACGCCGACGCTCGGTCTGTTCTCGGTGACCCCGGCGGAAAAATACGGGCCTTACGGGCCGTCCAACAGTGCCGTCGACACCCGGACCTTGAGCGCCGCCGAGGTGGCGGCGATCGCATCGGGTTGGCTCGCCACACACTGAACCGGTCCGGGCACTATCGGCGTGCCGGTGACGGTCGGCACGAGGACGGCGCGGGTTTGCCCGCTTTCGGTCAGCGATCCATGCTGCCCGACCGCAAGGTTCCGGCCAGGGTTGGTTACGGCTGTGCCTGCGGCGGCAGGCGACGTCGCGCGGGCCGTGCGGCGATCATGGCGGCCAGCACGATACCGGCGGCGAACCATCCGATATCCAGCGGCGTCAGCGCCAGACGTGCCAGTTGCCACAGCATGCCGGCGCCGGCCGTACGCAGCGCGTCGATCAGGCCCATGCCCATTTCGCCGGCGATCCGCGTGACCGCGAGCAGCAGGTTCATGTACAGCGTCGCCAGCGCGGTTGCCAGTGCGGCCAGCGCCGCGACGCCCATCCCGGGGCGCAGCACCATATGACGAATCGTCCACGCCAGCAGCGCGCCGATCGGCACGACCAGCCAGGGCAGCAGCTGGCGCAGGTAAAGCGTCGCAACCATCCACAGCGCACCCGCGGCAAGCCCGAGCATGGCGGCGCTGAATACGGTGAAGGCGGCCTTCAACAGGGAGCGCACGCTCATCGACAATCGCAGGGCAAGACATCGGGGGACATGCATGGATCCATCTGGCAAGACATCGATGATAGCGTGTCGTCGGCGCAAGGCGGTCAGGCCTTGTGATTGTCGGCTGCAGGACGCACATGAAGACGATGGGCACCGGCGTGGTTTGCGGCTGCGCAGTCCGTGGCGGCCTGATCTGGAGCAGGCGGCCCCGCTCACCGGCCGGCATAATGGATACGATGTCTTGTGGTATCCGCAGACGTGGACCGAAAAAGCGGGGTTGAGGATGAATGGCACTTACTTAAGCGTGAAGCCTCGTTTTCCGTCATTCCCGCGAAAGCGGGAATCCGGCGCCTTCGGCCGTTTTCAGGTTACACAAAGACACTGGATCCCCGCTTTCGCGGGGATGACGGCGCTTAAGTAAGTGCCATTCGGGTTGAGGATTGGCATGAGCGGTTTCAGTCTGAGCAGCGAGCCTTTCACCCTGTTGCGTGACTGCAACGCAGTGATGGTGCCGCAAGGAGAAGTGGTGAACCTTCCCGCCGGCCAGATCGGCTACATCACCCAGGCGCTGGGCGGCAGCTTCACCGTGTATGTGGAAGGCAACCTGTTCCGGATTGCCGGATCGGATGCCGATGCGCTGGGCAAGGAGCCGCCGGCGCCGATCGAGGTGGCCGCCGACGCCACCGATGCGGATGTGGAGAAACTGGCATGGGACCAGTTGCGAACCGTGTTCGACCCGGAGATCCCGGTCAATGTCGTCGAACTGGGCCTGGTCTACGATCTGAGCCTCGAACAGGTCGCCGACGGTGCACGCAAGGTATATGTGAAGCTGACGCTGACCGCACCGGGTTGCGGCATGGGTGACATCCTGGTGGACGACGCGCGCACCAAACTCGAGATGATCCCCACGATCAGCGAGGCCGAAGTGGATCTGGTGTTCGACCCGCCGTGGAGCCACTCGATGATGTCCGACGCGGCCAAGCTGGAAACCGGCATGCTCTGAGCCATTCGGCGGCAGCGGCGTGTGCCGAGACAGGCAAAGCCGCGGCAGGCAGCAGCGCAGGAGCGGTTTCATCGTGAGTTCCGCGATGACTCAGGTTGTATCTGGCGGCCTTTGCCCGGCAATCACGCCGGTCGCCTGTAGCCAGCCTGAACAGGATGCCTGCGGGCCTTGAACGTTCACGCCTGCGGCCACACTAACTGCACATATCGCCGTGACGGCGACAGGAAGTGATGCAGCGGTATCGCATCACTGAGGGGCCGGTCCTTCCTCCCCAGGAGACCGCCTGACAGACTCCGCGCATCCTCCCCTGGTGCGTGGAGTTTTTTTGTGCGCGTCCGGCGGACTCCCGGCAGCCGTGTCATCCGCCGGCCGAGCCACGGTCATCGCGATTCGCATCTTGCATGCGTGGGCATGGATAATTGCGCGGGTACTTTCCTGTTGCGCTCCCTTGTCTGCACCAGAGCCGCCATGATCATCGATTCGCTGCTTGATACCGACCTGTACAAGTTTTCGATGATGCAGGTGGTGCTGCACCAGTATCCGGCCGCGCAGGTCGAGTATCGCTTCAAGTGCCGCAACCCCGGTATCGACCTGGTGCCGTACATCGACGAGATCCGCGCCGAGCTGGCGGCATTGTGCCGGCTGCGCTTCACGCCGCCGGAGCTGGACTATCTGCGTACCTGGCGCTTCATCAAGAGCGACTTCGTCGATTTTCTGGGCCTGTTCCAACTCAACGAGAAATATGTCGATATCGCCCCGTCCGCCGCGGGCAACGGCGAGATCGAGATCCGCATCAAGGGGCCGTGGCTGCATACGATCCTGTTCGAGGTGCCGTTGCTGGCGATCGTCAACGAGGTGTATTTCCGCAACACCAGCGCCGGGCTGGATCTGGCCGAAGGGCGCCGGCGGCTGCAGGCGAAAATGGCACTGCTGCGCGACACGCCGGATTACGCCGGTTGCCGGATCGCCGATTACGGCACCCGCCGACGCTATTCGCGGACATGGCAGGAGGAAGTGGTGACGGCCTTGCGCGACGGCTTGGGCACGCAGCTTGCCGGCACCAGCAACGTGTGGCTGGCGCGCAAGCTCGGGCTGACCCCGGTGGGCACGCTGGCGCACGAATACCTGCAGGCGCATCAGGCATTGGGGCCGCGTCTGCGCGACTCGCAAGTGGCGGCATTGGATGCGTGGGCGAAGGAATATCGCGGCGATCTCGGCATCGCGCTTTCGGACGTCTACGGACTGAACGCATTCCTGCGCGATTTCGACATGTATTTCTGCAAGCTCTTCGACGGCACCCGGCACGATTCCGGCGACCCGTTCGAGTGGGGCGAGAAAATACTGGCGCATTACCGGGCGAACCGGGTCGATCCGCGCAGCAAGATCCTGGTGTTCAGCGACGGCCTGGACATCCCCAAGGTGATGCGTTTGTACGAGCATTTCCGCGGCCGCTGCCTGCTCGCGTTCGGGGTGGGCACCAATCTCAGCAACGACGTCGGGCCGACGCCGCTGCAGATCGTGATCAAGATGATCCGCTGCAACGGCCAGCCGGTGGCCAAGCTCAGCGATTCGCCGGGCAAGAACATGTGCGAGGACAAGGCCTACGTGGCCTATCTGCGCCAGGTTTTTGAAATTCCCGCGGCGCAGGACTGATTCGCTCCCGCAACAGTGCGCTCCCACAAATGCGCTCCGGATCCGCTTGTCCCGGGTGCCCGGACGTCGTGCGCTGGTGCGCTGCGGGCAATGGCGTACACTGGCGGATCGGATTCACGCAAACGGGGCTCCAGCCATGTCCAGCGTCTACGATTTCAGCGTCCGTGACATCGACGGCAACCAGCGTTCGCTCGCCGCATGGCGCGGCAAGACGCTGTTGATCGTCAATGTCGCATCCAAGTGCGGCTTCACCCCGCAATACCGGGGGCTGGAAACGCTGTGGCAGGACCAGCGCGACCTGGGGCTGGTGGTGCTGGGTTTTCCGTGCGACCAGTTCGGTCACCAGGAACCCGGCGACGAAGACGAGATCAAGAGCTTCTGCAGCACCCAGTACGATGTGACCTTCCCGATGTTCGCCAAGATCGAGGTGAATGGCGACAACGCCGATCCGTTGTACAAGTGGCTGAAGAGCGAGGGCAAGGGCATCCTCGGCAGCGAGTCGATCAAGTGGAACTTCACCAAGTTCCTGGTCGGTGCGGACGGTCAGGTGGTCAAGCGCTATGCGTCCACCGATACGCCGGAGAAAATCGGCAAGGACACGCTGGCGCGACTGCGCAGCTGAGCCGGGAGCCTGTCGGGATCGTTGTTTCAACGGTTGCCGCGAAAGTTTGCCAGCAGCACGGCAATCGCATCCACGTCGCTGCTCGCGCCGGGCCCCTGCGCGGGCGGATCGTCGTTGTCGAGCATGATCGCGAATGCCAGCCGTTCGCCGGCGGCAGTGGTGACATAGCCGGCAAGGCTGTGCACGTAAGTCATGCTGCCGGTCTTGGCGTGCACGTTGTTTTCGGCCGCGGTGCCGCGCATGCGGTTGATCAGCGTACCGTCCCTGCCTGCGACCGGCAGCGCTTCGCGCAGCTTTGCGGCATAAGGTTGCGCGGCAAGGTACTGGAGCAGGCGCACCAGCGCATCCGGCGTGACCAGGTCGCTGCGCGACAGCCCGGCGCCGTCATCGAGCAAGCTGGCCGCGGGTGGAATGCCGATCTTGGCCAGCAACTCATGCAATGCCTTGATGCCCCATGCCTCAGTGCTTTTGAACCCGGTCGCCGCCGCCGGTGCCGCCGTGGTCTTGGCGCGTGCGCCGACACTCAGCAACAGGTTTTGCAGGTACAGGTTCTGCGAGCGCTTCAGGCCGCGTTGCAGGATATCCAGCAGCGGCGGCGACAGCACTTCGGCAAGGGTTCCGGCATGTGCCAGCAGGGCCGCATCGTCCTGCGGCCAGTGCAATACCCGCAGCTCGCCGCTGATCCGGATGCCCTGGCGTGCCAATGCCCGCTGCAGCTGCCTGCCCGCGAGCAGGGCAGGGTCCGGCACCGCCAGCCTGAAATGCTGCGGCGGCGAGTCGAGCGCAATCGTGCCGAATGCATGAAGCCCGGCGTCGCCGGGTGCGCGATACAGATTGACATCGCTCGGCATGCCCGGCGCGCCGGTGGTCAGCTTCCCGAACAGCGGTGGCCCGGCATCGGCGGGGGCGAAATCCAGGCTGGCCGGAAGCCCGACGCGGGCGCCGGGACTGACCGTGACGGCGACGACGTTCTCCTGCACGCTGAGCGCCGAGGGCGGTGCCGCGAACCCGCTTTGCAGATCGTCAGCTTCCCAGCCGCTGCCGAACGGCGGACTGGCGAAATAGCTGTCGTCGGCAATCAGATCCCCATGCACCAGCCGTACCCCGCGTGCGGCCAGCTGGCTTGCCAGTTGGTCGGCCCAAGCGGTGCTGCCGGCAGTTCCGAGGGTGGGGTCGCCCATGCCGTACAGCACCAGTGGACCGTCCAGACGACCATGACGGATGCGGTCATGACCGAGCAGCCGGGTGGGAATGCGGTAATCCGGGCCGAGCACGGCCAGGCTGACCGCGGCGGTGAACAATTTGGCGGTCGAGGCTGGCTGCAGCAGTTGATCGGCGCGGTGCGCGTACACGATGCGTCCGCTGTCCAGCGAGGCCACCGCAATGCCCCAACGGGCGGCGGCAAAGCGGGGTTGGTTGATCTGTGCGTCGATCTGCGCCGCCAGTGCCGTGGTGCCGGCGGCGCCGGTTGCCGGGGATGCGCTCGACGACGTTGCCGCAAGCAGCCATGCGCAGGCCAGCAACAGACATGCTGCGCGATGGCCGTGGCGATGACCGCAACCCGGTGGCGAAATCATGCGCGCAGTATCGCCAATCCCGCCGGGGCTTGCAGCGGAGTGGATTTTGATCGTTCTGCTAGACTCGCAACCTCGTGCCGGCATCCAGGATGCCTGTCGGACTTTGGTGGTCGAGGCGAGAATGCGGCTGTGCAAGGACCGATTTTCGACGCTTCGCCGGCTCATGGTGGTTCCATGGGCCAGGAAGCGGCGGAAATAGGGACCGCACAGACGGATTCGCAGCCCGGCCGACCAAAGTCCGACAGGCTCCTGGCCGGCGGATTTGAACCTGTTCGCGAGACGCTCATGCAGATTGCCAAGAATTCCGTTGCTGCCTTCCACTACACGCTGACCGATGACCAGGGCCAGGTCATCGACAGTTCCGAAGGCCGCGAGCCGCTGACCTATCTGCATGGCAGCGGCCAGATCGTTCCCGGCCTGGAAAAGCGTATGGAAGGCCGCCGGAGCGGCGACAAATTCAGCACCGACGTGACACCCGAAGAAGGCTATGGCGTGCGCCATGCCCAGTTGATGCAGGAAGTGCCCATCTCGGCCTTCCAGGGCGTCGAGGACATCCAGCCCGGCATGCAGTTCCAGGGTCGCGGCCCGCAAGGCGAAATCAATGTCACCGTGAGCCGGGTCGAGGGCGACAAGGTGTTCATCGACGGCAATCATCCGCTTGCCGGCAAGACCCTGCATTTCGCCATCGAAGTGACCGGCGTGCGCGCGGCCACCGAAGAGGAGCTGGCCCACGGCCATGTGCACGGCGCAGGCGGTCATCACCACTGATCGCTGTTTCGCGGCGTTGCGGCGCCCCGGCACCGCGAAGGCCCGGCGATGTCGAATCGCCGGGCCTTCGCCGTTGACCCGGCTCAATACCAGTCGAGCAGGGATATGCCGATGCCGACATAGGTGGCATCGTGGTTGTAGTCGATCAGGCTTTCGCCGTAACCCTTGAACACCTCCATGTAGCCGCGCACATTGCCGGCCAGCGGAAAGCTCCAGGTGAACTGCGCCGCGCCGTGGCTGTTGCTTCCGCCACGCAGCGAATGGCGCAGCAGCATGCCGAACTCCTGTCCATGCCATTCATGGATCACCTGCACCTCGCCGCGCCCCATGTAGTTGCTGATGTCGGGGTTGTCGTCGGTGCGCCGTGATTCGGGAATGCGCCACCACGGCCTGAACATCACGGTCCAGCCGTCGCGTTCGAGGCCGATGTCGGCGACCACCCGGTTCCAGCTGCGCGACGACGGGTTGCTGCGGCCGTTCGACTGGTGGTCGACACCGATGCCGAGCAGTCGGCCGCTCCAGCCGAACAACTCGTAGTGGGTGCCGAACACGAGTATCGCTTCGGGCTCGTAATTGGTTTCACGAAACGGACGCGACAATTTCGTGTTGTAGACCTGCCAGCGCGAGGACTGGGTATAACCCACCCACAGGTCGCCGCTGCCGCCGAATACGCCCTGCCAGACCTTGGACTTCAGGCTCAGCTGGAATTTCGCCTCGGCATTGTCCAGCGATTGGCTCTGCGGCAGCGTATTGTCGGGATTCGGGCTGCGCGGCCGGCTGTTCTGGTTGCTGGTGAAGAAGACCGGCAGCACATATACCGGCTTGTAGCCGCGAATGTTGAAGGTGCCGAGCTTGCTTTGCGGCGTCAGTTCCCAGCGGCTGTCGAGCAATGACAGCGGGCGTGCGACTTCATTGCCGCCATCGGCCGCGGCGACCGATCCGCCGCCCGTGCCGGCATGAGCGGAAATGCCCGATGCATTCTCGGGCGGACGGTTCCGTTTCTGCGCGACAGGCAGGCCTGCCCGGCCGGTGGCTTTGTCGTAGCAGGCCAGTCGTTGCGCGTCGTTTTCAATGGCCGTGCAGCCGCGAATGTCGGTCGGATCCGGATTCTGCGCCTGGATCGGCGTGGCAAGCACGATAACCGCCAGTGCCAGCGGCACGGCAACAAAATGAGTCTTCATGCGGGTTCCGGGACAATCGGCCATGTGCGCCGAACGCACCGAAAGTCTAAACCAGTGGTTTTGGTCGAGTCAGTCCGTGTTCCCGGGCAGATCCCGCACCCGTTGTCGTCGGCGCGGCAACCGGCGAATGCGCGACAGGCTAGAGTTGCTTGGCCCAGCGTTCGTACTCGGCCTTGCTGATGCTGCCGTTCTTGTTGCTGTCGGCGTGGATGAAATCATTGGCCAATGGCGGGTAAGCCACGGCCTGCTCCGCGGTTATGGCCTTGCCGCCGGCGGACAGCTGCTTGAATGACGGTGGCGGTCCGAAAGACGGGACCGGTGCGGCGACGCTGCGTATCGTGAGCTCGCCCTGAGGTGTCTGGAAAACCGCCGTGGCCGGCGGCGTGGCGGCCGATGGGCTGGAAGCGGCCGGCGCGGGTGCAGGCGTTTGCTGGGCGATCAGGTTGCCGGCGAACAGCAGTCCGGTCGCGGCGAGGGTGGCGAACAGCAACTTTTGGGATTTCATGTCATTACTCCATGCCAGAATACGTGCCTGAAAGTTGCGATGGTGCCGGAACCGGTTCGGGACGGGGTGGATCATTGCCGCCGCGGATGAGGGCGGGATCAAGCTATCGGGAATTGCACCAATGCAGGCTCAACATCGTGTCCACTTGCCCGTGAAGATGCCGTGTCGTTGAGGCCGGATGCAGCCGGTCGCCCATCGCTGAGCCTGGCGCAGGCGCGTCTTCTGCAGTTGGCTGCGCAGGGGTTGCTGCAGCCGCTGCGGCGGCGGCCTCGGCGCGATGACGTGGTGGCGGCGATCGAACGCATGTGCATGCTGCAGATAGACACCATCCACGTGGTCGCCCGCAGTCCGTATCTGGTGCTGCATTCGCGTCTGGGCGATTACCCGATGGCCTGGCTGGACGAAGCGCTCGAACAGGGGCGGCTGGCCGAGTGCTGGGCGCATGAGGCGTGCTTTGTCACGGCGGCCGATATCGGCCGGCACCGGCGCGCACGCGACCAGCGCATGCATCATTGGGCACACCGGCATGCCGTGCGGATGCACCGCGAGCAACGGGCCGACATGGATGCGCTGCTGGTCCGCATCGGTGCCTGCGGCCCGGTGCGTGCGGCGGATTTCGCCCGCCAACCGGGTGCCGACGCTGCGGGAAAGCCAGGCTGGTGGGAGTGGAAGCCGGAAAAGCGCTGGCTCGAAGCCTGGTTCGCGCTGGGCGAGTTGATGGTGGCGCGGCGCGAGAATTTCCAGCGTGTGTACGATCTGGCCGAAAACGTGCTGGCACGGCTCGATCCTCCGTTCGACCCTCATGTCAGTGAGGTTTCGCCGCAGGTCATGCGACAACGCTTCATTGCCGACAGCGTGCGCGCATTGGGGGTCGTGCCAGCCGGCTGGATTGCCGATTACCATCGTCTGCGACCGGCGGTAACCGACCGCGATCTGGCCCCGCTGCTGGCCAGCGGCGATCTGCTGGCGGTGTCGGTGCAGGGGTGGAAGACCCCCGGTTATGTGCATCGCGATCATGTCGATTCGCTGGACAAAGCGTTGCGGGGCCGCCTGCGCGCGACACATACGGCGTTGCTGTCGCCGTTCGATCCCCTGGTATGGGATCGGACCCGGCTGCTGGCCATGTTCGATTTCGAGTACACCCTCGAGTGCTATACGCCGGCCGCCCGACGGCGTCATGGCTACTTCGTGTTGCCGATCCTGCATCGTGGCCGGCTGGTCGGGCGACTGGACGCCAAGGCACATCGCGGTGCAGCGGTATTGGAGATCAAGAGCGTGTTTCTCGAGCCGGGGGTGGAGCCTGGGCCGGCACTGGTACATGCCCTGGCGACGGCGATGGCTCGTTTCGCCCGCTGGCACGGCACGCCGGAAATCCGCATCGGCCGCACTCGGCCCGCGGCGCTGGCGGCGGCGTTGCGCGCGGCATGGCGTGCCGGGGTTTGAGTGGCCGGGTGCCGGCCCTTCGAACCTGGACGACGAATGGTCCGACAGGCGCGAAGGGTCAGGGCGCGCTGCTGGCCGGTGCCGGGTTCACTTCGCAAGACTTGCCGTGCAGCGCCTCGCGCAATTGCCTGGCCAGCGAGTTGCAGCGGGTTGCAAGCTGGGGGCGCATGTCCGGGTTCAGCGAATCGCGCAGCAGACTGTTGCGCATGGTCTGATAACGTTCCGGCAGCTGATCCGGCGTGAAGATGCCCGCTGCGCGATGGCAGGCGATATAGCTGGACAGGTAATCGTCGCAGGCGGCGATGCCGGTCCTGTCGGGCAGATTGATCGCGGGGCGGTGAGGATGATGCGTGCGGCCGGCGGCGGCAGCCGGGGGCCTGGAGTTTGCGGCGACCGTGCTGGCCCGGGTGGCCGATCTGTCCGCGCAACCGGTCAATGCGAGGCTGGCGATCGCGGTGGCCAGAATCAGGCGTGGCAGGGCGGGCATCATCGTGCTCTCCTTCAAAATGCGCAGCGTGTCGGCCGGGTTGCCGGAATGAGGGGATAACCGATTCGCATCAAACACGATTCAAGGTATAGGAAAAATGAATTGCATGCACAGTTCGTGACTTTCGGCGGCGCGACATTCATTGCGGCGGGCTTGCCACATCTCGTATCCCGCACATTCCGCCGTTATCATCCGCCCACTGTGTTTGCCGGGTTCACCAGTGTCTTGTGGCCCGATGCAGCTGATCCGGGATCTGTCTCATCGTTCACCCAGGGTTGTTTCCTTGCATGCCGGTCAAGTCGGCTACGCCTGTGCGGGTCGGGTTTATAAACCTTGTGGAGTGATCAAGATGTCTGATCGTCAGATTGGTACAGTCAAGTGGTTCAACGATGCCAAGGGCTTCGGTTTCATTGCGCGTGACAATGGCCCGGATGTATTCGTGCATTTTCGCGCGATCACCGGCAGCGGTTTCAAGAGCCTGCAGGAAGGCCAGCAGGTCTCGTTCAATGTCGTGCAGGGCCAGAAAGGCCTGCAGGCCGACGAGGTGAGCGCGGTCTGATCGCCTCGACAGGCTTCAGGAGGGCCCTGCAGTGATGCCGGGGCCGGTCGGGACAGGCCCGGTAAAAAATCGCTTGACAAACCACTCGCATATCCAATTTCCGTTATGCTTGGCGTACTGCGTCTGCTTGGTCAAGTGCGTGCCCGGTGCGAGGTTTCCTGAATCCGCATCGTTACACTCGGCTCCGGCATGCCCAGTAAGTCGTCGACCCGCGCGGGTCGGTTTGTCTCAGCGTCTCGAATGGATCGGAGTGAGTCATGTCGGATCGTGAAATTGGTACAGTCAAGTGGTTCAACGACGCAAAGGGTTTCGGCTTCATCAGCCGTGAAAGCGGCCCTGATGTGTTCGTGCATTTTCGTGCCATCAGCGGCTCGGGTTTCAAGAGCCTGCAGGAAGGGCAGAAGGTGAGTTTCAGGGTTGTCCAGGGCCAGAAGGGCCTGCAGGCCGAGGACGTCACGGCAGCTTGATCGACGTGTCTGATTCGGGAAACGGCCGGCGTAACAGTCTGTGCGAGTCTGCGTATAAAAACCGGCTGGAGCTGGCTGCGGCGAAGCGCCCCGCCCGGGGCGCTTCGCTATTTTGACGAAACGCCGAGGCTCAGGCAGGAGCCGGATGGGCCTGCAGGCGAGTCGGACCCATCACCTTGCATCACCCCGGCTTGTGTTTCAGCCGCCCGGGCTCCTGGCGCAAGCCGGATGGCGCAGAAGGGCTTCGACGGATGGTTGGCTGCTGCGCTGCCTGTCATGGCGGCGGGCCTGAGGCACCGGGTCAATCCACGTCGCTGTCCGATCCTGGTCCGGGCAGTTCCCTGAGCAACCGGAAGATTTCCCTATAGGCCCGTGGCGGCTTGTTGCCGTCGCGCTCGATCCGCGCCTGGCGGATCAGCGAGCGCAGGTGCTGGCGATCGATCTGCGGGTGCTGCGCGATCAGTTCGGAGAGTGCGGTTTCGTCCTCGCCGAGCAGTCGATCGCGTGTCGCCTCGAGCCGATGCATGGCGGCGTTTTCCTGGCGTTGCTTTTCGCGGTTTTCGCCCAGTTCCGCGCGCACCGACGTGAAGGCCTCATCGCCATGGCGGCGCATGACCTTGGCCAGAAAGGCGAGCTGGCGCTTGCGTGCGATGTGCGAGGTGATGCGGCGGGTGACGTCGATCTCGTGCCGCACGTCGTCAGGCAGCTCAAGCCTGGCCAGCCGGCTGGCCGGCAGTTCGAGCAATTGAGTGGCCAGTGCCAGCACGGCCAGCGCTTCGCGGCGTTGCTGGGTGCGGCTGGGGCCGTAATCCTGGTCGGACGGGTCGGTCGTGTTGTGGCTGGGGGTCACGGGTTCCGGTTCCTGGGGATAAGGCGGCGGATCAGAGGTGCAGGTCGTCGCTGTCAGGCCGTTCGGCCTGCTCCAGCGCGAAGCGGGCAACCGGTGCACCGTCGAGTTCGATGGTTTCGTTGAACATCGGCGCCGGGCGTACCCACAAGCCGTGGTCGCCGTACAGCGCCTGATAGACCACCAGCAGCTCCAGCGTTTCGCTGTGACGCGCCGTGCCCAGCACGCGATAGCGCTGGCCCTTGTAGTGACGATAGATGCCGGCGGCAGGTTGCATCGCGTTCTCCGCAGCTCTTTGCATTTCGCCGCGGCGACCCCATCTGGGGCTCTGGGCGTCCGTGGACGCCCGGTCCCGATCGGACAACCGGCGGTTCTGGACCGCCCATTCTACCTGCCAACACCCCAGGAAACCCCAACGTGAGCGAACGCGCCATCAGCCAGGACCGTCGCCGGCCCGATCGCAGCCAGCCCGATCGCAGCGAACACGAACTCGACCGGCTCGCCGAGCTGGCCGAGGACGTGATTCGCCGTGCCCGCGCCGCCGGCGCCAGCCAGGCCGAAGTGGCGGCCAGCATCGATACCGGATTGAGCGTCAACGTGCGCCTGGGCGAGGTGGAGACGGTCGAGCATACCCGCGACCGCGGCTTCGGCCTCACCGTGTACTTCGGTCAAAGCAAGGGCTCGGCCAGCACGGCCGACCTGCACCCCGATTCGATCCAGGCGACCCTGGATCAGGCCTGCGCGATCGCCCGCCACACCGAGGCGGACCCTGCATCCGGGCTGGCCGATGCGGCGCGCATGGCCACGACGTTTCCCGATCTGGACCTGTGGCATCCGTGGGACATCGACACCACGCGCGCGATCGAGCTGGGGATCGAGATCGAGGATGCCGGCCGCGCGCATGCGGGCATCAGCAATTCCGACGGCGCCAGCGTACAGGCCAGCCAGGGAGTGTCGGTGTATGCGAACTCGCACGGCTTCGTCGGTCGCGAGCGCGGCACTCGCCATTCGCTGTCGCTGGCGCTAATCGCCGGCGACGATGACGGCATGCAACGCGATTACTGGTACGACAGCGTGCGCGCTGCCGGCGATTTCATGAGCGCGAAGGCACTCGGCGACAAGGCTGCCGAACGCACGCTGGCGCGAGTCGGCGCGCGCAGCCTGTCGACCCGCCAGTGCCCGGTGTTGTTCGTGCCGGAGCTGGCCCGCGGGCTGATCGGCCACCTGGTCGGTGCGGTCAGCGGCGGCGCGTTGTATCGCCGGGCCAGTTTCCTGCTCGATCATGTGGGCAAGCCGGTGATGCCAGCCTGGCTGAACATCATGGAGCGGCCGCAATTGTTGCGTGGGCAAGGCTCGGGCAGCTTCGACGCCGAGGGCGTGGCGACCCGCGACAGCGCCCTGATCGAAGGCGGCGTGCTGGCGCGCTACGTGCTGGGCAGCTACTCGGCGCGCAAGCTCGGGCTGGAATCGACCGGCAACGCCGGGGGCATCCACAACCTGGTGGTCGAGCCGGGCCGGGACGACTTCGCAGGCATGCTCAAGCGCATGGGCAGCGGCCTGCTGGTGACCGAGGTGATGGGGCAGGGCGTGTCCACCATCACCGGCGATTATTCGCGCGGCGCGGCCGGTTTCTGGGTGGAGAACGGCCAGATCGCCTACCCGGTCGAGGAGATCACGATTGCCGCCAACCTGCGCGACATGTTCGCCGGTATCGTGGCGGTGGGGGCGGATGTCGACCGGCGTTCGCAGATTCTCGTCGGGTCGATCCTGCTGGAACGCATGACCGTGGCCGGGGAATAAGCCTCCAGAGGCTGTGTCGTCGGATCTGTGTGTCGCAAGTTCACTCGGCAAGGAGGGTATGGCTTGCTAGCATCCACTTGCCCGGCATGGGCCGGCGAACTGTCGACGCTGAGGAGAATCGCATGAGCGTGCCACCCGAGTCCGTCATTCCACCCTCGCCGGGCGACCCGTCGCTGGCCGGGGGGCCATCGGCCGAGCAACGCCAGTGGGCGATGTTCGCCCATCTGTCCGCACTGCTTGGCGCGCTTCTCACGGGTGCCCTGGGGGGTGGTTGGGGGGTTTTTATCGGCCCGCTGATCATCTGGCTGGTCAAGAAGGACAGCATGCCGTTCGTCGATGACCAGGGCAAGGAAGCATTGAACTTCAACATCACGGTGGCGATCGTCTTCGTAGCCTTGCTGCTGTTGTCGATCATGACCTTCGGCATCGGCTTGATCATTGCGATTCCGTTGTGGGTGATCATCGGCATCGCATGGCTGGTGTTCACCATCATCGCGGCGGTCAAGGCGAATGAAGGCGTGGGGTACCGCTACCCCTTCACACTGCGGCTGATCAAGTAGGCCGCGGGAGTCGCTCGGCAAACAGGCCGAGGCGGCCAGGGGGCACCTCGCCGGTCAAGGCTGGACAGCTGCGAGGCATGCACTGCATAGTCCGTCGGGGGCTCGGATTCACATCATTTTACGGGAGGGGTGAAATGGGATTTTTCGACTGGTATCTGAAGTGCGTCAGGGACCACTACGCGGATTTCGATGGCCGTGCACGGCGGACCGAATACTGGATGTTCTTTCTGGTGAACATCCTCATTTTCATCGTGGTGGCCATCATCGGCAGGGTCATCGGATTGCCGGTGATCGCCAGTCTCTACAGTCTGGCGTTGCTGGTGCCCGGCATTGCGGTGGGCGTGCGTCGCCTGCATGACACCGGAAGAACCGGCTGGTGGCTGTTGATCACGCTGGTACCGCTGATCGGCACGATCTGGATCATCGTGCTGCTGGTGCTCGACGGCGATCAAGGCAGCAACCCCTATGGTGCGGACCCGAAGGCCGGCATGGCTTGACAGCGGGTACATGCGGCGCATCGGAGGGGCGGCCTGCGCCGCCTTTCGGATGCGCGCGGATGCGTTTTGCAATTGACCGCACCGCTTCCGGTTCTATCGTGCGATGCCCCGCTGGAGCTCTCAAGGACGCGTTCCGGTCAGCGGAACGCGTCCTTGGCGGCGCGCAGGGCGGCAAAGCGGGCGACGCGATCGCCGGTGCCGTCCGGCTGCTGCCGGCACCATTGCGCCACCGCAGCGGAATCGACGCGCAGAAACGGGTTGCACGCCAGCTCGTCCGCCAATGAACTGGGCAGCGTGGGGAGTAGCCGGGCGCGCAGCCCGGCCACTTCCTGCAGGCGTGCCTGCAGATGCGGGTTGCCGGGGTCGATCATGCGCGCGAAACGCCCGTTGGCCTCGGTGTATTCGTGCCCCGCGCAAACCAGGGTTGCTCCCGGCAACTGCGACAGGCGGTCCAGCGAGGCGAGCATCTGCGCGGGGGTGCCCTCGAACAGCCGACCGCAGCCCAGGCTGAACAGGGTGTCGCCGCACAGCAGCAAGCCATTCCCGACGTAGGCGACATGGCTCAGGGTGTGGCCGGGGATGGCAAGCACTTCGAAGCGGACGTTGGGCGAGGTCAACCCGATCGATTCGCCGTCACTCACCCGGATGGTCGCCTCGGCGATACGGTCATCGACCGGCGCATAGACCGGCACCGCATGCTGGCCGAGCAATCCGGCCACACCGCCGATGTGATCGTGGTGATGATGCGTCAGCACGATTGCACGCAGTTGCAACTGCCGCTCGACCAGTGCGTGCTCGACCACGGCGGCATCGCCCGGATCGACCACGATGGCCTGGCCCTCGTCGTCGTGCAGCATCCAGATGTAATTGTCGGCAAATGCCGGTAACGGTACGAGGTGCAAGATCGACTCCGCAGTCTGGTGGATCTCCGCCATGGCAGCGCCGCGAAGGGCGATGCCGGCCTGTGCGCACTCCGCAAACACGGCCCGGACGCCAGCAGCCCGACGCAGGCATGAGGGATCCGGTCAGCCCGACTATAAAGACGCTTGGCGGACCGCTCGTTAGCCGGGCGTTAATGGGATGATCCTGCGTTCCATGGCGTGGTGCAGCCCCGGATCCTCACGGCGACCTGCTGCCGGCTGCCGGCAGCCGTTACACTGTCCGAACAGATCGAGACCGGCCCGTACGCATGCGTCGACACCGCGACCACGACATCTATGCCAGCAAGCCGCTGCGGCGGTTGCTGGAGGATCAGATGCGCGTGGTGACGCCCGATTTGCAGCGCTGCAGCGGGACCCATGCGTTACTGGTGGGCGTGTCGCGCGATGATGCGACGCCGGGCCTGCCGATGCTTGGCTGCTGGACCCGGCTGCGGGTGGATGGCGGCGAATACCGGGGCGATTTGCAGGCAACCATCGGCGAGCCGTTGCCCTTTGTCGACGATGCATTCGATCTGGTGCTGCTGCAGCATGCGCTGCAGGCGGTGCCGGTGGCTTCGCTGCTGCTCGTCGAAGCCGTCCGGGTGCTTGCTCCGGGCGGCGTGCTGGTGGTAACCGGCGTGCACCCGGTGAGTGGATGGGCGCCGTGGTTTTACTGGCACATGCGCCAGTCGCCGCAGGTACTGCAGATGCCGCTGCTGCTCATCAAGAGGTTGCAGCGGGCAGGGCTGGAGGTCGAGCGGATGCGCCGGGCAGGCCATCTGTGGCCCAGTGCTGCCGACGCGCCGATGGACCACGCCAACCCCTTCGGTGGCGGCTATGTGCTTTTTGCGCGCAAACGGCGCCATATGGCGACGCCATTGCGGATCAAGCCGGTGCCGATGCATGTGCCGGTCAGCGGTCGGCTGACGCCCGGTACGCGGCGCAGTTCGGCATCATGATTTTCCGTGGAAGAAACGAGCAACGATGAGCGAAGTGGAAGCATTTACCGATGGTGCCTGCCTGGGCAATCCCGGCCCGGGTGGATGGGCTGCCCTGCTGCGTGCCGGCGGCAGCGAAAAGATGGTGGCTGGAGGCGATCCGGCCACCACCAACAACCGCATGGAACTGATGGCGGCGATCGCTGCGCTGGAATCCTTGAAGCGCCCTTGCCATGTCGTACTCACCACCGACTCGCGCTACGTGATGCAGGGCATCGAGCAGTGGGTGCCTAGGTGGCGCAGCAACGGCTGGCGCACGGCCGACAGGAAACCGGTGAAGAACCAGGATCTGTGGCAGCGCCTGTCCGCCGCGGCCGGCACGCATCGGGTGAGCTGGCGCTGGGTGCGCGGCCATGACGGACATGCCGAAAACGAACGGGTCGACCAGGCCGCACGCGAGCAGGCCGAATCGATGAGGGGCCGGGCATGAGGCAAATCGTGCTCGATACCGAAACGACCGGCCTGGAGGTGCGCCAGGGGCATCGCCTGATCGAGATCGCCGGCATCGAGATGGTCGAGCGCCGGCTCACCGGCCGTTACTACCAGACCTATCTCAATCCGGATCGGGCGATCGACGAAGGCGCCCGCCGGGTCACCGGCATCGAGGACGAATTCCTGCTCGACAAGCCGCGCTTCGCCGACGTGGCGGATGAGTTCCTGGCCTTTGTCGACGGTGCCGAACTGGTCATCCACAACGCCAGTTTCGACATCGGCTTCCTCGATGCCGAACTGGCGCGCCTGGATAACGGCGCGGGCCGGGGGCGGCTCTGCGACCGCTGCAGCGTGCTCGATACGCTGGCGCTGGCGCGCGAGCGCTATCCCGGCCAGCGCAACAGCCTCGACGCGCTGTGCAAGCGGCTCGGCGTCGACAATTCACGGCGGGATCTGCACGGCGGACTGATCGACGCCCAGTTGCTGGCCGATGTCTACCTGTCGATGACCTCGGGACAGGCCGCTCTGGATCTGGCCTTTGAAGGTGCGGCCGAGCAGCCCGGCAGCGTCGTGGCCGCACCTGTGGTCCTGCACGCGCGACCGCTGGTGCTGCGCGCGGCGGGAGACGAACTGGCCTTGCACGAACAGCGTCTCGATGCGCTGGACAAGAGTGCCGGCGGAAAGTGTGTGTGGCGCCGGATGGGGTGAGTCCTGCCGCCGTGCAGTTTCAGCCGCAGCGCACGATGATCGCGGTGACATTGTCGTCGCCGCCTTCGTCCAGCGCACTGAGCAAAAGCTGATCCACGCACTCCTGCGACGCCAGATCGGTGCGCGCGACGATTCGTGCGATCGTCGCTTCGCTGACGCCTTCGGTCAGCCCGTCGGTACACAGCAGGAAGCTCATGCCCGGCTCCAGCCGGCCGCGAGCCAGTCCGATGTGCAGTTGTTCGGTTGCCGTCACGCCCAGCGCCTGGGTCAGCACGTTGCGCTGCGGATGTTGCCAGGCCTGCGCCGGATCGAGCTGGCCGGTTTCGACCAGTGTCTGTACCAGCGAGTGGTCATGGCTGATCTGGCGCAATTCGTGTTGCCACAGGTAGACCCGGCTGTCGCCCACCCAGGCGACCTCGTAGCTGTCGCCGAGCAGGCGCAGAACCGCAACCGTGGTGCCCATCGGCAGCGCGTCGGAGCTGTCGCTCGTGCTTTTGCGCAGCCGTTCGCATGCGCCCTGGATGGCCTCGATCAGGCGATGCCCGCGGGCGACCAGGTCGACGACGGCATCGCGCACCAGGGCCGAGGCCACCTCGCCATGCTGGTGGCCGCCCATGCCGTCGGCCACCAGGAACAGGCCGACAGAGGCGTCGGCATGGTAGGTATCCTCATTGCGCGTGCGACGCAGGCCGACGTGTGTTCCGTGTCCGAACTCGATCATGGCTGTCTGGCTGGTTCCAAAGGCGCAGCATGCCGGATGTACAGGGCCGGCGCAAAAACTCGCCGGCCCGGCACCGGGTGGGCCGGGGCGGCCGGCCTCGGTGCGGATGGGGCGGCTTGCCGTCCTGGCCGGGGAGCAGGCCCGGGAAACGTGCCGGGTACGTGACTTGACGGCCGTCAGCACCACCGGGGGCGCAGGGGATTAGACTGTCCCCCGCCATCATGGTCTGCGCGATGGTCACCTGATCAAGGAGACAGCTTTGCAGCCTACCGATACCGCGAATCCGGCCTATTTCCACAAGGTTGTCGACTGCCAGTGGGCTTGTCCGGCCCACACGCCCGTTCCGGAGTACATCCGGCTGATCGGGCAGGGTCGCTACAGCGACGCCTACATGGTCAACTGGGTCTCCAACGTGTTTCCGGGCATCCTTGGCCGTACCTGCGACCGGCCCTGCGAGCCGGCCTGCCGTCGCGCCCGGGTGGAGCAGAGCAACGGCGAGCATCCGGAGCCGGTGGCGATCTGCCGACTCAAGCGCGTGGCGGCCGACATGAAGGACGACGTGTCCCGGCGCATGCCCAAGCCTGCCCCGCGCAACGGCAAACGCGTCGCCTGCGTGGGCGCCGGACCTGCCTCGTTGACGGTGGCGCGCGATCTGGCGCCGCTGGGCTATGCAGTCACCGTGTTCGACGGCGAGGCCAAGGCGGGCGGTTTCATCCGCACGCAGATTCCGCGCTTCCGCCTGCCTGAATCGGTGATCGACGAAGAGACCGGTTACATCCTCGATCTGGGCGTGACGTTCAAGAGCGGCCAGCGCATCGAGTCCATGCAGGCCTTGCTGGCGCAGGGCTACGATGCGGTGTTCGTGGGCTGCGGCGCGCCGCGCGGGCGCGACCTCGATCTGCCCGGACGCCACGAGGCGGCGCAGAACATCCACATCGGCATCGACTGGCTGGCCTCGGTCTCCTTTGGCCATGTCACCGGGATCGGCAAGCGGGTCATCGTGCTGGGCGGCGGCAACACGGCGATGGATTGCTGCCGCTCGGCGCGGCGCCTGGGCGGTGCCGAGGTGAAGGTGATCGTGCGCAGCGGCTTCGATGAAATGAAGGCCTCGCCGTGGGAGAAGGAGGATGCGCAGCACGAGGGCATCCCTATCATCAATTTCCACGTGCCCAAGTCGTTCGAGCACAGCAACGGCCGGCTCACCGGCATGAAGTTCGACATCGTCAGGGCGGTCTACGACGAGCAAGGCCGGCGCTCCCTGGTGCCGACCGGCGAGCCCGAGGTGCTGGTCGAGTGCGACGACGTGCTGATCGCGGTGGGGCAGGAAAACGCCTTTCCCTGGATCGAACGCGACAGCGGCATCGAGTTCGACCGGTGGGGTTTGCCGAAGCTGGACAAGACCACGTTCCAGTCCACGCTGCCGAACGTGTTCTTCGGCGGGGATTCGGCGTTCGGCCCGAAGAACATCATCACGGCGGTGGCGCACGGGCATGAGGCCGCGGTCTCGATCGACCGGCTGCTGCATGGCGAGGACGTCCGCCGCCGGCCGGACCCGACGACCAACCTGATGTCGACCAAGATGGGCATCCACGAGTGGAGCTACGACAACGACACCTCCAACGACCCCCGCTTCAAGGTGCCATGGGCCAAGGCCGAGATGGCGCTGGCCAGCATCCGGGTGGAAGTCGAGCTGGGTTTCGATGCCGCCACTGCCTTCAAGGAGGCGGCCCGCTGCCTGAACTGCGACGTGCAGACGGTGTTCAGCGCACCGGCCTGCATCGAGTGCGACGCCTGCGTGGACGTCTGCCCCATGGACTGCATCAGTTTCACGGTCAACGGGGACGAGCCCGAGCTGCGCCGGCGGCTGAAGGCGCCGGCACTCAACCTCGTGCAGGATCTTTGCGTGTCGGGAATGCTCAAGACCGGCCGGGTGATGGTCAAGGACGAGGACGTATGCCTGCATTGCGGCCTGTGTGCCGAGCGCTGCCCCACCGGGGCGTGGGACATGCAGAAGTTCCTGATCGAGCCGACCCAGGCCGGGCCCATGTGCCGTGATGCGAGGAAAGGCTCGCGCGCACCGGAGGTTGTTGCATGAAGCGCATCGAAGCGGTCAACGATTTCGTCATCAAGTTCGCCAACGTCAACGGCTCGGGTTCGTCCTCGGCCAACGAGCTGTTCGCCAAGGCCATCCTGCGCATGGGCGTGCCGGTGAGCCCGCGCAACATTTTTCCGAGCAACATCCAGGGCCTGCCGACCTGGTACGAAGTGCGCGTGTGCGAGAAAGGCTACCTCGGCCGGCGCGGTGGCGTGGACATGCTGGTGGCGATGAATCCGCAGACCTGGGATGCCGACGTGGCCGAGCTCGAACCGGGCGGCTACCTGTTCTACGACAGCACGCGGCCGTTGCCGCCGTCGAAATTCCGCACCGACATCCACGTCATCGGCATGCCGTTGACCGATATCTGCAATGCGGTCTACACCGATCCGCGCCAGCGGCAGCTGTTCAAGAACATCATTTACGTCGGCGCACTGTCGGTGCTGCTCGGGGTCGACGGCGAGGTCTTCGAGGCGCTGTTTGCCGCACAGTACAAGGGCAAGGAAAAACTGTTCGACTCCAACCTGCGCGCCCTGCAGCTGGGTCGCGACTTCGCCCGGGAACATCTGGAGGCGCCGCTGGGCATCCAGGTGCGGCGCGCCGACATGGTGGGCGAGCGGATTTTCGTCGACGGCAACAGCGCCGCCGCACTGGGCTGCGTATACGGCGGTGCCACCGTGGCGGCCTGGTACCCGATCACGCCGTCGTCGTCGGTGGCCGAGGCGTTCCAGAAGTATTGCAGCCGGTTCCGGATCGATCCGGCCACCGGGCAGCACAAATTCGCCATCGTGCAGGCCGAGGACGAGCTCGCCTCGATCGGCATGGTGGTTGGCGCGGGCTGGAATGGCGCGCGCGCTTTCACCGCCACGTCCGGCCCCGGCGTCTCGCTGATGACCGAATTCATCGGGCTGGCGTACTTCGCCGAAATCCCGGCCACCATCATCAATGTGCAGCGCGGCGGGCCGTCGACCGGCATGCCCACCCGCACCCAGCAGGCCGACATCCTGTCGTGTGCCTACGCCTCGCATGGCGACACGAAACACGTGCTGCTGTTTCCCGAGGATCCGCACGAATGTTTCGAGCACGCCGCCGCCGCCCTGGATCTGGCCGACCGGCTGCAAACGCCGGTGTTCGTGATGACCGACCTCGACATCGGCATGAACCAGCGCCTGTGCAAGCCGTTCCAGTGGGACGATGCCCGACACTACGACCGGGGCAAGGTGATGACCGCCGAAGAGCTGGAGGCCGGCAAGGACTTCGGCCGCTACAAGGACGTCGATGGCGATGGCATTGCGTGGCGCACGCTGCCCGGCACGCATCCCACCCTCGGCAGCTATTTCACCCGGGGCACCACGCGCGACGCCTACGCGCGCTATTCGGAGCGTGGCTCGGACTATGTCTACAACGCACAGCGCCTGCTGAAGAAGTTCAGGACCGCCGCCGACCTGGTGCCGCAACCCGTGCTGCGCCCCGCGACGCGCAAGACACGGCTGGGCGTCATCTACTTCGGTTCCACCAGTCCGGCGATGCACGAGGCGCTCGATGTGCTGAACGACGCGGGCATCCACCTCGACGCCTTGCGGCTGCGCGCATTCCCGTTTCCGCAGGTGGTCAGCCAGTTTCTGGCCGATCACGAGGAGGTGTTCGTGGTCGAGCAGAACCGCGATGCCCAGATGCGCAGCCTGCTGGTGAACGAGCTGGAGGTGGATCCGGCGCGCCTGGTGCCGGCGCTCCACTACGACGGCACGCCGATCACCGCCCGTTTCATCACCGACGCCATCACGCAGCACGTGCATGCCGAGGCGGTCATGCCGAAACGCAAAGTCAAGAAGAACCGGCTCAAGGAGCATGCGGCATGACCTATCTGGCCAAACCCCGCCTTCACCACCCCTCGCTCACGGTCAACAAGGTGGGCTACACCCGGCGCGATTACGAGGGCAAGAACTCCACGCTGTGCGCCGGCTGCGGCCATGACTCGATCTCGGCGGCGATCATCCAGGCCTGCTGGGAGCTCGATATCGAGCCGCACCGCGTGGCCAAGCTCTCGGGCATCGGCTGCAGCTCCAAGACGCCGGATTATTTTCTCGGCGCCTCCCATGGATTCAACACGGTGCATGGGCGCATGCCCTCGGTGCTCACCGGGGCCAACCTGGCCAATCGCGGCCTGCTGTATCTGGGCATCTCCGGCGACGGCGATTCGGCTTCGATCGGCCTGGGCCAGTTTGCGCATGCCATGCGGCGTGCCGTGCGCATGGTCTACATCGTGGAAGACAACGGGGTGTACGGGCTGACCAAGGGGCAATTCTCGGCCACCGCCGATCGCGGCTCCAAGAGCAAGAAAGGGGCGATCAACAGCGACAATCCGGTCGACATGATCGGCATGGCGCTGCAGCTCGGGGCCAGCTATGTGGCGCGGGGCTTTTCCGGCGACAAGGCGCAGCTGGTGCCGCTGATCAAGGGCGCCATCGGCCACGGCGGCGCCGCGTTCATCGACGTCATCAGCCCCTGCATCGCGTTCAACAACCACGCCGGCAGCACCAAGTGCTACGACTACGTGCGCGAACACAACGAGGCGATGAACCGCCTGGACTTCATCACGCCGCGCAGTGAAATCACCACCGACTACGCCCCCGGCGAGGTGGTGGAGGTGGTGCAGCACGACGGGCGGACGCTGCGCCTGCGCAAGCTGCACGACAGCTACGATCCGACCGACCGGCTGGCCGCGATGAACCACGTGCAGACGCACCAGGCGCGCGGCGAGGTGGCGACCGGGCTGCTCTATGTGGATCCGGACGCGAGCGACCTGCACGCGGCACTCAACACCAGCGCCAATCCGCTCAATGCGCTGGGCAACCGGGAACTCTGCCCCGGCGCGGCGGAACTGGCCAAGCTCAACGCCGCGCTGCGCTGCTGAAGCGCGGCAAGGGGCGCGCGGCGGCACCGGCCCGTTCAAGATCGGCGTTCAAGGATCGGCGCAAAAAAGGCCCTGCATCGCTGCAGGGCCTTGATCTTTGGCGGAGAGGGAGGGATTCGAACCCTCGGTACGCTTACACGTACGCCTGATTTCGAGTCAGGTACATTCGACCACTCTGCCACCTCTCCGGAGGGGTGCGCGCTGGTCGGCGCGAGCCGGCAAGTTTACGCGCCGGGCCGGGCCGAGACAAGCGCGCGAAGATCGGGTTACGCACTGGCGCGGGCGGCGGCCTTTTTCTTCGCCAGCCGCAGCCAGGTATCGACCACCGTGTCCGGATTCAGGGATACCGATTCGATGCCCTGTTCCATCAGCCACTCCGCCAGGTCGGGATGATCGGAGGGGCCCTGGCCGCAGATGCCGATGTACTTGCCCTTGGCGCGGGCGGTCCGGATCGCCATCGCCAGCAGTTTCTTCACCGCCGGGTCGCGCTCGTCGAACAGGCTGGCGACGATGCTCGAATCGCGGTCGAGTCCGAGGGTGAGCTGGGTCAGGTCGTTGGAGCCGATCGAGAAGCCGTCGAAGATGTCCAGGAACTCGTCGGCCAGCAGGGCGTTGGAGGGAACCTCGCACATCATGATCACCTTCAGGCCGTGCTCGCCCTGCTCGAGGCCGTTCTTCGCCAGCACCTCGATCACCTTGCGGCCTTCGCCGAGCGTGCGCACGAACGGGATCATCGCCCACACGTTGACCAGGCCCATCACCTCGCGCACGTGCTTGAGCGCGCGGCACTCCAGCGCGAACGCCTCGGCGAAGCTCGGGTCCACGTAGCGGCTGGCGCCGCGGAAGCCGATCATCGGGTTCTCTTCATGCGGCTCGTAGCGCGAGCCGCCGATCAGGCCGGCGTATTCGTTCGACTTGAAGTCGGACAGCCGCACGATCACCGGCTTCGGATAGACCGACGCGGCGATGGTGGCGATGCCTTCGGCCAGCCGGTCGACGTAGAACGACACCGGATCGGCATAGCCGGCCACGCGTTCGTCGATCTTCGTCCGGGTCTCGGCATCCTGCCTGGCGTATTCCAGCAGCGCCTTGGGGTGCACGCCGATATGGCTGGCGATGATCATCTCCAGGCGGGCCAGGCCGATGCCGGCATTGGGCAGCATGCCGAAGTCGAACGCGCGCTCCGGGTTGGCCACGTTCATCATGATCTTCAGCGGCGCCTCGGGCATCGCGCCGAGGTCGGCGGTGATCCGCTCGAACTTCAGGATGCCCTCGTAGATCGTGCCGGTGTCGCCCTCGGCGCAGGACACGGTGACGTCGATGCCGTCGGGGATCGCGTCCAGCGCATTGCCGGTGCCGACCACCGCGGGCACGCCCAGCTCGCGCGCGATGATCGCCGCGTGGCAGGTGCGGCCGCCGCGGTTGGTGACGATGGCGGACGCCCGCTTCATCACCGGCTCCCAGTCGGGGTCGGTCATGTCGGCGACCAGCACGTCGCCGGGCTGCACCTTGTTCATGTCGGCCAGCGAGCGGATCACCCGGGCCTTGCCGGCGCCGATCTTCTGGCCGATCGAACGCCCCTCGGCCAGCACCTTGCCTTTCTCGTGGAGGTGGAAGCGCTCGATCCGGGTCGCGTGGTCGCGCGATTTCACCGTTTCCGGCCGCGCCTGCACGATGTACAGCTTGCCGGTGTGGCCGTCCTTCGCCCACTCGATGTCCATCGGGCGGCCGTAGTGCTGCTCGATGATCAGCGACTGGCGCGCAAGCTCCTCCACGTCCGCGTCGCTGACGCAGAACCGGCGGCGCAGTTCGGCCGGCGTGTCCTCGGTCCTGACCCGCTCGCCCGGCGTGCCGGAATAGACCATGCGCAGTTGCTTGGCGCCCAGGTTGCGGCGCAGCACCGCGGGCTTGCCGTCGCGCAGCGTCGGCTTGAATACGTAGAACTCGTCCGGATTGACCGCGCCCTGCACCACCATCTCGCCCAGGCCGTAGGAACCGGTGACGAACACCACGTCGCGGAAGCCCGACTCGGTGTCGAGCGTGAACAGCACGCCGGCGGCGCCCACGTCCGAGCGCACCATCAGCTGCACGCCGGCGGACAGGAACACGTCGGCATGGGCGAAGCCCTGGTGCACGCGGTAGGCGATGGCACGGTCGTTGTAAAGCGAGGCGAAGACTTCCTTCACCTTGTGCAGCACGTCCTCGATGCCGACCACGTTGAGGAAGGTTTCCTGCTGACCGGCGAAGCTGGCGTCGGGCAGATCCTCGGCGGTGGCGGAGGAGCGCACCGCCACCGCCACGTCCGCGGCGCCGGCGTCCCGGCACAGCTTGGCGTAGGCATCGCGGATCGCCTGGTCGAGCTCGGCCGGCAGCGGGGTCTCGGTGATCCATTCGCGGATCTCCCTGCCCGCCCGGGTCAGCGCGTCCACGTCGTCGATATCGAGGCCGGCGAGGCGCCCGGCGATGCGGTCGGCCACGCCGCTGTTTTCCAGGTAATGCTTGAACGCGTCGGCGGTGGTCGCGAAGCCGCCCGGCACCGAGACGCCGAGCTTGGCCAGGTTGCCGATCATCTCGCCGAGCGAGGCATTCTTGCCGCCGACCTTGCCCAGGTCGGTCATGCGCAGCTGGTCGAGCCAAAGCACCAGATCGTTCAAGGGGTTCTCCTCCGGGAGTGCTCAATGGGGTAACGGAATGGTGCGGCGTGCCGGCACGAAACGGACGGCCATAAACTGGTATTGTCCGCTGTCGATGGTGCAAAGCACAAGAAGACCATTGCCGCGATTTGCCGTTCCAACTGCATACCAGTCGGCCGTCGGTCAATCCACGACAGTGTTGTGCGCTTGGGATAAGGTGCGGACGAACGCATCCATCGAACGGGTAGAGGTCATGCAGCGCACGGTATATTTCATCTCCGACTCCACTGGTATTACCGCCGAAACGATCGGCAACAGCATTCTGACGCAGTTCGAAGGCGTGCAGTTCGACAAGCACCGGCTGCCGTTCACCGACGATGCGCGCAAGGCGGAGGCGGCCGCGCTGCGCATCAAGACCGTCTATGCGCAGAGCGGCCTGCGGCCGATCGTGGTCAACACCATGACCGATCCCGCCCTGTGCGAAATCGTCGCCACCAGCGGGGCGTTGATGCTGGATGTCTTCGCGCCGTTCATCGGGCCGCTGGAAAAGGAGCTGGGCGCCAAGCGCTCCGGAGCCGTCAATCGCTCGCACGGCCTGGTGAATTTCGAGCAATACGAGGCGCGCATCAACGCCACCAACTACGCGCTCACCCACGACGACGGCATCGACGTGAACTACGCCGACGCCGACCTGATCCTGGTCGGCGTGTCGCGTTCGGGCAAGACGCCGACCTGCCTCTACATGGCCTTGCATTACGGCGTCAGCGCGGCCAACTATCCGCTGACCGACGAGGACCTCGAGAAACTCGAGTTGCCGGCGCGCCTGCGTCCGTACCGGGACAGGCTGTACGGCCTGACCATCGATCCGCTGCGCCTGGCGCAGATTCGCGAACAGCGACGGGCGGGCAGCCGTTATGCGACATTGAAGCAGTGCAGCTGGGAACTGGAGCAGGCCGACAAGCTGATGCGTCACGCCGGCATCCCCAGCCTCAACACCACGCACGTGTCGATCGAGGAGATCGCCAGCAAGATTTTCGACCGCTTCGGTATCGAGCGGACCATGTTCTGAATGCGAGGAGTCGCCGCCGCCGATGGGTACCGTGTCCGCCAGCCGATCCAGCCTGTTGCCGGGACGCTTCGGCTTCCTGATGGGCCTGTATGCGGAAAACTATCATCGGCTGGCCCGGCTGTTCGCGCCCGCGCAATTGAGTCCCGGGCACTACGTTTCCCGCGTGGACGACGGACTCGACGTGCACCTGCATCTGCAGGCATGCCATCCGTACACGCTGGAACTCGAGCTCACCTACGATTTCGTCGATGCGCACACCGGTCGGCGCGCGCCTTCGGCGCAATTGCGCATGTATACCGATGCGCACGTGGCCGAGGCGCTGCATTGCCATCCCGGCCGGCACTTGTGGCAGGTGCTGGGGCCTTTCCCGCCGGCACATACCGTGTTCCAGCACCGCTTGCGGATGAACGGTTTCCTGTCGCGCTGGCTGGAATATCTGGCCGAGCAGGGACATTCCCGCGGCACGCTGCAATCGCAAACGGGACAACCAGAAAGCGGCAGCCCCGTTTGAAAGCGCGGCCAGGGATGGTCGCTTTTCGACTGTCGCATGCAGGGGCGAATGCACGGCTGCCAAGGCAACAAAAAACCCGCACCAGGCGGGCTTTCGGTTAGTGGCGGAGCGGACGGGACTCGAACCCGCGACCTCCGGCGTGACAGGCCAGCATTCTAACCAGCTGAACTACCGCTCCACGTTTTTTTCCAGCCTTGCGGGCCAACTTGGCGTCCCCACGGGGATTCGAACCCCGGTCGCCACCGTGAAAGGGTGATGTCCTAGGCCTCTAGACGATGGGGACAAATCAAATTGGTGGAGCCAGGCGGGATCGAACCGCCGACCTCCTGCATGCCATGCAGGCGCTCTCCCAGCTGAGCTATGGCCCCGCCGCTGGAAGCCCGGAAGAATAGGTTGCGGCCGCATATCCGTCAAGCTTTTTCGGGACGCGACCCGACGAGCCGCTGCCCGATGCGGGTCGGTCGCGGCGGGCAAACAGATCGGCAGCCATTCGTTTAAGCTGCGGTCGAGTCCGTTGTAATGGATATGCTGAAGGGCAAGGCATGCACGAAATCGGCTTCATCCGGGACCTTGCCGTGGTGATGATCGTGGCCGGGGCCACCACGATCCTGTTCCAGCGCCTGCGCCAGCCGGTGCTGCTGGGCTACATCCTGGCCGGCGTGCTGATCGGCCCGCATGCGCCAGGCACGGTGGTGGCCGATCCGCGCGCGATCGACGACATCTCCAATCTCGGCGTGGTGCTGCTGATGTTCACGCTGGGGCTGGAATTCAGCGTGCGCAAACTGCGGGCGGTCGGCATCGGCGTGCTGGTGGTGGCGGTGGCCGAAGTCGGGTTGATGCTGTGGATCGGCGTCGGCGTCGGCGGCTTGTTCGGCTGGAAAGGCATGGACAGCCTGTTCCTGGGCGCGATCGTCGCGCTGTCGTCGACCATGGTGGCTACCCGCACCCTGGCCGAGGGCGGCCGGCGGCAGCAGCCGTTCGCCCGGCTGGTGGTGGGCCTGCTGGTGGCCGAAGACGTGCTCGCCATCGTGATGCTGACCTTGCTGACGGCGGTGGCGATCGGCGGTTCGGTGCAGGCTCAAACGGCATTTTCGCTGATCGGCCATCTGGGACTGTTCGTCATCGTCGGGATGATTCTCGGCCTGCTGCTGCTGCCGCGGCTGGTCGATTACGTGGCCGGCTTCGATCGCGACGAAACCTTGCTGGTCAGCGTCCTGGGCGTCTGCTTCGGCGCCAGCCTGCTGGCGGTCTGGATGGGGTTCAGCGTGGCGCTGGGGGCATTCCTGGCAGGCGCCGTGGTGGCCGAATCGCGCAGCGCCGGTCGCGTGCTGAAGCTGGTGGAGCCGTTGCGGGACATGTTCGCGGCGCTGTTTTTCGTGGCGATCGGCCTGAAGATCGATCCGGCGATGTTGCTGCAGTACGCGTTGCCGGCACTGTTGCTGGCGGCAGTCGTCGTCGTCGGCAAGACGCTGGCCTGCGGTCTGGGCATCTTCATCGTCGGCCACGATCCGCGTACGGCGCTGCGGTCGGGCCTGGGCATGGCGCAGATCGGCGAGTTCTCATTCGTGATCGCCACGCTCGGACTTTCGCTCGGCGTGATCAGCGATTTCATCTACCCGATCGCGGTGGCGGTGTCGGTGCTGTGCATGGCGTTGTCGCCGTACCTGGCGCGTTCCGCCGACCGGCTGGCGGATGGATTGCGGCGGGTGACCCCCGGTTCGCTGCGGTTGCTGGCGAGCAGCTACAGCGGCTGGCTGGAAAACCTCAAGCCGGTCAACGAAAACGCCGTGATCGCGGCGATCTTCCAGCGCCTGCTGTGGCACATCGGCATCAATGTCCTGCTGGTGGTGGCGCTGTTCATGGTGGGGGCCTACGTCAACGCGCACAACTGGACCTGGTTCTCGATGGTCGGTATCGGGCGCGACTTGCGCCATACCCTGATCTGGGCCTCGGCCCTGTTCCTGTCGCTGCCGCTGCTGATCGCCATCTACCGCAAGGCCGAGGCGCTGGGCATGCTGCTGGCCGAGATCGGCATCGGCGAGCGGTTTGCCGGTTCGTATACCCGGGCGATCCGCAATGTGCTGGCCAGAGTCATCCCGCTGGCGACCCTGCTTGCGCTGGGGCTGCTGGTCAGCGCGCTGGGTTCGGCCATTCTGCCCCCGCGCGGGGTTGCGCTTTCGCTGGTCCTGCTTGGCGTGATGCTGGCGGTGGTGCTGTGGCGCGGCCTGGTAAGGATGCACGCCCGGCTGCAGGCGGCACTGAAAGAGACGCTGGACAAGCCCGCGCCACCCGAAGCCGGGCCCGGCTGAATCGGGCGGACATGTCGCCGTGAACCTTAATGTCGGCTGGCGGTCTGACTGCGGACCGTTGCCAATACCGGTCCGGCGCCGCACAATGCGTGGCCTGCCCCATTGGGGGGGCCGGTCGGCAATGCCGGCATATCCAAATATGAGGGAGTTTCGAATGAAGCATTTTCTGCGTCCCGCGCTGACGGCGGTAGCGATATCCGTTGCGCTGGGCATGACTG
>JAGWNA010000027.1 GCA_028871555.1 Lysobacteraceae bacterium
CACGCCGACCTCGCCGCGATGCGCGACCTCAGCCAGGAAGACGCCGCCGAGGCGGCCGCGGTGCAGAACAACCTCAACTACGTGACGATGGACGGCACCATCGGCTGCATGGTCAACGGCGCGGGCCTGGCGATGGCCACCATGGACGTGATCAAGCTGGCGGGCGGCGAGCCGGCCAACTTCCTCGACGTCGGCGGCGGCGCCACCAAGGAGCGCGTCACCGAGGCGTTCAAGCTGATCACCTCGTCCGACAAGGTCAAGGCCATCCTGGTCAACATCTTCGGCGGCATCGTCCGCTGCGACATGATCGCCGAGGGCATCATCGCCGCGGTGAAGGAAGTGGGCCTGAAGATCCCGGTGGTGGTGCGCCTGCAGGGTACCAATGTGGAGAAGGGCCGCGAACTGCTGGCCAATTCCGGCCTGGCGATCACGCCGGCCGACGATCTCAACGACGCGGCGCAGAAAGCCGTGGCCGCCGCGAAGTGAGGAGCGATAAGCAATGAGCGTTCTCGTCAACAAGAACACCAAGGTGATCGTGCAGGGCTTCACCGGCCAGCAGGGCACCTTCCACGCCGAGCAGGCGATCGACTACGGCACCAAGGTGGTCGGCGGCGTCACCCCGGGCAAGGGCGGCAGCGAGCATATCGGCCTGCCGGTTTTCAATTCGGTCGATGAGGCGGTGCTGGAAACCGGCGCCGACGCGTCGGTGATCTTCGTGCCGCCACCGTTCGCGGCCGATTCCATCCTGGAGGCGATCGACGCCGGCATCCGCGTGATCGTGGCGATCACCGAGGGCATTCCGGTGCTCGACATGCTGCGCGTGAAGAACGTGCTGCAGCAGCATCCGGAAACCGTGCTGATCGGGCCGAACTGCCCCGGCATCATCACTCCGGGCGAGTGCAAGATCGGCATCATGCCGGGCCACATCCACATGCCGGGCAAGGTCGCCATCGTGTCGCGTTCGGGCACGCTGACCTATGAGGCGGTGTTCCAGACCACCAACGAGGGTCTGGGCCAGAGCACGGTCATCGGCATCGGTGGCGACCCGATCAACGGGCTGAGCTTCATCGACTGCCTGAAGCTGTTCCAGGACGACCCGGGCACCTCCGGCATCATCATGGTCGGCGAGATCGGCGGCAGCGCCGAGGAAGACGCCGCCGAGTTCATCGGCGAGTACGTCACCAAGCCGGTGGTGTCGTTCATCGCCGGTGCGTCGGCCCCGGCCGGCAAGCGGATGGGACACGCCGGTGCGATCATATCCGGCGGCAAGGGCACCGCCGCGGCGAAGTTCGCCGCGCTGGAGAAAGCCGGCGTCACCACCGTGAAGTCGCCGGCCGACCTGGGCAAGACGCTCGCGAGGCTGATGTAGGAGCGCGCTTGCGCGCGATGCCCTTGTTCCACGATTCACAAGAGCATCGCGCACAATGTGCGCTACCCGGGCGGGGCGCGGCGGTGGAAGGAAATTGCCGGCCCGGAGCAAGTCGTTCGCAGAGCGCTAAAATGCGAAGGCCGCGACCACCTGTCGCGGCCTTCGTCATTCATGGAGCGACAGGTTCATGGCAATGCTGCGTCTGGCGCTGGCCCAGTTCGATTTTGCGGTCGGCGCGGTGGCGGCGAATGCCGCGAAGGCGGGCGACTTGATCGTGCAGGCGCACGCCGGCGGTGCCGCGCTGGTGCTGTTTCCGGAGCTCACCCTGAGCGGCTACCCGCCGGAGGATCTGCTGCTGCGGCCGAGTTTTCTGGCTGCCTGCGACAGCGAGCTGGCCGCACTGGCGGGCACCACCAGCGGCATCGCTGCGCTGGTCGGTCATCCGCACAGCGAGAAAGGGGTATACAACGCCGCCAGCCTGTTGCGCGAGGGGCGCGTCGAGGTCACGGCGCACAAGCAGGCGCTGCCGAACTACGGCGTGTTCGACGACAAGCGCTATTTCCGGCCCGGGCAGGACACGGTCACCGCGATCATCGATGGCGTGTGCGTCGGCCTGCTGATCTGCGAGGACGTGTGGGAGCCCGAACCCGCTGCACGGGCCGCGGCGGCAGGCGCGGAGCTGATCGTGGTGATCAACGCCTCGCCGTGGGATGCCGCCAAGCAGGCCGAGCGTGAGGCGGTGCTGCGTGCCCGCGCCCGCGAGACCGGCTGCGCGCTGGTCTATCTCAACATGGTCGGTGGCCAGGACGAAGTGGTCTACGACGGCGCCTCGCTGCTGGTCAACGGCGACGGCTCGGTGGCTGCCCGGGCGCCGGCCTTCGTCGACGCGCTGCTGTGGGCCGATTTCGATCCGGCCACCCGCACCCTGCGGGCGGACAGCTGGCCGACCGTCGCCGATGGCTCGCACGAGGCGGTGCTGTATGCGGCGCTGGTGCGCGGGATCCGCGACTACATCGACAAGAACGGTTTCCCCGGCGTGCTGCTGGGCCTGTCCGGCGGGATCGACTCGGCGCTGACCCTGGCGCTGGCGGTCGATGCGCTGGGTGCCGATCGGGTAACCGCGGTGATGATGCCCACGCGCTACACCTCGCAGCTGTCGCTGGACGGTGCCCGCGCGCAGGCGGAGCGGTTGGGGGTGGAGTACCACACGATCCCGATCGAAGGGACCTACCAGGCGTTCATCGAGGCGCTGACGCCCGCGTTCGCCGGCAAGGCGGCCGACACCACCGAGGAAAACCTGCAGTCGCGCACCCGCGGGGTGATGCTGATGGCGCTGTCCAACAAGCATGGCCGCCTGCTGCTGACGACCGGCAACAAGAGCGAGATGGCGGTGGGCTACGCCACCCTGTACGGCGACATGTGCGGCGCCTATGCCCCGCTGAAGGACGTCTACAAGACCGAAGTGTACCGGCTGTCGCGCTGGCGCAACCGGGATGCCGCGCAGCATGGCGAGACGGAGTGGATCCCTCCGGCAGTGATCGAGCGGCCGCCGTCGGCCGAGCTGCGCGAGGACCAGACCGACCAGGATTCGCTGCCCGCGTATGACGAACTGGACGCGATCCTGGCCCGCTTCATCGAGGCCGAGCAGTCGCAGGCGGAGATCGCGGCGCAGGGCTTCCCGGCCGACACCGTGCGCCGGGTGGTGCGGCTGGTGCTGCAGAACGAGTTCAAGCGGCGGCAGGCGGCGCCGGGGCCGCGCGTGACCACCCGGGCGTTCGGGCGCGAGCGGCGTTATCCCATTACTTCTGGTTGGCGTTAAGGCAACACTGATCGAGTATCGCCACGATATCGACGAAGCCGAACCCGCATGGCACGTTGCACCCTCTCCCTTTGGGGGAGGGTGCGGGGCTTGCGAAATCCTCATGAAAAAGCCGACGCGTGTGCGCCGGCTCTCTTGTCACGGATGGGTCGATAAAGATCAGTGATGCCCGGAGAACGGGATCAGCTTGCGCAGCAGGGAAGGCGGGCGCGGCCACTTCGGATCGGTCAGGTAGGGGTGGTTCGGGTAGTTCATCGCCAGCACCTTCCGGGTCTGGGCGGCCAGTCCCTTGTGGTCCAGTGCCAGATAGCTGCGGGTGAGGATGGCCAGGGCATCGCCGGTCTGCGGTGCCTGCTGATAGTGTTCGATCACATACTGGGCACGGTCCGCCGCACCGACATAGATCTTGTTGCGCAGGTAGAACTCGGCCACGTTGATCTCGTACTGCGCCAGGTTGTTGCGCAGATAGATCATGCGCTGGCGCGCGTCGACCGTGTAGGCGCTGTCGGGAAAGCGGCGCGACAGTTCGGAGAAGTCGTCGAACGCCTGCAGGCTGTAGCTCTGGTCGCGGCGCGTCTCGGAACTCTCGCGGTAGATGAAGCGCTCGATCATGCCGCTGGTGCGCTCGAAATTGATCAGGCCGCGCAAGTAGTAGGCATAATCGACATGCTTGTTGGCCGGGTAGGTCTTGATGAAGCGGTTGACGGTCGAATACGCATCGTCCGGCTGGTTGTCCTTGAACTGCGAATACGCCAGATCGAGCTGGGCCTGCTGGTTGTATTCGCCGGATGGGAAACGCGCGATCAGGCGCTGGTACTGCTTGGTGGCGGCCGTATAGTCGCCGTATTCCAGCGAGCTATGGGCCTTGTTGTACAGCGCATCCACCGGCATCGTGTCGATGGTGGCGCGCTTGGAGCCGAATATCGAGCAGGCGCTCATCGACACGACGAGCGCGAACAGGGCGAACGCCCTCGGTGCAGGCAATTTGAACATCGGCAACTCGGGTACACGCATGGGAATGAATTCGGATGTTTGATCGAAAAGGCATGATAGCCGAAACCGGTGGCTGCCCGTGGGGGAAGGCATGACCGTCATCCGGCACGAGGCGGCGGTGCCGCTGACGGCGGCAGGACGCAGGTTCGACCAGTCGCTGGCCGAGATGTTCCCGGATTACTCGCGTTCGCGGCTCACTGGCTGGATCAAGTCCGGTGCGGTGACGCTCGATGGCATGCGGGTACCGCCCCGCCAGCTGCTGCGCGGCGGCGAACTGGTCCGGCTGCAGGTCGAACTGGCGGCGGAGGTGGGCAGCGCGCCCGAGGCGATCGCGCTTGAGATCGTGCACGAGGATGCGCACCTGCTGGTGCTGGACAAGCCGGCCGGGCTGGTGGTGCATCCGGGGGCCGGCAACCCGGCCGGCACCCTGCTCAATGCGTTGCTGCACCATGATCCGAAGCTAGCGGAGCTGCCGCGGGCCGGCATCGTGCACCGGCTCGACAAGGACACTTCCGGGCTGATGGTGGTGGCCAGGACCTTGCCGGCGTACACCGCGCTGGTCGATCTGCTGTCGCGCCACGAGGTGGCGCGACAGTACGAGGCGGTGGTGCTGGGCACGATGGTGGCCGGCGGCACGGTGGACGCGCCGATCGGCCGGTCGCTCGGCGATCGCCTGCGCCAGGCGGTACGCGACGAGGAGGATGGCAAGCATGCGGTCACCCATTACCGGCTGCGCGAACGCTTCCGTGCCCACAGCCTGATCCAGTGCAACCTGGAGACCGGGCGCACGCACCAGATCCGCGTGCACATGGCACACATCAAGCATCCGCTGCTGGGCGATCCGCTGTACGGCGGCGGCCTGAAACTGCCCAGAGGCGCCTCGCCGGAACTGGTTGCCGCACTGCGCGGGTTCCGTCGGCAAGCGCTGCACGCGGAGCGGCTTTCATTCATTCACCCGACCAGTGGGGATGCATTGTCCTTCAGCGCCGGCCGGCCGGCCGATCAGCAGGGCCTGATCGAGGCACTGCGCCAGGATCTGCTCGTGCATGGCGCGGACGACTATTGAGCCGGATGAGCCGCCGATGACCGATGCATGGATATTCCCCGATTGGCCGGCGCCCAGAAACGTGCGCACGGCCGTCACCACGCGCGATGGACCTGGCGTTTCGCTGCCTCCGTTCGGGCGCTTCAACCTCGGGCTGCGCAATGGCGATCAGCCCGATGCGGTCGGCAGCAATCGCAGCGTGCTGCAGCAGGCTCTGGGATTGCCGGCGGCACCGCGCTGGCTGAAGCAGGTGCATGGCTGCAGCGTGGCCGAGTTGGGGCCGCTGCCGAGCACGGATGAGCCGCAGGCGGATGCGGCAATCTCGCGCCTGCCCGGTACCGTGCTGGCGATTCTCACCGCCGACTGCCTGCCGGTCTTGTTCTGTGCCGACGACGGCAGCGCGATCGGCGCCGCGCATGCCGGGTGGCGCGGGTTGGCCGCCGGTGTGCTGGAGGCGACGACGGAGCAGCTTCAGGTGCCGCCGGAACGGCAGCTGGCCTGGCTCGGTCCGTGCATCGGTGCCCGATCCTACGAAGTGGGCGAGGAGGTGCGCGCGGCGTTCGTCGATCGCGACTGTGCGGCGGCGGACTGCTTCACGCCGACCCGGCCCGGACACTGGTGGTGCGATCTGGCCGCGCTTGCGCGACGGCGCCTTGCCGCCTCGGGCATTGCCCGCATTCATGGCGGCGGCTTCGATACGCTGACCGATCTCCGTTTCTACTCGCATCGCCGGGAGGGTGTGCGCCGTGGCTGCTTTGCCAGCCTGATCTGGCTGGCAAGGAGCTGAGCGCAGGCCGCAGCTGCGGTCGGATGCCTCCGTCATTGACTTGAATCATGTGCTCCTGTCCGCATTTGGCAGACAGTGGCACTTCCGGACTTTGGCCGGCCGATGCCTTCCTGTCAGACGGAGAGCGACTCATGCGGATGGACAAACTCACCTCGCGTTTCCAGCAGGCCTTGGCGGACGCGCAGTCGCTGGCCGTGGGCCGCGACCACAACATGCTCGAACCGGCGCATGTGATGGCGGCCCTGCTCAACCAGCAGGGCGGATCGACCGCGCCGCTGCTGACGCATGCCCAGGTCAACGTGCCGGCGCTGCAGCAGCGCGTCAACGCGATCCTGGAACGGCTGCCCAAGGTCAGCGGCCAGGAAGGCAACGTCAATCTAGGCAACGATCTCAACCGGCTGCTCAACCTCACCGACAAGCTCGCGCAGCAGCGCGGCGACCAGTTCATCGCCAGCGAACTGTTCGTGCTGGCGGCGCTGGAGGACAAGGGCGAACTGGGCGCCGCGCTGAAGGCGGCCGGCGCCACCAAGCCGAACCTCGAGGCCGCGATCGAGAAGCTGCGCGGCGGCGAAAAGGTGCAGAGCGAGAACGCCGAGGAGCAGCGCCAGGCGCTGGAGAAATACTGCATCGACCTTACCGCGCGCGCCGAGAGCGGCAAGCTCGATCCGGTGATCGGCCGCGACGAGGAGATCCGCCGCACGATCCAGGTGCTGCAGCGGCGCACCAAGAACAACCCGGTGCTGATCGGCGAGCCGGGCGTGGGCAAGACCGCGATCGTCGAGGGGCTGGCCCAGCGCATCGTCAAGGGCGAGGTGCCCGAGGGCCTGCGCGACCGCCGCGTGCTGGCGCTGGACATGGGCGCGCTGATCGCCGGCGCCAAGTTCCGCGGCGAGTTCGAGGAGCGGCTGAAGGCCGTGCTCAACGACCTGGCCAAGAACGAAGGCCAGATCGTCCTGTTCATCGACGAGCTGCACACCATGGTCGGCGCCGGCAAGGCCGAGGGCGCGATGGACGCCGGCAACATGCTCAAGCCCGCACTGGCGCGCGGCGAGCTGCACTGCATCGGCGCCACCACGCTGGACGAATACCGCAAGTACATCGAGAAGGACGCCGCGCTGGAGCGCCGCTTCCAGAAGGTCTACGTGGGCGAGCCCAGCGTCGAGGACACCATCGCGATTTTGCGTGGGCTCAAGGAACGGTATGCCGTGCATCACGGCGTGGAAATCACCGACCCGGCGATCGTCGCGGCGGCCACGCTGTCGCACCGCTACATCGCCGACCGGCAACTGCCGGACAAGGCGATCGATCTGATGGACGAGGCCGCCTCGCGCATCCGCATGGAGATCGATTCCAAGCCGGAGGAACTGGACCGGCTGGAACGGCGGCTGATCCAGCTGAAGATCCAGCGCGAGATGCTGAAGAAGGAGAAGGACAGCGAGTCGAAGCAGCGGCTGGCCGATCTGGAAACCGACATCGGCAAGCTCGAACGCGAGTTCTCCGATCTCGACGAGGTGTGGAAATCCGAGAAGGCCGCGCTGCAGGGCGCGACCAAGGTGAAGGAGCAGATCGAGGCCGCGCGGGTCGAACTGGAATCGGCGCAGCGGCAGCAGGATTACGCCCGGATGAGTGAGATCCAGTACGGCCGGCTGCCGGAACTGGAGAAGCGGCTCGCCGCGGCGCAGGCGGCCGAGCAGCAGGACTTCAAGCTGCTGCAGGACCGGGTCACTGCGGAGGAAATCGCCGAGGTGGTGGCCCGCTGGACCGGCATTCCGGTCGCCAAGATGCTCGAGGGCGAGCGCGAGAAGCTGCTGCACATGGAAGCCGACCTGCATCGCCGGGTGGTCGGCCAGGACGAGGCGGTCAAGGCCGTTTCCGATGCGATCCGCCGCGCGCGCGCCGGCCTGTCCGATCCGAACCGGCCCAGCGGCTCGTTCCTGTTTCTCGGCCCCACCGGCGTGGGCAAGACCGAGCTGTGCAAGGCGCTGGCCGAATTCATGTTCGACACCACCGACGCGATGGTGCGCATCGACATGAGCGAGTTCATGGAGAAGCACTCGGTGAGCCGGTTGATCGGTGCGCCGCCGGGCTACGTCGGCTACGAGGAAGGCGGCTATCTCACCGAGGCGGTACGCCGCCGGCCGTACAGCGTGATCCTGCTGGACGAGGTGGAGAAGGCGCATGCGGACGTGTTCAACGTGCTGCTGCAGGTGCTCGACGACGGGCGCCTCACCGACGGCCAGGGGCGCACGGTGGATTTCCGCAACACGGTGATCGTGATGACGTCCAATCTCGGCTCGCAGATGATCCAGGACGCGTCGGAGAACGGCGTGGGCGGCGATGCCGAAGAGCAGTACACGCAGATGAAGGCTTCGGTGCTGGGCGTGGTGCAGGCGCACTTCCGTCCCGAGTTCATCAACCGGCTCGACGAGATCGTGGTGTTCCGGCCGTTGGACAAAACCCAGATCCGCGCGATCGCGAAGATCCAGCTGGCCTACCTGGAGAAGCGTCTGGCCGAGCGTCAGCTCAAGCTGCAAATCAGCGATGCCGCACTGGCGTTGCTGGGCAATGCCGGTTTCGATCCGGTTTATGGCGCGCGGCCGTTGAAGCGGGCGATCCAGCAACAGTTGGAGAACCCGCTGGCGCAGCAGCTGCTGGCCGGTGAATTCAATGCCGGCGACACCATTGCGGTCGATCTGGAGCAGGGCCGCCTGCATTTCGGCAAGCGCTGAGCGCAGGCTCCCAGGCGCACGATTCACGGCGCCTCGGTCGATGCTTCCGCTTCCGGCAGCATTTCGAATGCTGCCGGGGTGGTGCGCAGCATCATCCGGAAGTTGGCCGCGGTCGACTGCTCGCGATCGAAATGCCAGTATCGGTATGCTGCATACACGGCCAGCAGCGCCTGGGTCAGGGCGAACCAGCCGAACAGTGAGCCGGGGCCGAGCGCCGACATCAGCGTGCCGGCCGCCATCGGCCCTATCGCCGAGCCGATGCCGTAGATCAGCAGCACGCTGCTGCTGGCTGCCAGCAGATCTTCCGCTGGCAAGTGGTCCGCCAGATGTGCCACCACGATCGGATACACCGAGAAGGCCAGTCCGCCGTAGAGGAAAATCAGCGCGATCGTCGCGCCATGCCATCGGGGCATGACCAGTTGCAGCAGTGCCAGCACGCTGGCAAGCACGCAGACCTGGGCCAGCGCGATGCGTCGGTCATACCGGTCGGACCAGCGGCCCACCGGCCACTGCAGCGCGGCACCGCCGAGGATCGCCACGCTCATGTAGGTGCCGACGGCAGCGAGGTGAAAGCCCAGGTCGCGGGCGTATACCGGCAGCAGTCCCCAGAACGCCCCCATTCCCAGGCCCGACAGCAGTGCACCCGCGCCGGCGCTGGGCGCCAGCGCAAACAGTCGCCGCAGTTCCAGCCGCCGCGCAGGCTGCGGCATCGGCTGCGCCTGGCGCGTGGCGACCACCGGCAAGGTGGCGGCACACACCAGCAGGGTTACCACGATAAACGGCACGAACGGTTCGCCCCGGATGCGCAGCAGCTGTTGTGCCGCGGCCAGCGAGCCCAGGTTCACCATCATGTAGATGGCGAAAACCGTGCCGCGCCGGGCCGGGTCGGCCTGCGCATTGAGCCAGCTCTCGATGATCGCGTACAGACCCACCAGCGATATCCCTGCCAGCAGGCGCAGTGCCAGCCACAGCCAGGAATTGCTGCTCAGCGCGTGCAGCAGCACCAGGCATGCCACGCAGGCGGCACAGAACGCGAACGAACGGATGTGACCGATCCGCCGGATCAGCGGGGGCAGCACGAACGTGCCCACGAAATAGCCGACGTAATACGCCGAGGCAAGCGCACCGAGTATGCTGGCCGAATAGCCCAGGGCATGGCCGCGCAGCGGAATCAGCGTGGTCAGCAGGCCGACTCCCAGCAGCAGCAGCGCCGTGCCGGCGAGCAGCGAGGTGATCGGACGTAGATTGCGCAGCATGCTCGGTCCGGGGAATTCTTTTGCCAGAAGCCTGTCGGGCCGTTGGCCGGCCGGGCCGCGAATCCGTCTGCGCGGCCCATGACCCGCCATGCGATGCCCATGGAACCATCGTGGGTCGGCAAAGCGATAAGAAATCCATCCTCGCACAGCCGGATTCTCGCCTCGACCATCCGGCCCGACGCCTGGAGGCTAACATCCATGCATGGCTGGAATGGTTCGCGCGGCGTCGAAACGGCCGATCACGGCCAGTCCCTGTTCATGATGTGGCACCGGTCGAGATCGCTGCCCCCTCAATGCAGAACGCCCCGGCAACCGGGGCGTTCTGGGTGTATGCCTTGCTTTGCGGTCCAGCAGGTTGGATCAGAAGCGGTAAGTGATCTTGCCGTACCAGTAGCGGCCGTTGAAGCCGAACGGCGACAGCGAGGAGTACTGCAACCCGTCGGGCCGGTCTTCGTACTGGTTGTTGTACGAAGCCTTGGTCGGGTACACGTTGGTGACGTTGTCGGCACCCACGGTGAAGGTCCAGTCGTTCCAGTTGTAGCTCGTGGCCAGATCCAGCAGCCAGCGGGCGGCGAACGTCTGGTCCTGCGAGGCATCCGGCAGGTCGCCCAGCCGGGTGATTGCCCCGTACCGCGTCACGTTGGCATGCACGTCGAAATTGCGGAACAGCCAGTCGCCGGCCACCACGAACTTGGTGCGCGGCGTGGCGTCGGTAAGCAGGCCCTGGCTGTCACGGCCGAATGCGGGCGTGCTCACTTCCAGGATCTTGGTGTGGTTGTAGTTGCCGCTGACCGTGAGGTTCAGCTTGCCGAAGCTGGCCAGATCCATGCGGTAATTGCCGATCAGGTCCACGCCGCGGGTGCGCGTGGTGCCGGCATTGACGAAGAACTGGGCGCCGCCGACTTCGCCGTTGGCCACCGTCGGGGTGACGGCAAGCTGGTCGGTGTACAGGATCTGGTGCCAGATGCGGATCTGGTACATGTCCAGCGTGGCATTGAAGTCATTGGTCGGCTGCCACACCGCACCCAGGCTGTAGTTGCTGGATTTCTCCGGCCGCAGCGGCTTGGCGCCGAGGGCAATGGCGACCGGCGAGGACGTGCGGAAGGTGCCCACCTGGGTCAATACGCCGCCCTGCAGCAGGGTCACCACGGACTGGTAGTTCTGCTGGGCCAGCGAAGGCGCACGGAAGCCGTTGGACACCGTGCCGCGCAGGGCGAAGGTGTCGGTGAGCTGGTAGCGCGCCGAGATCTTGCCCGAGCGGGTCGAGCCGGCGTCGCTGTAATTCTCGTAGCGCGCGGCCACACCGGCGGAGAGCTTGTCGCTGATGTCGGTTTCCAGGTCCACATAGGCCGCATAGCTGTTGCGGCCGAAGTTGCCCGCCTCCGAAGGGGCAATGCCCGGATAGACCTGCGAGCCGCCCGGGTAAGGCGTGCCCGACGGGTTGTCCGGCGTGGCCGAGCCGGGAATGATGGTGCTGGGATCGAAGAAATACGAAGCCGGCTCGCCGGCATTCATGACGTACCGCTCGTTGCGGTATTCGCTGCCGAACGCCAGGGTCACCGGGTTGGGCAGGAAGCCCCAGTTGAATTCCTTGTTGATGTCCAGGTTGACCACGCCCTGCTTGTTGCGGAACACGCCGGCGTGGAAATAGGTCGGCGAATAACCCGTTGTGCGGTACAGGTTGGTGTTGATGCTGTTCTGGATGTCGAACGTCAGGATGTTCTCGCCGTAGTCGGCCGAGAGATCCCAGTGCCAGCCGCCGGAGGTCTGGCCCTTGATGCCGAGCAGGGCGGCATAGTCGTTGCTGTGGTTGACGATCTGCGGCAGGAAGCCGTTCGGATAGACCTCCTGCACGTTGCGGGTCTGGAACCAGCGGCGCCAGTAGCCGTTGGAGGTGACGTCGCGGCGGCCGGCGTTGAGGTAGCCGTAAAGTTCCATGTCGGGCGTCAGCGTATAGCCGAAATTGATCAGGGCCTGCTTCGTCACCACGGCCGGGTCGCCATAGCGCTCGTAGGGGATCGTGCTGATGGTGGGCGCGATGGTGGTGGAGATGTCCGTGTTCGTCGCGCGCTGGGTGTTCATCGCGTTCTGGTAGTTCCACGCCAGCCGCGCCCAGCCGGGCGTCTTGCCGTTGGAGTCGGCGTTGCCCAGGTTGATGCCCACCGAGCCCTGGATGCCGTTCTGGGCGCCGTCGCCCTTGTCCATGATGCCGCCGTTGGCGGTGATTTCGTTGTTGCCTTTCGCGGCGCCGTGCTTGAGCACCACGTTGATCACGCCGGCGATGGCATCGGAGCCGTACTGCGCGGCCGCGCCGTCGCGCAGCACCTCGATATGGTCGATCGCCGAGATCGGGATGGTGGCAAGGTCCACCGGGGCCGAGCCGCGTCCCACCGTGGTGTTGAGATAGTTCACCAGCGCGCTGGTGTGGTAGCGCTTGCCGTCGACCAGCACCAGGACGTCGTCGGGCGACAGGCCGCGCAAGGTGGCCGGACGGATCGCGTCTTCGCCATCGTTGATGGCCGGGCGGGGGAAATCGAGCGAAGGCAGCAGGCTGTTCAGTGCGCTGCCCAGGTCGGTGCCACCGCTGGCATTGATGTCCGCCGGGGTCAGCACATCGATCGGGGAGAGCGATTCGGCCACGGTACGGTCGCTGGCGCGGGTACCGGTGACAATCACTTGTTGCAGTTGCTTGGCATCCTTGCTGTTGGGCGGCGGCGTGGCGTCATCCGCCAGTGCGGTGGTTGCCGCCAGCGCCAGGCTCATGCCCAGCAAGGGCACCAGGGCGGCAGCCAGCGGGCGCCGCAAGAATTGTTCACTCATGAATTTTCCCCAATTCAGTCAATGGACTAACGCAAAATGAAGTTATTGGTTTATTTGAAAGTCGCGTCCCAGCAGCAAGATCACAGGATGTCCATCAATTTCATCCTGCGACAATTTGACCCTATTTGAATTGGTGCTTCGCGTCAACTTGGCGACATGTGGTCGACATGGTTTTGTCATCGAGTCCGGTCAGTGCGTGCAAGCAATTGATACAAATGAAACAATTTATCCGTTTTCCACATCCGCCGTTATTTCTTGCGGCGCACAATCATGGTCGCGGCGATGGCTCCGCTTCCTCGTTCGCAGGGTTCGCCCGCCCGGTACTTCTGACCGGTCGTTCGGGGCGGGATGAGAGCGGGTGGTTTCCGCTGCCGCCGAGGCGGCTTTGCGGGGCCGGATGGCCCGGGCCGAGCCGTTGCCATGGCTTGCCGCTGATCCGCCGGCGTTGCTTGAAATCCGCAAGGCAGACGCCATACTCGACGGCATCGATGGCGCCCCGATGCGCCCGGGAAGAGTCCGCTGATGCCGATCTATGCCTTTACATGCCGTGCCTGTGGCCACGCCTTCGACCGCCTCCAGAAGTTGTCCGACCCGGACCCGTCCTGTTGCCCCGCATGCGGCAAACCCGGGCCGAGCCGGCAATTGACTGCGCCCTCGTTCCGTCTCGCCGGCAGCGGCTGGTACGAGACCGACTTCAAGAAGGATGGCGACAAGAAACGCAATCTTGCGGGTGAGACGGGCAATACCTCCGGTGCCGACAGTGGTGCCGCGGCGGCTCCCGCCGCCACGACTGCCGTTCCCGCTCCTGCGGTGGCGGGCGCGGCCGCGGCGCGAGCGCCGGCTGCCGGCAACGACTGATTGCCATCGCGGCCCCGCCGCCGGCGGTGCCGGGGCAACCTCGCGAAGCCGGCATATGGGCGGCGCCCCGCTTGCGGCGGCGGTGCTAACATTCGCGTCTTTTCCCGGCTCGCTGCCGGGCTTTGCCGGTCGAGTCGAATTTGCCGACTGCCCGGCCTGAAGTCCGACAGGCCGCAAACCTCAAGCCGCCTCGCGGCCCGGAGTTCCTTTTCGTATGCGCACGCATTACTGCGGTCTTGTCGATGAGTCGCTGGTCGGCCAGACCGTTTCCTTGTGCGGCTGGATCAATACCATCCGTCTGCAGAGCCACGTGGCCTTCATCGACCTGCGTGATCACGAAGGCCTGGCGCAGGTGGTGATCGAGCGGGACAACGCCGCGGCATTCGCGATGGCCGGGGAGGTCGGCAACGAATACTGCCTGCGTGTCACCGGCACGCTGCGCAAGCGCCTGTCGATCAATGACAAGCTGAAGACCGGCATGGTCGAACTGGTCGCCGACACGGTGCAGATCCTCAACGCGGCGAAGGATCTGCCGTTCGCGCTGCACGAGAATCCGAACGAGGAGATGCGCCTGACCTACCGCTACCTCGACCTGCGCCGGCCGCAGATGCAGCAGATGATGCGCAAGCGCGTCAGGCTGGTGCAGGCGCTGCGCCGGTATCTCGATGCCCGCGGTTTCCAGGACATCGAGACGCCGATCCTGACCAAGGCCACGCCGGAGGGTGCGCGCGACTATCTGGTGCCCAGCCGCGTGCATCCGGGGCAGTTCTATGCGCTGCCGCAGTCGCCGCAGCTGTTCAAGCAGATCCTGATGATGGCCGGCTTCGACCGCTACTACCAGATCGCGCGCTGTTTCCGCGACGAGGACCTGCGTGCCGACCGCCAGCCGGAATTCACCCAGCTCGATCTCGAGTTCGCGTTCGTCGAAGAGCGCGACGTGCAGGATTTCGTCGAGGAGCTGATCCGCCATGTGTTCCGGGAAGTGCAGGGCGTCGAACTGGATGCGGCCTTCCCGCGCATGACCTGGACCGAGGCGATGCGCCGCTTCGGTTCGGACAAGCCCGACCTGCGCATCGCACTGGAGCTGGTCGACATCGCCGAGGCGGTGAGGCATGTGGAGTTCAAGGTGTTCTCCGGGCCGGCCAATGATGCGCAGGGCCGGGTTGCCGCGCTGCGCGTGCCCGGCGGCAGCACGCTCAGCCGCAAGGAGATCGACGTGCTGACCGAGTACGTCGGCCGTTACGGCGCCAAGGGGCTGGCGTGGCTGCGCATCGACGATCTGGCGAAGGGGCGCGAGGGTATCCATTCGCCGGTGGCGAAGTTTCTCGATGATCCGGCGCTGGAGGGCATCCTCAAGGCCACCGATGCACAGACCGGCGACATGCTGTTCTTCGGTGCGGGCGCGTGGAAGACGGTCACCGATTTCATGGGCGCCCTGCGCCTGAAGGTGGGCAAGGATCGCGACCTGGTGGAGAACCGCTGGGCGCCGCTGTGGGTCACCGATTTCCCGATGTTCGAGTACGACGCCGAGGCGCAGCGTTACGTCGCCCTGCATCACCCGTTCACCGCGCCGAAGGTGGACGACGCCGCGCAGCTGCGTGCCGATCCGCACAATGCGGTGAGCCGCGGCTACGACATGGTGTTGAACGGCAACGAGATCGGCGGCGGTTCGATCCGTATCCATCGGCCGGAAATGCAGAGCACGGTGTTCGATCTGCTCGGCATTGGCGCCGAGGAGGCAGAAGCGAAGTTCGGTTTCCTGCTCAAGGCGCTGAAGTTCGGCGCGCCGCCGCATGGCGGCCTGGCCTTCGGCATCGACCGCATCGCCGCGCTGCTGGCCGGCACCGAGTCGATCCGCGACGTGATCGCGTTCCCCAAGACCACCAGCGCGCAGGACCTGATGACCGACGCCCCCTCGGCAGTTGCCGCGGCACAGCTGCGGGAGCTCCACGTGCAGGGGCTGCCCGGTACCGCCGCCGATGACTGAGCCGGCACGGCTGGTGCCGGAGAGCCCTTCACGCTGCATCAGGCATCATCCGCGCCATGTCTGAGCATGTGATCCTGCTGCACGGCCTGTGGATGCGTGGCTTCGCGTTGGCGCTGCTGCACCGGCGCTTGATCGAAGCGGGTTTTCGCGTTCACCGGTTCGACTACATGAGTGTGGCGGCGACCCAGCAGAGCATCCTCGACCGGTTGCGGGCGCGCATGACCGGGCTGGCGGCGGAAGCCGATGCGGTGCATCTGGTTGGCCACAGCCTCGGCGGCCTGCTGGCGCTGCGCGCTTGCCTCGATGCCGACGGATTGCCGCCGGGGCGCATTGTCTGCCTCGGCTCGCCGCTGACGGGCAGCGCGGCGGCGCGCGGCTTCGCCGGATGGGGTCGCGGCAGCGAAGTCCTGCTGGGCCACAACCATGAGTTGCTGCGGCAGGGTCTGGCGCGCTGGGACGGGCCGCGCGAAGTGGGCATGATCGCCGGCCGCATGCCGTTGGGCCTGGGCGCCGTGCTGGGCCATTTCGAAGGCGAGCATGACGGCACCGTGGCGGTCGAGGAGACCCGGCTGCCGGGTCTGGCCGACCATTGCGTGGTCGAGGCGAACCACACCGGCCTGCTGTTTTCGGTCGAGGCGGCGCACCAGGTGGCAGCGTTCCTCCACGAAGGCCGCTTCGAGCGCCACCCGTAGCCTGCAAGCGGGCGCCACAAAAAAGCGGGAGGCGTTTCCCGGCGCACGTGCCGATTGGAGTAAAATCGCCGGCTTGTCCTTATAACGTGCAGGTTTGCCAGTCATGGGTAGAGGCCCGTCCATCGAAGGTCGCAAGAATGCCGAAGACGCCAAGCGCGCCAAGGTGTTCACCAAACTGATTCGCGAGATCACCGTGGCGACCCGGTCCGGCGTCGCCGATCCGGCCGCGAATCCGCGGCTGCGTTCCGCGGTGGAAAAGGCGTTGTCGGCCAACATGACCCGCGACACCATCGATCGCGCGATCAAGCGCGGTTCCGGCGCCGACGGCGGCGCCGACATGCAGGAGCTGCGCTACGAAGGCTACGGCCCGGCCGGTGTCGCGCTGATCATCGACTGCGTCACCGACAATCCGGTGCGCACCGTCGCCGACGTGCGCCACGCCTTGACCAAGCATGGCGGCAACCTCGGTACCAGCGGCTCGGTGGCGTTCCAGTTCAACCGCTGCGGCGAGCTGGTGTTCGATACGGCCGGCGACGCGGCGCTGGAGGAAAAAATCCTCGAGGCTGCACTGGAGGCCGGCGCCGACGATGTGGTGAACGAGGCGGGCGAGAGCAGCGTGCTGTGCACGCCGGAAAACTTTGATGCGCTGAGCCGGACGCTGGCCGAGGCCGGCCTCAGGCCCTCGCGAGCCGAGGTGGTGATGCGGCCGGCGAACCGCACGGCGATTCCTGCCGAGGCACAGGAAACCCTGCTCGATCTGATCGACTGGCTGGAAGAACTCGACGACGTGCATGAGATCTATCACAACGCCGCGCTGCCGGCCGCGACCCATTCGCAAGCCTAGGGGCCTGTCGGACTCTGGCCGGCCGGGCTGCAGATCCGCCTCGACCGCCAAAGCCCGACCGGCTCCCGGCCACGCGCGTGCGCCGGCCGGATCGCCCGACAGGTTCCCGGGTTGCGCGCCATGACCCGGATCATCGGCATCGACCCGGGCAGCCAGCGTACCGGCGTGGGCATCATCGACGTCGACGGCGCCGGCAAGCTCGTGCACGTCTTCCACGGCGCACTGGCGGTGGCTGGCGAAGCCACCTTCCCATTGCGCCTGAAGCGCATCTTTGACGAGCTGTGTGGCATCATCGCCGCGCATCGGCCGACCGAGTGCGGGATCGAGCGCGTATTCATGGCGCGCAATCCCGACTCCGCGCTGAAGTTGGGGCAGGCACGAGGCGCCGCAATCTGCGCGGTGGTCAGTCAGGGGATCGTGGTGCATGAATACGCGGCAACGGAAGTGAAGCAGTCGGTCGTGGGCAGTGGCCGCAGCGACAAGACCCAGGTACAGCACATGATCGGCATCCTGCTCGGCCTGAAGGGGCCGCTGCAGGCCGATGCGGCGGATGCGCTGGCGATCGCGGTGACCCATGCACATACCCGTGCCAGCCTGGACCGGGTCGGCATCCCGCGCACGGCGTGGAGGCGTCGCCGATGATCGGCCGGCTGCGTGGCACCCTGATTTCCCGGCAACCACCCCGGCTGCTGATCGAGGTTGGTGGCGTCGGTTACGAACTCGAAGCGCCGATGTCGACGATCTACGACCTGCCGGGCGTGGGCAAGGAGGTGACCCTGCTCACCCATTACGCGGTGAAGGAAGACAGCGTGGCGCTGTACGGGTTTCTGCACGAGGCCGAGCGCGCGCTGTTCCGCAACCTGCTCAAGGTCGGCGGGATCGGTGCGAAGATCGCGCTGGCGGTGCTTTCCGGTGCCTCCGTCAGCGACTTCGCGCGGTTGGTGCAGACCGGCGACGTAGTTGCATTGACCCGTATCCCCGGCATCGGCAAGAAGACCGCCGAACGCATCGTGGTGGAACTGCGCGATCGGCTGGACGCGCCGGGGGCGAGCCTTCCCGGCCCCCTCGCGCACGGCGGTGCGCCGCTCGATCCGGCCGGCGAGGCCACGGTGGCCCTGCTGCAGCTCGGGTACAAGCCGGCCGAGGTGACGCGGTTGGTGCAGAAAGTCGCCGCCGGCGGCGACAACGCCGAAGCCATCATCCGCAAGGCGCTGCGCGCTGCGCTCGGCGGCTAGGCCGCCAGGATTGTCATGAACGAGCAAGCGCAGGCACGGCAGACGACCAGCGATGCGGACCGGCACCGCGGCGGCAAGGCAAAGCTGATCCTCGGCGCCATCGGCGTGGTGTTCGGCGACATCGGCACCAGCCCGCTGTACACCTTGCACGAGACCTTTCTGCCGCGGCACGGCCTGCATCCCTATCCGCGTACGGTGCTGGGCATCCTTTCGCTGGTCACCTGGTCGCTGATCATGGTGGTGGCGGTGAAATACGTGAGCCTCGTCATGCGTGCCGACAACAAGGGCGAGGGCGGCATCATGGCGCTGATGACGCTGGCCCAGCGCGCCAGCAGCAAATCGGCGCGCGTGCGTCGGGTGGTGGTGGTGATGGCGCTGCTGGGAGCCGCGCTGTTTTTCGGCGACGGTGTGATCACCCCGTCGATCTCGGTACTTTCCGCGGTCGAGGGGCTGAAGGTGGCCGCGCCGGGCATGGAGCAATGGATAGTGCCGACCACGGTGGTCGTGCTGCTGGGCCTGTTCTGGATGCAGCATCGCGTGACGGCCCGGTTCGGCGTGGTGTTCGGGCCGGTGATGGTGCTGTGGTTTCTCAGCCTTGGCGTGATCGGCGTGTGGAACATCGTCCAGGCACCGGAAGTGCTGCATGCGTTCAATCCCTGGTATGCCGTGCGCTTCTTGACGACTCATGGCATGGCGTCTGCACTGGCACTGGGTTCGGTGGTGCTGTGCGTGACCGGCGCCGAGGCGCTGTACACCGACATGGGGCAGTTTGGCCGCTTTCCGATCCGCATTGCGTGGTTCTGGTTCGTGATGCCGGCGCTGCTGCTCAATTACTACGGTCAGGGCGGCCTGCTGCTGGTTCATCCGCAGGCGATCGGCAATCCGTTCTATCACTCGGTACCGGACTGGGCGCTGTACCCGATGATCGCACTGGCCACGGCATCGACGGTGATCGCCTCGCAGGCGGTGATTTCGGGCGCCTTCACGATTACCCGCCAGGCGATTCAGCTGGGTTTTCTGCCGCGCATGCAGGTGGTGCACACCTCGCGCGAAGCGATCGGGCAGATTTTTCTGCCGTGGGTCAACCGTGCGCTGATGGTGATGGTGGTCGCCACCGTGATCGGTTTCGGTTCGTCCAATGCGCTGGCCGGCGCCTATGGCATCGCGGTGACGGGCACCATGGCGATCGACACGGTGCTGGTGATGATCGTGGCGCGCCGCATGTGGCAATGGAGCCGTGTCCTGGTCATCGCGCTGGGCTGCGTGCTGCTGTGCATCGACTTGAGCTACTTCGGCGCCAATATGCTCAAGATCATGCTGGGCGGCTGGTTTCCGCTGGTTCTCGGCCTGCTGGTATTTGTCATGATGACCACCTGGCAGCGTGGCCGCGAGCTGGTGGTGCGCGCCATCAAGCAGGGTGGCCTGGCACTGGCTCCGTTCCTTGAAAACATGGCCGGGCACCCGCCGTTGCGGGTGCCCGGCACGGCGGTGTTCCTCACGGCCCAGCAAAATATTGTGCCGCATGCCCTGCTGCACAACCTCAAGCACAACAAGATGCTGCATGAGCGCAATGTGCTGCTGACGGTGGACATCCTGGAAACGCCCGTGGCCGCGGCCGACGAGCGCATCCGGCTCACCCCGCTGGGTGGCGGGTTCTACAGCCTTCTGCTGCATTTCGGTTTTGCCGAGGATCCGGACATACCGCTGGCGCTGTCGCATTGCCCGCGGGAGGGATTGGGCTTCGACATGATGGATACCACGTTTTTCCTGTCGCGCGAGACCATCGTCGCCGACGAGCTGCGCCCGGGCATGGCGCTGTGGCGCGACAAGCTGTTCGCGTTCATGGCGCGCAATGCGCTGCCGGCCACGGCCTTTTTCCAGATTCCCGGCAACCGGCTGATCGAGCTGGGGGCGCAGGTGGAAATCTAACCCTCCAGCCGCGGCGCAGACGCGCCACGGCGTACCGCTCCGTGGATTGGCACACTCATGACATTTCCCGCAGACTCTTCCGGAAAACCGCGATCGCGCCTGGCCGCCCTGGCGCTGGGTGCGATCGGCGTGGTTTACGGCGACATCGGCACCAGCCCGCTGTACACGCTCAAGGCAGTGTTCGGCGAGCAGGGTATCGGGCCTGCATCGCAGAACGTGCTTGGTGCCCTGAGCCTGATCTTCTGGGCGCTGATCATCGTGGTATCGGTGAAGTACCTGTTGTTCATCATGCGTGCCGACAACAAGGGCGAGGGCGGCATCATGGCCCTGATGGCACTGGCCCAGCGCAGCGTGCAGGGCATTGCGCGGTTGCGCCTGGTCATCGCGCTGCTGGCCATTTTCGGTGCTGCGCTTTTCTACGGCGACGGCGTCATCACGCCCGCCATCTCGGTGCTGTCGGCCGTCGAGGGACTGGAAGTGGCCGCGCCTGGCCTGGGGCGCTGGGTCGTGCCGATCACGCTGGGCGTCATCATCGGTCTGTTCTGGCTGCAGAAGCACGGCACCCATCGGATCGGTGCGGTATTCGGGCCGGTCTGCGTGATCTGGTTCCTGAGCATTGCCGCGCTCGGCATTCGCGGCATCGTGCATCACCCGGGCGTGCTGTGGGCGCTCAATCCGGTCTATGGCGTCCGGTTCTTCCTGCGCAATCACGCCGAGGCCTTCTTCGCGCTGGGGTCCGTGGTGCTGGCGGTGACCGGCACCGAGGCGCTGTATGCCGACATGGGGCATTTCGGCAGAAAGCCCATCCGGCTGGCCTGGTTCGCGTTCGTGCTGCCGGCGCTGGTGCTGAACTACTTCGGCCAGGGCGCGCTGTTGCTGCACGATCCCGGCGCCGTGGTCAATCCGTTCTACCGCCTGGTGCCGAAGGTGCTGCTCTTTCCGATGATCGCACTGGCGACCGCTGCCACGGTGATTGCGTCGCAGGCGGTGATCTCCGGCGCGTTCTCGATGACCCGCGAGGCAATGCAGCTGGGCTACCTGCCACGCATGCGGGTGGTGCATACCTCGTCGGAGGTGTCGGGGCAGATCTTCGTGCCCTGGATCAACCGTATCCTGCTGGTGCTGATCTTTGTGGCGGTGCTCGGGTTCCGCTCGTCCGACAATCTCGCATCGGCGTATGGCATCGCGGTGACCGGCACGATGGTGATCACCACGCTGCTGGCGCTGATCGTGGCGCGCTACCAGTGGCGCTGGCGCATGCCGGCCATCATCGCTGTCGGCACGTTTCTGCTCACGGTGGATGTCGGGTTTTTCAGTGCCAACATCATCAAGATCGAGTCCGGCGGCTGGTTCCCGCTGGTGCTCGGGCTGGGGGTGTTCGTGCTGATGACCACCTGGCGCCGTGGCCGCGAACTGGTGGTGCGCGAGATCAAGCAGAGCGGGCTGGCGCTGGCGCCGTTTATCGCCAGTATCACCAAGCACCCGCCGCCGCGCGTGCCGGGTACGGCGGTGTTCCTCACGGCCAACCAGGATGCCGTGCCGCATGCCCTGCTGCACAACCTCAAGCACAACAAGGTGCTGCACGAGCGCAATGTCCTGCTGACGGTGGAAACGCTGGAGACGCCGCTGGCCGAGCCGGATGAGCGCATCCACCTGACGCTGCTGGAAGGCGATTTCTACGGTCTGGAGCTGCGCTTCGGTTTTGCCGAGGATCCGAACATCCCGTCGGCATTGACCCTGTGCGTACGCGAAGGTCTGGGCTTCGACATGATGGACACCACGTTCTTCCTGTCGCGCGAGACCATCGTGGCGGACAAGCGGCGCCCCGGCATGGCGTTCTGGCGGGACAAGCTGTTTGCCTTCCTGTCGCGCAATGCGCTGCCGGCGACGGCGTTCTTCCAGATCCCCGGCAACCGCCTGATCGAACTGGGCACCCAGGTGGAAATCTGACGAACTCAGGAGTGAGTGGAGAGGGGCGAGAAGTGAGAGAAGGGCGAAAGCAACGCTCGTTCGCGGGTTTTCTCTCTCTCCTTTCTCCTCTCTCCTCTCTCCTCTCTCCTGCTCCATAATGCCGGCATGACCGAAGCCCGCATCATCACCGCTGCCGCCCAGCTCGACGACGAGGCGCTGGAAGCCACGATCCGTCCCCGGCTGCTTGCCGAATACCTCGGCCAGCAGGCCGTGCGCGAGCAGCTGTCGATTTACATCGAGGCGGCCAGGAAGCGAGGCGGCGCGCTGGATCACGTGCTGATTTTCGGTCCGCCGGGCCTGGGCAAGACCACGCTGAGCCACGTCATCGCCAACGAACTGGGCGTCAACGTGCGTTCCACGTCCGGCCCGGTGCTGGAACGTGCCGGCGATCTGGCCGCGCTGCTGACCAACCTGGAGGCGAACGACGTGCTGTTCGTCGACGAGATCCATCGCCTGTCGCCGCTGGTCGAGGAGGTGCTGTATCCGGCGATGGAGGATTTCCAGATCGACATCATGATCGGCGAGGGTCCGGCCGCCCGCTCGATCAAGCTGGAGCTGCCGCCGTTCACCCTGATCGGCGCGACCACCCGCGCCGGCATGCTGACCGCACCCTTGCGCGACCGGTTCGGCATCGTGCAGCGGCTGGAGTTCTACACCGTCGACGAGCTCGCCGCGATCGTGCGGCGTGCCGCGCGCATCCTCGGCATTGCCTGCGCCGCGTCCGGCGCACAGGAAATCGCTCGCCGCTCGCGCGGCACGCCGCGCATCGCCAACCGCCTGCTGCGCCGCGTGCGCGATTACGCGGAAGTGCGCGCCGACGGCGAGATCACGCTGCCGGTGGCGCAGGCGGCACTGGACATGCTCAAGATCGATCCGGAAGGGTTCGACGAGCTGGACCGGCGCCTGCTCGGCATCATCATCGAGAATTTCGACGGCGGGCCGGTCGGGGTGGAATCGTTGGCCGCCGCGCTCAGCGAGGACCGCGGCACGCTGGAGGACGTGGTCGAGCCGTACCTGATCCAGCAGGGTTACCTGATTCGTACCGCGCGCGGCCGCGTGGCCAGCGCCAGGGGCTGGCGCCATCTGGGCCTGACCCCGCCGCCGCGCCAGGCGCAGTCGGCCGATCTGTTCGACGACGATGCCGGCAATGTCTGATTCCACGCAAAAAGCGCCTTTCGGCTGGCCGGTGCGGGTGTACTGGGAAGACACCGACGCCGGTGGCGTGGTCTATCACGCCAGCTATCTGCGTTTCATGGAACGTGCCCGCAGCGAGTGGCTGCGGGCGATCGGCATCGACCAGTTGCGCTTCAAGCAGTCCACCGGACTGGCGTTCATGGTGCGCGACATGCAGATCGACTTCCTCAGGCCTGCCCTGCTGGATGATGAACTGACGGTAACGGTGGAAGTCAAAGAGCGGCGCGCAGCCAGTATCCTGTTCGCACAGACGATCGTGCGGGAGGGTGGCGGCAGCCTGGTCCGAGCCAGGGTGCGCGTGGCCTGCGTCGACATCCGGCGCATGCAGCCGGCACCGATCCCGGGCGATCTGTTTCCGGCGCCAGCCGCATAGACAACCGGTTCGACGACAGCCGGCGCCAGGAAACCTGCTCCAGGACAGCTGGTCCCAAGACAACCAAACCGACGACAGGCGGAGAGCCTTCAAGCAATGAACGGTGGATTGAACATTTTCTCGCTGATCGCGGATTCGAGCTGGCCGGTGAAGCTGGTGCTGCTGGTGCTGCTGGCGTTCTCGTTCCTGTCGTGGGTGATCATCATCCGCAAGTATTCGCAGACCAAGGCGGCGATGGAAAGCGCCGAGGAATTCGAGGAGCGCTTCTGGTCCGGCGGCGATCTGGCGCAGTTGTTCCGCGAGGTCAGCAATCGTGCCGGCGACAATGGCGGCATCGAGAACATCTTCGAGTCGGGGTTTCGCGAGTTCGCCCGCCAGCGCCAGCGCAAGACGCACGACGTGCGCAGCGTGATCGAGGGCGCCGAGCGCGCCATGCGGGTCACCGGCACGCGCGAGATCGGCCTGCTCGAGCGCAACCTGGAGTTTCTCGCCAACGTCGGCTCGATCAGCCCGTACGTGGGCCTGTTCGGTACCGTGTGGGGCATCATGGGCGCGTTCCAGGGGCTGGGCGAAATGAAGGACGTGACCATTGCGGTGGTCGCGCCGCACATCTCCGAGGCGCTGATCGCCACCGCGATGGGCCTGTTCGCGGCGATCCCGGCGCAGTGGGCCTACAACCGCTACGCCAACAAGGTCGAGCGCGTCGCTTCGCGCTACGACGTGTTCCAGGAAGAGTTCTCCTCCGTGCTGCAGCGGCAGATCCAGACCGACGACGCGGCTTGAGCGAGATTGCCGCCATGCGAACCTCCAGCCGCCGCCAGAAGCGCTACAAGCTGAAATTCGAAATCAACGTCGTGCCGTACATCGACGTGATGCTGGTGCTGTTGATCATCTTCATGGTCACCACGCCGATGATGAACTCCAGCGTCGACGTGCAGTTGCCGCAGGCCAATGCCAAGTCGCTGCAGCAGAAGAAGAACCCGGTGCTGGTGTCGGTGCTGCAGAACGGCCAGCTCTATCTCACCCTGAGCGGCGCCAGGAAAGAGCTGGTCGACGAGGATGCGCTCAAGGCCAAGGTCGGCGCGTTCGTGCGCGTGAACCCCGAGGTCAGCGTGCTGGTCGGCGGCGACGAGCGCGGCAGCTATGGCGGCGTGTTCAAGGTACTGGCCGATCTGCAGCAGGCCGGCGTCGCCAAGGTGGGCCTGATGGGCCAGCCGGGTGAACCGCAGAGCCAGGGCAAGAGCACGTCCGATGGACGAAAGTAAGGCGACCCCGAGGGCGGTCGTTCTCTCCGCCATCCTGCACATCGGCATTGTGGGGTTTCTGTTCCTCGCGGTGCTGCCGTGTTCGAGCTACGAGCAGTTCTTCAATGCGCTGGGCCTGCCCGCGTCGATGAATCCGATCACCTGCTCCAGGCCGCTCCAGCTGCAGGGACCGGTCATCGAGGCTACCCTGATCGGTCCGACCGGCAGTCCGCCGCCCAAGGCGGTCAAGGTCAGGCCGGTACCCCACAGCGTGCCGCCTCCGCCCACCGTGGCCCCGCCGCCGATACCGTCGCCACCGATCAAGCTGCCGGTGAAAACCTTGCCGCCGCCGCCGGTGCACCCCGATGTGGTGGACCAGGAGCGGGTGGTCGCCGATGCCATGCAGAAAGCCGAGGAAGCCAGGAAACTGCAGGAGGAGAAGGAGCGCCAGCGTCAGGCCGAGCTGGATGCGGCGGCCGCCAAGCGGAAAGAGGAAAAGCGCAAGCAGCTCGACGCATTGTTTGCCAAGATGGACGCGGCGGCGGCACAGACCAAAAAGCTGGACAGCAAGGCCAGGCAGGCCAGGCAGCAGATGCAGGACCTGAAAAACGCGCAGGACAATGCTCTGCCGGATCTGCCTGCCGCCGCGCAACGCCAGAGCGGCAACAACAGTCCCGACAGCAGTCTGGCCGACGAATATACGGCGGCCATTCAGAATGCGGTCACACCGAACTGGCTGCGTCCGGATAACATGCCCAATCTTCCGTGCGAAGTGCATATCGTGCAGTCACCCGGCGGTGACGTGATGAGCGCCACCGTCGATTCCAGTTGCCCTTATGACGATGCCGGCCGGCGTTCGGTCGAAAATGCGGTGCTGCGCACCGGGACCTTGCCCTACAAGGGTTTTGAAAGCGTTTTCCAGCGCCACCTCACCTTCACTTTCAGGCCGCAATGATCAAGCCCATGCGCAAATTCAGCTCAAACTTCGCCCTGATCCTGCTGCTGATGGCCGGATTGTTCGCCGGCCCCGTCGCCGCCCAGTCGCTCAATGTCGACATCGTCGGCGGCGTCAAGACCGCCACCCCGATCGTGGTGGTGCCGTTCGCGCAGCAGGGCGGCACGCCGTTGCCGACCGACATCGCCGACGTGATCCGCAACGATTTCAACCGCTCCGGCAAGTTCCGTTCGCTGGCCAAGAGCGACATCGTGGAGTTTCCCGCGCAGGGTTCGGACATCAAGTTCGCCACCTGGCGCCTGCTCAAGCAGGACTACATCGTGGTGGGCCGGATCAAGGATGCCGGCAACGGCATGGTGCAGGTCGAGTACGAACTGTGGGACGTCAACAAGCAGCAGAGCCTGCTGCACCAGGCGATGCCGCCGGCACCGGTGGGCGACATGCGCGGCCTGGCCCACCAGATTGCCGACATCATCTACCAGAAAATCACCGGCGTACGCGGCGCTTTCTGGACCCGCATCGCCTACGTCACCTCGGTCGGCCTCGGCAGCCACATCACGTATTCGCTGATCGTCGCCGATTCGGACGGCTTCAACCCGCAGGTGGTCGCCCGTTCCAGGGAGTCCCTGCTCACGCCGAGGTGGTCGCCCGACGGCAAAAAAATCGCCTACGTCTCCTTCGAGAGCGGCAATTCCGCGATCTACGTGCAGGACATCACCACCGGTTCGCGGCAACTGGTGGAGGCGCATGCCAAGGGCATCAATGGCGCTCCGGCCTGGTCGCCGGACGGCACCAGGCTGGCCGTCGCACTTTCTTACGTCGGCAACCTCGAACTGTTCGTGCTGGACCTGGCCACACACAAGGAAACCCGGCTGACCCACAACCTGGCGATCGATACCGAGCCGGTCTGGGCGCCCGATGGCCAGAGCATCTATTTCACTTCGGATCGTTCGGGCCAGGCGCAGATCTACCAGATCCCGGCGACCGGTGGCGACGCCCAGCGGATCAGCTTCCAGGGCCAGACCAATCTCGACGCCGCGGTCAGCTATGACGGCAAGCAGATCGCGATGGTGCAGGGCAACGGGAACGTGTATCGTATTGCGATCATGGATCGGAGTCTGGGCGATCAGGTGCGGTTCATTTCGCCGGGTCCGCTCGACGAATCTCCCAGTTTCGCTCCAAATGCCAGCATGCTGCTGTATGCCTCCAACGCCGGACCTCGCGGCGTGCTGTATGCCGTATCGGCCGACGGACTGGTTCGTCAGCGCCTCGTTCTTTCCGATGGCGATGTACGCGAACCTTCCTGGGGTCCGTACCGGCAACGTTGATTTTTTTTCCATGCTGTTGCGCGCAAGTGCGACGGCATGGTGCCCAGGGATCGGGCCCGAACAGCGCCTTTGGCGTGTTTCGGTTTCCGGCCATGGCGCTTGCCGCGTCGTGGCCAGTCAGAGCGAAAGTGCGGTTCGACCCGTACTTCCGGTCTTTCATAGTGCATATAACAGCCGGACCACCGGCGCAGTTGTCCCGTCATCGTTTGTTTGGAACTCAACCCGTTCGTAAGGATCGTTACCATGAATAAGACCGTTCGCGTCGCCCTGGTCGCCCTGCTTTGCATTGGCGCGGCCGCTTGCAGCAAGAAGGAAGTCAAGCCGCAGCCGCCAGCCCCGGCTCCGGCCGCCGAGCAGCCGGCCCCGGCTCCCGTTTCCAACAAGTACACCCCCGCCGATCTCGATACCGATGCCTGCCTGCGCCAGCGCGTCGTGTACTTCGATTTCGACAAGAGCGAGATCAAGCCGGAGTTCCAGCAGATCATCGCGTGCCACGCCAAGTATCTGCAGGATCGCCCGACCTCGCACATCCGTCTCGAAGGCAACGCCGACGAGCGCGGCACGCGCGAGTACAACCTGGGCCTTGGCGAGCGTCGCGGCAATGCCGTGTCCAGCGCACTGCAGGCAGCCGGCGGTTCGGCCAGCCAGCTCGAAGTGATCAGCTACGGCAAGGAGAAGCCGGTGTGCCGTGAGCACAACGAGGATTGCTGGAGCAAGAACCGCCGCGTCGAGATCGTCTACACGGCGCAGTAATGATGAAGCGACTGGCTAACAGCTTTGCAGCCAGGATCGGCATGGCGGGCGCGATCGCGTCCGCCATGCTGTTCGCGTTTCCGGTGCTGGCGCAGGGTTCGCGGCTGAGCCTTGCCGACCGCGTCGCACAACTGGAGCAGCAGGCGCAGAACAGGGACCAGTCCGGCATCGGCATGGTCAACCAGATACAGCAGCTGCAGGCGCAGATGCGCCAGCAGCAGGGTCAGATCGAGGAACTGCAGCACCATCTGCAGGAACTCGACGACAAGAGCAAGGCGCAATATGCCGACCTCGATGCCCGCCTCGGGCGACTCGAAGGCGCAGGTGCAGGCGCCGCGGCAGCCAATGCGCAGGCCGGCAAAACCCCGCCCGGCAACAATCCGGCGGCATCCGCGTCCGCTGCGGTACCCGCATCCGGCGCCACGGGCGCGGCGGCAGGTACATCGGGCAGCGCCGCCGATCCGGCAGCCGCCCAGGCTGCCTACGATGTGGCTTTCAAGGCACTGCAATCGGGCGATTACGTGCAGGCATCGCGCGAGTTCCGCAGCTTCATCCGGCAATACCCGAATCACGCGCTCGCACCCAACGCCTGGTACTGGCTGGGCGAGTCGTACTACGTCACGATGAATTATCCGGTGGCGCTGGAATCCTTCCAGCATCTGCTCAGCCAGTTTCCGCAGAGCGAGAAAGTGCCCGATGCCCTGCTCAAGGTGGGCTACTGCCAGTTCGAGCTGAAGCAGCTGAAGCAGGCACAGGCCACGCTGACGGCGGTGACTACCCGCTACCCCGGTTCCCGCGCGGCCAGCCTGGCCCAGGAACGTCTGCATCGCATCCAGCTGCAGTCGGCCAACTGAGGCGAGGGCCGTGGCAGCGAGCGGCAGCGGCGCGCGCGTGGCGTCCACCACGCCTGCCACGGGCACGGCCGGGCGGTTGCGGGTTGCCGAAATCTTCCACTCGATCCAGGGCGAGGCCGACGCGATCGGCTGGCGCACCGTCTTCGTGCGGCTGACCGGTTGCCCGTTGCGCTGCGTCTGGTGCGACACCGAATATGCGTTTCACGGCGGCGATTGGCGCACGATCGGCGATATCCTCGCCGAGGTCGCCTCGCACGGCGTGCGGCACGTCTGCGTCACCGGCGGCGAACCGCTGGCGCAGAAGCGCTGCCTGATCCTGCTGCAGGAGCTGTGCGATGCCGGTTATCACGTGTCGCTGGAAACCTCCGGCGCGCTGGATGTCGGCGCCGTCGATCCGCGCGTGCGCAAGGTGATGGATCTGAAAGCGCCCGGTTCCGGCGAGAGCGCGCGCAACCTGTGGTCGAATCTCGACCATCTGCTGGCGCACGACCAGATCAAGATCGTGATCGCCAGCCGCGGCGATTACGAATGGGCGTGCGCGAGGCTGGTCGAGCATGCGCTGGCCGAGCGCTGCATGGTGCTGTTCTCGCCGGTGCACGGGGCCGTGGAACCGCGCGAACTGGCCGAGTGGATCATCGCCGACAAGTTGCCGGTGCGCTTCCAATTGCAGCTGCACAAGCTGCTGTGGAACGACGCGGCGGGAAGGTGACTGGCAGCGTGGCCGACCAAAGCCCGACCGGCTGCAGGAAAACCCGCGCTCCGGCCCGTGTCGCCGGCGGCGCTTCCCGGCCGGTGACCGGCCGTACCCGTGTGGATCCAAACCATGTCTGACAATTCTCCCCGCAAAGCCGTCGTACTGGTCTCCGGCGGCATGGATTCGGCCGTCACCATTGCGCTGGCCCGCGAACAGGGTTACCAGGTGCATGCGCTGAGCGTGGCTTACGGCCAGCGCCACAGCTCGGAACTGGCGGCATCGGACCGCGTGTCGCGGATGCTCGGTGCTTTGCAGCACAAGACGGTCGGCATCGATCTGCGCAGCATCGGCGGCTCCGCGCTCACCGCCGATATCGACGTGCCGGTCGATACCCGCGAAGGCGGCAGCGACATTCCCGTGACCTACGTGCCGGCGCGCAACACCATCATGCTGTCGATCGCGCTGGGATGGGCCGAGGTGCTCGGGGCCAGCGACATCTGGTGCGGCGTCAACGCGGTCGACTATTCGGGCTATCCGGATTGCCGCCCCGCCTTCATCGAGACCTTCGAGGCCCTGGCCAACGTGGCGACCAGGGCCGGCGTCGAAGGCGCCGGCATCCGCATCCACGCACCGCTGATGCGCATGAGCAAGGCCGACATCGCCCGCGAAGGCCGCCGCCTCGGCGTCGATTTTTCGGTCACGGTGAGTTGCTACCAGGCCGATGCCGAAGGCCGCGCCTGCGGTCATTGCGACGCGTGCCGGTTGCGCGCACAGGGCTTCCGCGAAGCGGGGCTGCCCGACCCCACCCGTTATGTCTGAACCCAGCCGTTGCTTGTGCCGCTGTCGTGCAGACCTTAAAATCGTCCGCTTGGCTTCAAGCCTGTCCGGGTCGTTAGCTCAGTTGGTAGAGCAGTAGACTTTTAATCTATTGGTCCCGGGTTCGAGTCCCGGACGACCCACCATCTCATAGTCCAAGCAAGTCCAACGAAGGCCGGTAAACCTAGCGATAGCAACGGTTTCGGCCTTTTTTGTGTCCGATACAGTGCGGGGGCATCCATTGCAATCCTGCGTCCGCAGGGGGCATTCTATGGGGCACGGGGTCTTCAAGTCTCCGCGATGCCCCAATCCGAGGATGCCCCATGCTGACGGATACCGCGATACGCAAGGCGAGGCCCGCCACCAAGCCCGTTCGCATGTTTGATGCGAGCGGCCTATATCTGGAAGTTTCACCAGCGGGCGGCAAACTGTGGCGCTGGAAGTACCGTATCAATGGCAAGGAAAAACGGCTTGCGCTAGGCACCTATCCCGATACCGGCCTGGCCAATGCACGCGACAAGCGCGACGCGGCCCGCAAGCTGCTGGCCGCAGGCGTCGACCCCGGTGAGCATCGCAAGGCTGCAAAGGCAGCGGGCGAGGAGCGAGCGGCGAACAGCTTTGAAGTGATCGCCCGCGAATGGTTCGCCAAGCATGAGCCGCTATGGACGCAAGGCCATTCCAGCAAGGTCATTGCCCGGCTGGAGAATGATGCGTTCCCGTGGCTGGGCAACCGACCCATTGCCGATATCACCGCACCAGAGCTGCTGGCGACGGTGAATCGGATTGTTGACCGTGGCGCGGTCGAGACTGCACACCGCGTCCTGCAATACTGTAATCAAGTTTTGCGTTATTCCATTGTCACCGGCCGCGCCGAACGCAACCCCGCTGCCGATCTGCGCGGTGCACTACCGCCGGTGAAGCAGACCCACCATGCCGCCATCATCGAGCCGCAAGCCATTGGCGGGCTGCTGCGAGCGATCGACGGCTATCAAGGTTCCTTCGTGACCAGGTGTGCGCTACAACTGGCCCCGCTGCTGTTCGTGCGGCCGGGCGAACTGCGCCATGCCGAGTGGGCAGAGTTTGATCTGGACGCCGGGCAATGGAACCTGCCGGCCGAGAAAATGAAGATGCGTGAGCCGCACCTTGTGCCGCTGGCGCCGCAAGCCGTGGCGATCCTGCGCGAGCTGCAAGCCCTGACTGGTGGCGGGCGCTACCTGTTCCCCAGCGCACGCGGCCCGCAACGGCCGATGAGCAACAACGCGGCGTTGTCCGCCTTGCGCCGTATGGGTTACGCCACCGATGAAATGAGTGGCCACGGTTTCCGGGCAATGGCGCGCACCGTGCTGGACGAAGTGCTGCACTTCCGGCCCGACTATATCGAGCACCAGCTGGCGCATGCGGTGAAAGACCCGAACGGCCGCGCCTACAATCGCACAGCACACCTTGCCGAACGCCGCAAGATGATGGCGGCATGGGCGGACTATCTGGACACCTTGAAGGCGGGCGGCAATGTGGTGCCGATGACGCGCAAGGCAAACTGATGGCGCGCATTCAGGTGCGCGTGTAGCTTTTAGGCTACCATGACGATTGTAGAGATTCGCCAGTATCAGACCGCCGACGGGCGGATGCCGTTTGCCGAGTGGCTGCGAGCGCTGCGCGACCGTCGCGCGAATCAGGCCATTGCGGCGCGCATCCTGCGCATGCAGGCCGGCAACCGCGGCGACTGGAAAGCCGTTGGCGCTGGCGTGTTCGAGTTGCGGATAGACGTTGGCCCCGGTTACCGCGTGTATTGCGGGCAGGATGGCGCAACGCTGGTGCTGCTGCTGTGCGCGGGCGACAAGCGCACCCAACCGAAGGACATTGAACATGCACGCGACTACTGGAAAGACTACCAAGCACGCCGCTAGCGCACCGTTCGACGCGGCCAGCCTGCTGCAACCGGATGACCTGCCCGGCTTTCTTGCCGACGTCATGCACGATGGCGACACGCGCGCGCTGCCGCTGGCGCTGCGCACCGCTGCCGACGTGCTGGGCATGGCCGAACTGGCACGCCGCACCGGCCTGAGTCGTGAAACGCTGTACCGAACGCTTTCCGCCAAAGGCAATCCGCGCCTGGACACACTGGCGGCGATCCTGTCCGCCTTCGGCATGCGGCTTGCCGTGGCACCAGCGCCAGCGAAACCGCGCCGCACAGTGCGGAGCCAGCACGCAGCCGCCTGATCGTTTCACGCCGCGCCTAGGCTGATCCCCGAAACCTCGGACACCCTGCCGGGCTGGCGCGGCACCTCTACAGGGTACGCGAGGGTACGCGATGTTCTACATGTACAACACTCCCCGTAGTGAGCGGACGATAGCCGAGTATTTCGACGACGTGCTGACCCGCACCGCTCACAGATGCGTTGATCTGGGTTATCTTGAATCAGCCGAGCAATTCGACAAACGTGTTGTCGAACCCACATGGAATGCAGTAGCCGATGGGCTTACGGGCGACGAAATTTTTCAACAAGCCCGCGCTGGCCTTGGTTTGGACTTCATGCCCGATGACCGTCTGCTTATTGCCACAATGTGCGCGGCCTACGCATGCGAGGCGCTGATGGCTGACAAGGCTGGCGATACCGTTACCGCGTGGACGTACATGCTTGATGCCGTGGCTTGTCGAGAGGGCGTGGAGGGTGCCGCTCGTGAGCTTGAGGTGGCAAATAATGCGCTGTCCTTCATGGCCAAGAAGGCCGCGAATGCGTTGCACGACAAACCCGGTGGCAGTCGCAGCAGGCAGCAAGAAATGCGGGATATTTGGGCAAGTGGGAAATACACCAACCGCGATCGATGCGCTGAGGAAGAGTGCGGCGCGCTGGGTATTTCGTTCTCTGCTGCGCGAAAGGCATTACGAAAGACTCCCAACCCTACCTAGCCGCTGCGCGCAAAGGCTAGCCGCTGCGCGCATAGGGGAAAGACTGGCTCGTTGTATGCGTATCTAATCCTTGACCATCCAAGCCAACAAAGGATGGTCGCATGAGCACCAATGTAGTCGTCACGCACATCTATTCGCGTGTTTCTGAAATTGCCAACAACCGCCGCACTGGCGCACAAGGCATCATCCCTGTATCGCCCGCCACATGGTGGGCTTGGGTCAAAACCCAAAAAGCACCGCAGCCGATCCGGCTATCTGCTGGCGTCACAGTCTGGCGTACTGCCGAGGTCTTGGCGTTCGCCGAATCACTGGCCGGAGGTGCGAAGTGACCTGGCCCAGCTCGCGTTCCCCCAGAAACAGCACCGCCCCGGCGCGCGAACGTCGAGGCGGCAAGGCAATGCTGGACTCACTCCGCGCATTGTACGGCGACAAGCCAGCAGCACGCATCCCGGATAACTGGCGCGACCGTCTGCCCGATCCACTGGCCTATTACAGCCAGCACGTCGCCAAGCTGGGCAGGACGAACGCTACCGGCTGGGCGCAGGGTGCGTGCCCGTTCCACGATGACCACAATGCATCGCTGTCCGTCCATGTAGCTGGCGCGAGTGCCGGCGGCTGGCGTTGCTTTGCTGGGTGTGGTGGTGGCGACTTGCTGGGCTTCCACATGCGCCGCACCGGCCTGGACTTCAAGGCCGCCGTGTGTGACCTGATCGGGGGTAACCGGTGAACGCCGTCCCGATGGAAACCGAACAGCAAGCCACGCGTCGCCTATTTCGTCGAATGCTGGCCGATGGCTACCGGGTAACAGCTGGGTATCTGTATTGCACTGTCGATGGTGCACCGTGGTGCCGGCGTATCCGCTTCGATCATCCAAGCGAGGGAAAGGAATACCGGCCGTTGCACTGGAGCGGCACGCGGTACGTCGCCAGCGAGCCGCCAGCGCCAGCGGCAGGCAAGCCGTTGTACTACCTGCCCGAACTGCTGGCCGCTGATCCTGCCGCGCTGGTGTGGATCGTGGAGGGCGAAAAGTGCGTCGAGAACCTGACAAAACTTAACATTGTTGCCACCACGTCCGGCGGTTGTACCAGCGCCAGCGGCGCGGACTGGACACCGCTGCGCGGGCGTCACTGCATCGTCTGGCCCGACCACGATGCACCGGGCACCAAGTATGCCGACGAGGTTGCCGCCAAGCTGCGTGCGCTGGGCTGTAAGGTCGAGATGATCGACGTTGAACCGCTGGGCTTGCCCGACAAGGGCGACGCGGTGGACTGGCTGGCGATGCATCCCGATGCCACGACAGCGAACGTGCTGGCGCTGGCGAGGCTCACGGCACCAGCGGCACCGTCGACATTCACCAGCGCACCGGAGCCACTGCCGGAGCCGCTGCCAGCGGTTCCCGCCTTTGACGCGGACATGCTTCCTGCATCGGTACGCGCGTGGTGTGTGGATGCTGCGGACGGCCTGCAAGTGCCGCTGGACTTCACCGCGATACCTGCAATCGTCGCGCTGGCTGGCACCATCGGACGACGTGTAGGCATTGCGATGAAGCAGCATGCGCGCTGGTATGAGCGGCCCATGTTGTGGGGGTGCGTCATCGGGCGACCCAGTAGCGGCAAGAGTCCGGCACTATCGCCAGCACGGCGGATGCTGGAACGACTCGCGCGCGAAGAACGCGCGGTCTATGCCGTGGCGGCGCGTGAGCATGAAGCCCGTGTCATGGTGGCGGACGCGGCGAAGGCGAATGCGAAAAAAGCGATTCAAGCAGCGCTGAAGAAGAAAGACCAGACCGGCGCTGAAGCTGCTGCGGAGACGGCGCTATTCGAGGATGAACCGCCAAGCGAGCCGCGTATCGTGGTGAACGATGCGACGGTGGAAAAGCTGGGCGAGTTGTTGAACGCGAACCCGCGCGGGCTGGTGCAATTCCGCGATGAGTTGGCCGGATGGCTGGCTAACCTTGATCGTGAAGGGCGCGAGAGTGACCGCGCGTTCTGGCTGGAATGCTGGAACGGCACCGGCGCGTTTACCGTGGATCGAATCGGGCGCGGCACCGTTCCGATTGAAGCGTGCGCCATGTCCATCCTGGGCGGCATGCAACCGGGCAAGCTGGCGGAGTACGTGCGCGGCGCGATCCGTGGAGGTTTCAGTGATGATGGCCTGATTCAGCGGTTTCAGCTGGCCGTATATCCCGATCTGCCCGCTAACTGGACGTACACCGACCGGCCCATAGACCCGCAAGCCGAGGCCACTGCATGGGCGACGTTCCAACGGCTGCGCGCACTGGACGCGGATGCCATCGGCGCGGAGTGCCATGCATCGGCAGACGTGCCCTTCCTGCGGTTCGACAACGAAGCTCAAGGGCTGCTGATCGAGTGGCAGACCCAGCTTATGGGGCGACTGCGCGAAGGCAACGAAGCGGCTTGGATGGAATCGCATCTTGCCAAGTATCCGGCGCTTGCTGGACGGCTGGCGCTGGTGTTGCACCTTGCGGACGGCAATGCTGGCCCGGTCAGTGCCGACACGCTCGCCACGGCCCTGGACTGGTGCGGCTACTTGGAAGGCCATGCGCGGCGCATCTATGCCCCGGCGATGGATAACGGCCTGACAGCGGCGCACCTGATCCTGAAGAAACGGCCCGACCTGAGCGAGCCTTTTACCGCGCGCGACCTGCAGCGGCGCGGCTGGGCTGGCCTGAGTGACCGCGACGCTATCGAGGAAGGGCTGGAGGTGCTGGTGGAGTGTCGGCACCTGCTGGCGACCGCAACCGACCCCGGCCCGCAAGGTGGGCGGCGATCCGTCGTGTATGAATGGAGGGCGACCCCATGAACTGGCGTGCAAAGTTGCAGGAACAGCGCGGCGCGATATTTCAGAAAGGGCGCCGCGACCCGCTGACAAAACTGACACAACCTCAAAAACGGCAATTCGACCCACTGACAAAACTGACACAACCTAGTTTTGTCAGTTCTGTCAGTGACCCATCCGGGCATTCTGCAAATATCGAGGCGATGGCACGGGCGGACGCGGCGGCCCTGAAAACCGAACGCGCCCGCCTGCTGGCGCTGGCCGCTGCCGAGTGGATCGACGCGGCCCATGTTCACCGCATGACCGATGCCGACCTAGCCGACTGGATAGCTGCCGGTCTGGACGATGGACAGCGCCGGGTGTTCCTGCACCTGCTGGACGACACCGCCAGCCGCTATGCCGGACGGGTGCCGCTGGACGATACGGCAGCGATCCACTGCTGCCACTGTGGCCCGGTATGGGCGCATCCGGACATAGCGGCGGCCTTGCCTAGGGTAGGCGGCTGGCCGCGTGCGCTGGGCTGCCCGTGGTGCTTTGTCCGCAAGGCTGGCGGCTACATCCCGCGACCGTCCATCACCTGCGGCGACTGCCAGCACTTCACGCCGGACACGATCAATCCACCAGCCGGCATGGGCACCTGCGCCAGCGGTCACGGCATGCACTACCCGATGACCGCTCACCGTTGCGCGGCGTATCTGATTTCAACCAAAAAAGGGGACTTAGCCTAATGATTTCGTATTCTGTGGAATTGAAGCCGTGAGTCGTGGCGGCTCGCGCTACGGTGCGGGACGGCCCGCGCGAAACGTCCGTATCGAATCCCTGCACCGTCTGGACGTGCGCGAGTTACAACGGCGCGGCATGCTGCTGGCTGGGCAGTCCTGTGAATGGGCGTGGTCACGCA
>JAGWNA010000109.1 GCA_028871555.1 Lysobacteraceae bacterium
GTCGCTGTGCCAGCCACAGCGCGAACGCCTCGCGCTTCAGGTCCTGCCGCCGCAGCACGTGTCCGGTGCCGTCCATCTCGCACACCGAAAACACGCTCTTCGCCAAATCCACACCCAGGGTTATAGTGCTCATGGAGACTTCCTCTTCGGAGTGATGGTTGTGTCGCAACACCATCATGGCCCTCGAGGTCGCAGGGGAGGAAGTCTCTTTTTACTCATTCCAGCGGACGCGCTGCGCGCGCCGCTGATTTCGGGCGTTGATAGGAAAATCCATGGACCTGAGTACTGCAAACAGGGTAGCTGACCAGCTTCTCAAGGACGCGACTGAAAAGCAGGCAGGTAAGTCTCGTCTCACTGCGCACTGGGTTAATGTAGTTGAACGCCTACAAACAGGGCTGACCACACTTATCTTTGCCGGCATCGGTTATACCAACGCTCAAATCTTTGTCCATGGCCTGTTCGCGCAAGTTGCGGTTGGTGCTGTCTTTGGGCTGACTGCGGCAGCAATGATCCCGGTAAAACGCCGGACCGGCCTAACAGGTCGTCGCAGCGGACGTCTCTAACGGGCCACCGCTGAACTCAAGCGTTGGCGTGGAGACATGAATGTCTCAAGTTCTTGCAGGAGCGGTACTCGTAGCATTTGTCGTTATGTGGCTAACGGCGCTCATCGCCTTGCTTGCATGCGTCTTCTTCGCCATCAAGGCCATTCGTCGCGCTTGCCCAGGCGTCAATCTCTGGGGGCGCGACACCTTGTGGAACCCCGCCAACGTGCTTCTTCGCTCCACCATGCTCACAGACGAAGGTCTGCGGTACCGCCGCAAGAGCTTGAAGTCACTGGGTATCTTCATTGCGTGCGCCGGTGGTATGTTGCTTCTTGCTGCAATCACAGGGCAGCTCAAGTGAGCCGTGGGCAGCCTAACCAGGCCAAGCGGACGGCTTCGCCGCCGCTTGACTCCAGCGTTGACAGCAACCGGAGTCCCTATGTGTACCGACACGACATCCCCGGATTATCACAAGCGCGCCGAGGCTGACTACCTCCAGTCCTCGCAGCACCTACGGGCCGGTCTGCAGCTGCTGTTTGCTGGCAACGGCGCTGCGGCGCTAGCGATGCTCTCGTCGATCACGGCCATCAGTACCGCCAAAGACTTGAATCCGGTCGTTTCAGTTCACCTTTTGTATGCGAGGTTTGCCTTCTCCGGGTTGCTGTATCTCGGGGGTACGATCTGCGCCGTTCTGGCGTTATGGGCGGCCAGCGTATCCAAGGAGTACTGGGGCCACCACTGGGAAAATGTCGCCATCGGTGGATCACCAGAGGCGCAAGTGCGATATGGGCGGAGAGGCGAAGTATTCGTCAATGTGACTCGCATGGTCGCGGCGCTGGGAGTCCTCGCGTTTGCAGCCGGTTCCGTCGTTGCGCTCAGTGCGTTCGTCGGAACGTGACGGAAGATCGTTTCTAAGGTCTACCTTGAGCGTCGTATCTTAGTTCTACTGCCCAAAAAATCATCTGGCGCAGTAGAACAGGCGATCGGGATTCGGTGCGTGCCTACCCGTAATCCACCGCCACCAGCGCGAACCGCGCCGGGCCTCCCGGCAGCTCGGCGGCGAATTCGTCGTCCACGCGTTTCTTCAGTGCCGCCCGCGCGATCGGCGAGTCGATGCTGATCCAGCCCCGTTTCGCATCGGTCTCGTCGGGGCCGACGATGCGGTAGTGGAGAATTTCGCCGGTATCGATGTTCTCCAGCTCGATGCGGGCGCCGAAGAACGCCCGCTCACGATCGCCGGGGGCGCCCTCGGCGACCTTGAGCGAGGGGATGCGCCTGGTCAGGTAGCGGGCGCGACGGTCGATCTCGGCGAGCTGTTTCTTGCGGTAGATGTATTCGGCGTTTTCCGAACGGTCGCCTTCGGCGGCGGCGGCCGTGATGGCCTTGACCACTTCCGGCCGCACGGTGTGCCACAGATGGTCGAGTTCGGCCTTCAGCTGCTCGAAACCTTCGCGGGTGATGATCGCCGTGGAGCCGGGCGAGGGCGGACGCCAGCGGCTCACAGCAGGTCCACCAGGCGTTGCCGCCGGGCGTCGATGTCGGCACGCAGCGGATGGTCGGGCCAGTCGGCGGCCAGTTGCTCCAGCAGTTGCAGGGCCTGGGCATGCTGATCGGCGTGTTCGCCGAGCAGGCGCGCGGCCAGCAGGCCGTAGTGCGGGGCGTGCCCGTCGCGCGGCCAGTGCGAGAGGTAGCCGCGGCAGAGTTTCAGCGTGAGCCGGTTGATGCCCAGGCGCGCGGCCAGGTCGGCCAGTTCGCCGCAGGTGCGCGGATCGTCGGGGATGAAGTCGGCATCGAGCCCGACGCACTCCTGCAGCACGCCCAGGGCGCGGCGCGATTCGCCCTGGGCGATCAGTGCCGCCATCCAGATCTGCCCATGGACCAGCAGGGCATCGGTGCGGCCCTGCCGTTGCAGCAGCCGGCGGTAGGCCAGGTGCAGGCTGGCCGGTGCGGCGCTGTCGCGCAGGCGCGGCACCAGCAGGTCGAGCGCGGCCGGCGCGTCGTCGGTGGCCAGTTCTTCCACCCGGTCCAGCAGTTGCCGGTCGGCATCCTGATGGATGTCCTGCGCCAGTCGGTGCGCTTCGGGCTGCAGGCCGAAGTGCTCATGGCGCAGGTGGATCAGCAAACCCATCAGATGAAAGTTGAAGACCGTGGCGTAGGTGGCCATGAAGTAGAACAGCGGCATCGAGACCACCCGCGGCAGCGCCGACCGGAAAGCGGTCTGCGCCACGCCGAGGGTCAGGGCGATCAGTACCTGCACGCCGATCAGCAGCAGGTAACGCGCGCCGAACCGCGACATCACCTGCATCCAGGTCAGCGGGTTCAGCGCGTGCCACACGCTGCCATCGAGCGCCAGCGACATCGCGATGGCGGGCAGGCTGACCGCCATCAGCGCGGTGATGAGCCAGGTGCCGCCGCCGAAGCTCAGCTTGACCAGGAGGGTCAGCACGGCAGACCACAGCACGATCGCCACCAGCGCCCAGCCGCCGTGGCCGGGCTCGGCGAATTCCGGCGGCGTCGCGAAGCCGTCGGCGGTATGGCGCAGGCATTCGAGCGCGTACAGGTAGGTGGCCGCCCAGATCACCAGCTCCAGGAACCAGCCGGCGACCGGCAGCAGCGCCAGGTAATGGGCGAGCGTGAACGCCACCAGGCCCGGCAGCGCCGTGGCGTGCAGCGGGTAGCGCAGTGCGTCCGGCAACTGCCGCGACAGCGCCAGGCGGGTATCGATCAGTTCGATTTTGGGCATGACGGCGATGCTCCGCCCGGCGCTTGCCGCATGGCGATGCCGGGCGTGCGCACCATGGGTGTCCCGACCGCTTCGATCGCGAGCCGGCGGCTGCCGTCGCGCGGATCCGGGCCGGTGCTGCGCTTGCGGTCGATCGGGATCGCGGTCATGGCGTGCTTCCGTTGGCGTCGGTCGATTGTAGCCATCCCGGCCGCGTCGTGATGCCGCCACGCAACGGGTTCATTGAGCCGGCGCGCCGCGCAGGCTATCGTGGGCGTTTTACGCGGGTGAAGCCGGTGATGTCGTTGCGTGCTGCTGTTCGTTCCCTGCCTCTGGTTTTGCTTGTGGCGGCGCTGGCCTTGCCGGCTGGCTGCGCCAGCGGTGGCGCAGTCAAACCGTCGGTGCCGCTCAACGCGCTCTACGGCCAGCTCGACCAGGCCAGCAAGGACTACCAGAGCGCGCTGTTGCAGGCGCGCACCGGCAACCGGCAGGCGTCGCAACGAACCCTGGTCCAATCGCTCGACCGGTTGCAGCAGGCCGCGGCGCGCTGCGGCACGACGGCTGGCTGCGAGCCGCAGCGGTTCTACTCGGTATTCGACCATCTGCTGCGCCTGAAGGACGGCGACTTCGACGACGACCTGGATCTGAGCGGCGACGTCGACGCGTCGCAGGCGGCGCTCGCCGCCGGCAAGACCGGCGCGGCCAGCCTGCCGCAGGCGCAGCGCAGCGTGATCCTGCTGCGCGGACAGAAGCTGTCCGAGCTGATCGCCATGAACGGCCCGGTCAAGGCGGCGCTGGAGGACTGGCTGACATGGCGGCGTCCGAACCTGATGGAGGCCTACGTCAACTACGAATATCTGCGCTACCAGATGTGGCCGCAATACCAGCAGGCGGATCTGCCCGAAGCCCTGCTGTTCGGCATCCTGGCCAAGGAATCCGGCGGCAAGGTCAACGCGGTGTCGCGTTCGGGTGCGGCCGGCCCGCTGCAATTCATGTACGCCACCGGCCTGCGCTTCGGGCTGGGTACCGAAAACGGATTCGACATGCGCTTCGACCCGGCCGCATCGGCGAAGGCGAATGCCGCCTACCTCAACGAGCAGTTGAAAATTTTCAACAACAACCTCGAGCTCACCATCGCCGCCTACAACGGCGGCGAGGGCCACATGCGCCGGCTGGTGGGGGACGACAGTTCAGTGAGCTTCTACGACCCGCGCATCTACGACCAGCTCTCGCAGGAGACCCGCGACTACGTGCCGGCGGTGCTGGCGGCCGCGTGGCTGTTCCTGCATCCGGACAGCTACAACCTGAAGTTTCCCAGGGTCGACGGCAGGCCCGGCTCGATCGTGCTGAAACGGCCGGCTTCGCTGTCCGAGCTGACCGTCTGCCTGGGTTCGGCCAGGGGCATGGATGACGGCTGGTTCCGCACCCTGCGCAATCTCAATGCGCGGCTGGATCCCCGGGTGAGCCAGCCGGCCGGCACGCAGCTGCAAGTGCCCCGGTTGCTGGAAAAGGCGTATGCCTCGCGCTGCGTCGACGGTCCCTGGCCGATCCTTGCGCAGGATCTGCACAGTGCCGTGGTGCCGCAGGTCAGGACGCCGCCTGTGCCTGTCGCGAGGGGAGAACGCCGCTACCGGGTGCGGCGGGGTGACACCCTGATCAGCATCGTGCGCAAGCTGCATTGTTCGAGCGTGCAGGAAATCGCCGACATGAACGGACTGAGGCATCACCGCATCCGGGCCGGGCACACGTTGAAACTGCCCGTCTGCGAATGAGCCGGCCGGCATCGGCCCGATCGCCGAGGGTGCCTGCCGGTCAGGCAGCTACGCCAGACTGCATCCAGCTTTCGGCGATGTCGCTCTGGTGGTGCACATCCTTCAACTGGCGCAGCAGCTGCATCACCTGACGATGTATCGGCTGCAGGTTCGCATGCGGCGAATCCTTGGTTTCGTGATATGCCACGGCCAGCCACAAGGCGATGCCGCGCAGCGCCACTTCGCCGTTGCCGGAGCGGGCGCGCTCATGGCCTGCGTCGGTGCCCAGCCCCCACGGCAGGTAGCGCAACTGCGGCGAGGTGCCGTACAGGTGAGGGAAGTCGCTGCGTGCCGCCTGGCCGATTTCACGCAGGGTCAATGTACTGAGCCGGATCCGGTTGCGCACCGGCAAAGTCCGGATGCTGCGCTCGATGTCGCGGAACTGCTGCCGAAGCCGGCGGGCACGTATCATCGCAATGACTGGAGTGATGAGTAGCTGCATGGATGCCTCCGCCCTGATTTTGGCTGCACTGATGGCAGGCAGTGGAGGGGAGCCTAGCGAGGATGTCGCCGCAGATACGCCAAAAACGTCACAAAATGACGTATTGCGTCAGTCGAACCCGGGTTTGTGGGGCCTGCCGGCAAATCCGGGTGTAAAGCCCGTTCGCCCTGCGCGGGGCGATGCCCAGGGGTGCTGGCGGCAACAAATGCCTGCAGGGCCGAGCAACAGGGCCTTGAGGTATCCCGGGAAAATGCATCCACGCCAGCGCCCTCAACAACGGCCGATCCGTTGCCCTACCTGGATCGCTTGCTGCGGTTGCAAGGCGTCCAGCGTGGCGATGCCGGCGGGCAACAGCAGGATCACCGTGGAGCCCATGTTGAAACGCGCCATTTCGGCGAAGCGTTCGAGGGTGATGTGACGATCCTCGAACGACTTGCGGCGGATCGCCGGGGCATACGGCGGGATCACCAGCCCGTCCCACACGGTGGCCACCGATGAAACCAGGATCGCGCCCACCATCACCAGCGCGAACGGGCCGTGCTCGCCCTCGAAGTGGCACACCAGACGCTCGTTGCGTGCGAACAGGCGCGGGATCGCCTCGACCGCGAACGGCGCCACGCTGAAGATGCGGCCGGGCACATGCACGGTTTCCTTCAGCGTGCCTTTGAGCGGCATGTGCACGCGGTGGTAGTCGCGCGGCGACAGGTACACCGTGGCGAACGAGCCATCGCGATACGGCACGGCGGCGGCTTCGTCGCCGAGCAGTTCGGCCACGCTGTAGCGGCGCCCCTTGGCCTGGAAGATGCGGCCGTCGACGATCGTGCCGGCCTGGCTGATGCGGCCGTCGGCGGGGCTGAGCAGGGCGGCCGGGTCGGCATCGGCAGTGCGCGCGCCGGGGCGCAGCTCGCGGGTGAAGAACGCATTGAAGTGCGGATAGGCCAGCGCATCGGGCTGCACCGCCTCGGTCATGTCGACCCGGTAGTTGCGCACGATGGCGCCGATCAGCCAGTTCTTCCACGGGCGCCAGGTCCAGCGCGTGGCCCGGTAGACCAGCCGCGACAGCGCACGATGGGGCAGCAGGTATTGCAGCAATACGTTGAAAGTCATCGCGCCAGTATAAGGGGGCAGGAGTGAGTGAAGAGGAGTGAGGAGTGAGAGAAAGGCGGCTTGCCGCCAGCTCATGCCTTTCTCTCACTTCTCACTCCTCTCCACTCACTCCTGCCCCCGTATACTGGCGTGATGACTTTCAACGTATTGCTGCAATACCTGCTGCCCCATCGTGCGCTGTCGCGGCTGGTCTACCGGGCCACGCGCTGGACCTGGCGCCCGTGGAAGAACTGGCTGATCGGCGCCAT
>JAGWNA010000028.1 GCA_028871555.1 Lysobacteraceae bacterium
AGAACACCACGTGGTCGCCGATCAGGCAGTCGTGCGCGACGTGCACGTAGGCGAGCACCCAGTTGTCGTGGGCGATGCGGGTGATGCCGCCGCCATCGCCGGTACCGCGGTTGATGGTGACGAACTCGCGGATCAGGTTGCGGTCGCCGATCACCAGCTCGGTGCGTTCGCCGGCGAACTTCTTGTCCTGCGGCGCACCGCCGAGCGAGGCGAACTGGGTGATCCGGTTGTCGCGGCCGATCCGGGTCGGCCCCTCGATCACCACGTGCGGTCCGATCGTCGTCCCATCGCCGATTTCCACGTCGGCGCCGATCACGCTGTAGGCGCCGACGCTGACGTTGGCGCCGATGACGGCGGCAGGGTCGATCAGCGCGGTAGGATGGATCGGGGCGACGTCGATCATTTTTCGGACCTTGCCGCGCACATCAGTTCGCAGCTGGCCACTTCCTTGCCGTCGACCAGGGTCCGTGCCATGAAGATGCCCATGCTGCGCATCAGCCGCTTCATGCTGACTTCCATGCGCAACTGGTCGCCCGGCACCACCGGCGCACTGAAGCGTGCGTTGTCCACCTTGACCAGATAGAACAACGAGCTGTTGCTGTCGCCCTTGATGCGGCCGCTGATCTGGGTCAGCAGGCCGGCAGTCTGCGCCATCGCCTCGATGATGAGCACGCCCGGCATCACCGGATGGCCGGGGAAATGGCCGAGGAAAAACGGCTCGTTGATGGTGACGTTCTTCAACGCTACCACGCTGACGTCGGGCACCAGCCCGATCACGCGATCCACCAGCAGAAACGGATAGCGGTGCGGCAGCAATTGCTGGATCTGTTCCACGGTCACCGGCAAGCTGAAGGTCGCGGTGTTGTCATTCATCGTTACTGTCCTTCTCCAGCGCCGACAATCGGCGCGCGTACTCGTCCAGATGCTTGAAGCGGGCCGCATTCCTCCGCCACCGCCGGTTTTCCTGCAGAGGCACGCCGGATGAATATTCACCCGGCTCGCGAATGGAATGCGTGACCAGACTCTTGGCGGTAATAGTAACCCGGTCGGCGAGCTCCAGATGTCCCAGCACGCCGGCATTGCCGCCGATCATGCAATAGCGGCCGATCCTGGCGCTGCCGGCAACGGCGGCGCAGCCGGCCATCGCCGTGTGCGCGCCGACATGCACGTTGTGGGCGATCTGGATCTGGTTGTCCAGCCGCACGTCTTGCTCGAGTACGGTGTTTTCCAGTGCGCCACGGTCGATCGTGGTGTTGGCGCCGATTTCGCAGTCGTCGCCGATGCATACGCCGCCGAGCTGCGGCAGCTTGATCCAGCCGCCATGGTCGAAAGCGTCGCGGTCGAACGCAAGGCCGAAGCCGTCCGAGCCGATGACTGCCCCCGGGTGGACCAGTACGCGTTTGCCCAGGGTGACCCGGGTTACCAGCGTGACCCGCGCCACCAGCCGCGACTGTGCACCGACCGTGCAGTCGGTGCCGACGATGCAGTGCGGGCCGAGCACGGCGCCATCTTCGATCACGGCGCCGTGCTCGATCACGCAGCAGGGGCCGATGCTGGCGCCGCTGCCGATGCGGGCACCGGCGGCGACCACGGCGCTGGGGTGGATACCTGCCGGGGTTGCCGGCAAGCGCTCGAACAGGGCTGCGATCCTGGCATACATGACGTACGGATCTGCGGCGACCAGCGCCGCGGTCGGGCAGTCGGCCAGATTCTCCTCACGCACCACCACGACCCCGGCACGGGTCGCCGCCAGTTGCGCGGCGTATTTGCCGTTGGCGAGAAAACTCAACTGGCTCGGGCCGGCGCCGGCCAGGGTGCCGACACCGTCGATCCGGCGTGCGCCGTCTCCATGCAGCGGCAAGCCGAAGCGCTCGGCGAGTTCGGCGAGAGAATGGGTGATCGTGGTCACGGGTGTGCTCCGCGCATCGGCGCCCGGCGGGACGCCGGTGCGCCGGGCTCTGTCATCAGAATTGGCTGCCGAAGGTGAACTGGATGCGTTCCTCGAAATGGCTGTCGCTTTGCTGGGTGCGGAACGGCACGGCCAGGCTGATGATCAAGGGACCGATCGGTGCCTGCCAGTGCAGCGACACGCCGGCCGAAGCGCGCAGGGTCTTGGTGTCGAAACTCTGGTAGTCCTTGTACGCGTTGCCGACGTCCATGAACAGCGAAACGCGCGCCGTGTTGACGTCCTTCAGGAACGGCAGCGGCAGATACATTTCTGCGGTGCCGAGCACCTTGAACGCGCCGCCGATCGGCTGCGCGTAATTGCCGTCCGTGCAGAAACCGCTGGGCAGCGGCGCGCTGCCATTGGTGCAGGTGCGCGGCCCCAGGGTGTTGTCCTGGAAGCCGCGCACGTCACGCACGCCGCCGGAAAAGAAGTTCTCCCAGAACGGGAAGTCCTTGCGCATGTCGACCACGACGTGATCGGTGGTGTTGGCCTGGAGTGTGGACAGGGCCGCATCGCTGATGCCGTTCGAACCGTAGGCCTTGCCGTAGCCGACCTGACCGTCCAGATACAGCACGAAACCCTTGCCGATCGGCCAGTAATGGTTGGCCTCGGCCGTCAATTTCCAGTACTGCACGGTCGAGCCGGGCAGCGCGACATCCGTCGAGACGGACATCAGGCCGCCACGGGTGGGTGCCCAGTAACCGTTGCGGGTATCGTGGTTCCAGCCCAGCGTGCCGGTCACCGAGTGGATGGTCTTGTTGCCGATCTCGTTCTGGTAATCGACCAGTTGCTGCGGGCTGAAACCCGGAATCAGGCTGACATTGTTGCTGCTGATGCCCATGCCCACGCGCAGCCCGTCGGTCTCGGAGATCGGTATGCCCAGATAGCTGGAGAAACTCTTGTTGCTGGTGGCGAAGTTGGCCAGCGACGAAATGTTGCCGTAGTCGGTCTTCGTATAGCCGAGGTTGTAGCCGATACCGATACCGTTGTCGGTCAGGTACGGGTTGTAGTAACTCAGGCTGACGCTGTTGGTGAACGTGCTGGTCTGGGCGCTGATCGAGAAGCTGTCGCCGGTGCCGAACAGGTTGTTCTGCGATACCGAGGCATTGAGGATCACGCCGGAAAGCTGCGAATAGCCCACACCGAACTGCAGGCTGCCGGCAGACTGTTCCTCGACCTTGACGGTAACGTCGACCTGATCCTGGGTGCCCGGCACCAGCTTCTTGTCGATATCGACTTTCTTGAAATATCCCAAGCGCTGCAGACGGATCTTGGAGCGGTCGATCGCCGCCTGCGAGTACCAGGAGCCCTCGAGCTGGCGCATCTCGCGGCGCAGCACGCCGTCTTCGGTGCGGGTATTGCCCTGGAACACCACCCGGCGCACGTACACGCGCTGGCCGGGCTCGATGTACAGCGTCAGATCGACGGTGCGCTTTTCCTTGTCCAGCTTCGGGATGGGGGTGACCTTTGCATAGGCGTAGCCGATGTTCGCCAGGATGGCCTTGATCGCCTTGGTGCTGGCCTCGATCGCGGCGCGGTTGAAGGTCTGGCCCTTGTGGATGTAGACCAGCTGGCGCAATGTGGCTTCCGGCAGGATCAGCTTGCCGAGCAGCTTGACGTCGGCGATCGTGTAGACCTCGCCTTCCTTGACGCTGGCGTCGATGTACATCGAGCGCTTGTCCGGAGCGATCGTCACCTGGGTGGAATCGACGCCGAAATCGGCGTAGCCGCGGTCCATGTAGTAGGACTGCAGTTTCTCCAGGTCGCCTGAAAGTTTCTCGCGCGAATACTGGTCGTCCTTCGAATACCAGGACATCAGGCCGGGGGTATTGGATTCGAAATTCTTGCGGATCTGCTTGTCGGTGTACGCGTGGTTGCCGAGGATGTTGAGTTCGCGGATCTTGGCGGCCTTGCCCTCGCGGATCTCGATGTCGATCACGACGCGGTTGCGGTCCAGCCGGGTCACGTGCGGAATCACCGACACGTTGTACTTGCCGCGGTTGTAGTACTGCCGGATCAGCTCCTGCTGCACGTTGTCCAGCGACAGCCGATCGAAAGTCTCGCCTTCGGCGAGGCCGATTTCCTTCAGGCCCTTCTTCAGATCGTCGGACTTGATGTCGTGGTTGCCGCGCAGGCTCAGCTTGGCGATCGACGGCCGTTCGACCACCTTGATGACCAGGATGTCGCCATCACGGTCGAATTCCACGTCGCTGAAGAACTTGGTCTGGTACAACGCCCGGATCGCCCGCTGGGCTTCCTCGTTGGTCAGGCGGTCCCCCTTGCTCACCGGCAGGTAGTTGTAGACCGTGCCGGCCGATATGCGGTTGAGACCGTCGATGCGGATGTCCGACACCACGAACGGGTCAAATGCAAACGCATTGGTGGTGAGGGAGGCAAGCAGGATCAGCGCGGCGATACGCTTCATCGTCGATTCCGTTGGTTTATTTCGATGGAAGGGCCGATGTGGCCCTCCCGGTCAGGAGCATGAGGCAGGGTGTAACCCCATCTCGAGAGAATGCCCGCAATCTGCGGGGGTGTGCCATTCGACGCGCCGCCATGCCGGTCATCTGCCGGCACGGTGGCCTTGTCGACGATTTGCCGCTGCTCGCAGTCATCGCTGTCACGACAGCAGCGTGCGGTGAATATCGTTGTAGAGCGCCAGCCCCATCAAGGTGAACAGCAACGCCATGCCTATGTACTGGCCGACGATCATCACCTGTTCGCTGACCGGGCTGCCCTTGATCAGTTCGACAAGATAATACAGCAGGTGCCCCCCATCCAGGATGGGGATAGGCAGCAGGTTGAGGATCGCCAGACTCAGCGATACCAGCGCCAGGAACTGCAGAAACCAAGGCAAGCCCATATTGGCTTCGGCATTGGCGGCCTGGGCGATGCCGATCACGCCGGACAGGTTGCTGGTCGAGGCCTTGCCGCTGAGCATCTTGCCAAGCATGCCGAAGGTTTGCGTGGTGTTGCGCCAGGTGGCGCCGAGCGATGCGCCAAGCGCCTTGATCGGACCGTAGCGCACGACCGCACGCTCGGGCATCGGCGCACTGATGCCCAGGATCCACTTGTTCGGCTGGCCTTCCAGTGATTCCCATTTTGCCGTGACGTCCAGTTTCAGCGGCCGGCCCGCGCGTTCGACCGTGATGGCCAGTGCGGGCGACTTGGCGGCGTCGGCCTGCACCAGTTCGCCGAAGGCTTTGAAATCGCCTGCCGGCTGGCCATTGACGCTGACGATGCGATCGCCGCCTTGCATGCCGGCCCGGGCGGCAGGCTGGCCGGGGATCACACTGGCGGCAATCGGCGGCGGCGGTGCCAGGTGCAGCCCCAGCCTGTCCAGGTATTGCCCGATGGACTGTCCGGCCGGCAATCGGTTGAGCGGCAGCACCAGCCGACGCTGGCCGCCATGATCGCCGCGTACGGTGAGCGGCAAAGGCGTGCGTCCGAGCAGGGCATTGGCCACCGCGTCGATCGAGTCGCTCCAGGTGCTGACCGGGCGGCCATCGATGCTGAGAATGCGGTCGCCCGGCCGGACACCTGCCTCGGCGGCAATGCTGTGCGGCGTGGCAGTCACCACCGGCGCGACATCCGGCCGCCCCAGCATGAACATCAGCCACAGCGCGGCGACGGTGAAAACCAGATTGAAGCCGGGGCCGGCGGCGACAATGGCGATGCGTTGCCATACCGGCTTGCCGGTGAACTCCTGGTCGCGCAGGACGGGATCGACCTCGCCCTCGCGCGCATCGAGCATCTTGACGTAACCGCCCAGCGGGATCGCGGCGATCTGGTACTCGGTGCCGTCGCGGCCGATGCGTTTCCAGATCGCCTTGCCGAAGCCGATCGAGAAACGCAGCACCTTGACGCCACAGCGGCGCGCAACCCAGTAATGGCCGAATTCATGAAAGGTCACCAGCACGCCGAGCGTGACCAGCAGCCAGAACACCGAGCCGAAGAAGGAAGTCATCAATTGCCGTCGGAATAAGTCATCGATGCAAGAATATCAGCATGCATTGCGCAGAATGCGACGGGCCGCCTCGCGGGCGACCCGGTCGCGTTCGCCAAGGGTCTGGATATCGACCACGGCATGTGACGGCAGTTCCGTCAGTACGGCCTCGACCACGTCGGCGATGGACAGGAACGGCAGCGTGCCCGCCAGAAAGGCTTCCACCGCGATTTCGTTGGCGGCATTGAGGATCGCCGGGGCATCGCCGCCGGCACGCAGCGCCTGGTAGGCCAGCGCCAGACAGCGGAAGGTGGCCAGATCCGGCGGTTCGAACGCCAGCGGCGCGCAGGCGGCCAGGTTCAGCGGCTCCACCCCGGCATCGACCCGCTCCGGCCACGCCAGCGCATGGGCGATCGCGGTGCGCATGTCCGGGTTGCCCAGTTGGGCCAGCACCGAGCCATCGACGTACTCGACCAGCGAGTGCACCAGGCTCTGCGGGTGCACCAGGACCTCGATCGCATCGACCGCAGCGCCGAACAGGTGGTGCGCCTCGATCACTTCCAGGCCCTTGTTCATCAAGGTCGCGGAGTCCACCGAAATCTTGCGGCCCATGACCCAGTTGGGGTGCTTGCAGGCCTGCTCCGGGGTGATCTGGGCCAGTTCCGCCCGTGTGCGGCCACGGAACGGGCCGCCCGATGCGGTGAGGATCAGGCGGTGAACGCCGCTGGCGCGCAGATCCGTTCGCCCGCCCGGCCGGAACCGATCGGGCAGGCACTGGAAGATGGCATTGTGTTCGGAGTCGACCGGGATCAACACGCCACCGCCAACGGCGACCGCCTCCAGCAGCAGCGGCCCGGCCATCACGATGGATTCCTTGTTGGCCAGCAGCAGGCGCTTGCCGGCGCGCGCGGCCGCCAGCGTGGACTCCAGTCCGGCGGCGCCGACGATCGCGGCCACCACGGTGTCGCACAGTCCGCCCGCGGCGGCGGCGGTCAGCGCGGCATGCCCGCTGGCCACTTCGCAATGCAGCCCGGTCGCCGCGAGTCGCCGCGACAGTTCCGCTTCCAGCGCGGGGTCGGCGATCACTGCCAGGTCCGGCTGGTGCCGTGCGCACAATTCGACCAGTGCCGCGACCTCGCGGTGCGCGGTCAATACCGTGGCGCGAAAACGCCCCGGGTAGCGGGCGATGACATCGAGGGCATTGCCACCGATCGATCCGGTGGCGCCGAGAATGGCGACCTTGTACATCTCAAAGCCCCAGCAGCAGCAGACCGGCGGCGAACACCGGCAATGCCGCGAATACGCTGTCCATGCGATCGAGCAGGCCGCCGTGGCCGGGGATCAGCGTGCCCGAATCCTTGACCCTGGCATGCCGTTTCATCAGGCTCTCGATCAAGTCGCCGATGATCGACGCGCTGACCGTAAACGCCGCCAGCACGGCCAGGGCAAACAGCCGGGCACCGCGCACGTCCAGCAGCCAGCCGCCAAGCATGGTGACCAGCATGCCGGCCACCAGCGCACCATAGGCGCCGGCCCAGGTCTTGCCCGGGCTGATCTGCGGCGCCAGCTTGCGTTTCCCGAAGGTGCGGCCGCTGAAATAGGCGCCGATGTCGGCGGCCCAGATGATCAGCACGGCGAGCAGCGTCCAGTAATGGCCGTGCGGCCGGTGGCCATGGATGCTGGTCAGGGCGATCCACGCCGGAAACATCACGAACATTCCGGCGAGCAGCTTCAACCAGAGATTCTCGCGGGTGGGCGCCGCGCCGAACGCGAAATGACGCAGCCACAGGCAGGCCAGCAGCCACCATGCCACGCCGGCAGCCAGCAGCAGTGGCGTCAACGCGGTGGCATGGACCCGCCACAGAAGCGCGAACATGGCTGCTGCCACGATCGACCCGGCGATGCACCACGATGTGCGGTCGAGCCCGCTCAACCGGATCCATTCCCACCAGGCCGCCAGGAATACCGCCGCGGCGATCAACGCCAGCACCGCCGTCGAAGACAGCAGGATGATCAGGATCACCAGCGGTGCGAGCACCAGGGCGGTGAGGGTGCGCTGAAGCAGCATCGTTATCCTTGGGAAACGTTGGCGACCTGTTCGCCGGTGCGACCGAAACGGCGCTCGCGGCGGGCATAGTCCTCGATGGCCCGATGCAGGCAAGCCTGATCGAAATCGGGCCACAGGGTATCGGTAAAGTACAGCTCGGCGTAGGCCGTCTGCCACAGCAGGAAGTTGCTGATGCGATATTCGCCGCCGGTGCGGATGAGCAGATCCAGTGGCGGCAAATCGGCCAGGGATATCCATTGGCCAAGCCGGGCCTCGTCGATGTCGTCGATACGCAGCTCGCCGCGGGCCACGGCGGCAGCGGCCTGACGGCTCGCCTGCACGATGTCCCAGCGGCCGCCATAGTTCACCGCGACGTTCATGTGCAGGCGGTCGTTGCCAGCGGTATGCGCCATCGCCGCCTGCATGCGCTGGCGCAGCGGTTCGTCGAAGGCGCTCAGGTCGCCGATGAAACGCAGGCGCACGCCGTGGCCGTGAAGCTCGTCGACTTCCTTGTCCAGCGCACGCACGAACAAGCCCATCAATGCGCCCACTTCATCCTGCGGGCGCTGCCAGTTCTCGCTGGAGAAGGCGAACAGGGTCAGTACCTGCACACCTTCGCGCAGGCACGATTCCACCGCCAGCCGAACCGCCTTGCGGCCGGCATTGTGACCGAAACTGCGTGGCCGGTGACGTGCCCTCGCCCAGCGGCCGTTGCCATCCATCACGATCGCGATGTGACGCGGAACCGGCGGCAACCTGCGTGCGGGTGGGGCGGCGGTCATGCGGTTCGGTCGCCGGCTGGCCCAGTCGGGCATGCCCGCTCGCGCCAGCGCGTCTGCCGCGGTGGAACGAGAGCGAACGTGCCGTGCGGGTTCGCCACTGGGGGCGGCGTGGATCGCTGCGCGGCAATGGCTCCCGACGGCTTCATCATCAAAGGGCCATCAACTCCTCTTCCTTGGCTTTCACCACCGCGTCGACGTCCTTGACCGCACGATCGGTGAGCTTCTGGATGTCGTCGTCGACACGCCGTTCGTCATCCTCGGTGATCAACTTTTCCTTGAGCAGTTCCTTGACCTGCTGCAGGGCATCGCGGCGCACGTTGCGTATCGCGACCTTGGTGTTCTCGCCCTCGTGCGCCACATGCCTGGCCAGCTCCCTGCGGCGCTCTTCGGTGAGGGCGGGCATGTTCAGGCGGATCACGGTACCGGCCGTGGTCGGCGTGACGCCGAGGTCGGAAGCCATCAAGGCTTTTTCGATCGGTGCCACCATGGCCTTTTCCCATGGCGTAATGACGATGGTGCGCGAATCGGCCAGCGATACCGATGCAACCTGGGTCAACGGCATGTCCGAACCGTAGTAGGGCACCTTGATGCCATCCACCAACGCGGTACTGGCGCGGCCGGTGCGCAGGCGGATCAGTTCGTGCCTGAGCGAGTCGATGCTCTTGCCCATCCGGGTCTGGGCATCGTTCTTGATGTCGTTGAGCATGTGGGTTTTCCGATGAATTCGGCAAGCGGACGATTATAGCAGCCCAGTTGCGCCGGGCTGCGGGAATACCCGGCATGTCCAGTCCCCCCGGGGGGGCAGCAGGGGGCTGCCTGGGGCGGACGGACAGTTTCCTGAGTCTTGCGTGAACCTGTCAGCCGGCGTCAACCAGCGTGCCGATCTGTTCGCCGTGCATGATCCGCATCAGATTGCCCGGGACGGTCATGTTGTAGATGCGCAACGGCACCTGCTGGTCGCGGCACAGCGCGATCGCGGCAGTGTCCATGACGGCCAGCTTGCGTTCTATCACCTGGTCGTAGCTCAGTCGCTCGTAGCGGACGGCGTCGCTGTGGCGGGTCGGGTCACTGGTGTAGACGCCATCGACCTTGGTCGCCTTCAGCAGCAGGTTGGCGCCCAGTTCCACCGCGCGCAGAGCGGCGGCCGAGTCGGTGGTGAAGAACGGGTTGCCGGTGCCGGCGGCGAACAGCACGATGCGGCCTTTCTCGATATGGCGGATCGCGCGGCGGCGGATGTAATCCTCGGCCACGTCATGGATCTGGATGGCGCTCATCACGCGGGCGAAGCCGCCGCTCTTCTCGACGGCATCCTGCAAGGCCAGTGCATTCATCACGGTGGCGAGCATGCCCATGTGATCGCCGGTAACCCGATCCATGCCTGCCGCAGCCAGGCCGGCGCCGCGAAAGATGTTGCCGCCGCCGATCACCACGCCAATCTGGATCCCGGCGCGCTGTACTTCGATGATCTCGTCGGCGAGCCGGCGGATCACCTTCGGGTCGATGCCGTAATCGGCTTCGCCCATCAACGCCTCGCCGGAGAGCTTGAGCAGGATGCGATGGTATTTCAACGTAGTGCTCATGGGGTCTCCGGATTTTGTGCAACAAAACGGCCGCATTGTAGCGTTTGCCGCGGGTTGGCAGGGAGTGCGTCGTGGGCGCAGGCACGAATTCTTCATGTCGTGCATCCCGGCGCGCCGCACAAAAAAGCCGCGGTTCCCCGCGGCCTTCCGTTTTTGAAGAGTCCGGCCACGGATGGCCGGTTTGCCGGTCAGGGATGTCCGTTTTTTTGAAGAGTCCGGCCACGGATGGCCGGTTTGCCGGTCAGGGATGTCTGTTACGCCAGGCCTGCCTGCTTCATGACTTCGGCGTGAAAATCCTCCGCAGCCTTCTCGATGCCTTCGCCGACAGCCAGGCGAGCGACCGAAACGACATCCGCGCCTTCCTTCTTCAGCGCTTCGGCCACCGTCATGTTGGTGTCGATCACGTAGGCCTGGCCCAGCAGGGTGACTTCGGAGACGATCTTGTTGATTTTGCCGGCGATGATCTTCTCGAGAATTTCGGCCGGCTTGGCCTTGTCCTTGTCGGACATCTGGCTCAGCGCGATTTCCTTCTCCTTGGCCAGGAATTCGGCAGGGACGTCAGCGGCGCGGATGTGGGCCGGGTTCATCGCAGCCACGTGCATGGCGATACCCCTGGCCAGCTCCGCGGAGCCGCCCTTGATGGCCACCAGCACGCCGATGCGGCCGCCGTGCACATAGCTGCCGATCACGCCGTCGGTCTCGATGCGGGCCAGGCGACGCACGTCGATCTTTTCGCCGATGGTGGCGACCAGGGCCTTGGCGGCCTCCTCGACGTTGCTGGCACCCGGATAGGCGGCTGCTTTCAGCGCATCGATGTCGGCGGCACCGCAAGCCAGCGCAATGTCGGCGACGGTATCGCTGAACTTCAGGAAGCTGGCGTCCTTGGCGACGAAGTCGGTCTCGCAGTTCACTTCGACCAGCACGGCCTTGCCGGCGGCCTGGGCGGCGACGATGCGGCCTTCGGCGGCGATGCGACTGGCCTTCTTGTCGGCCTTGGCCAGGCCGGACTTGCGCAGCCATTCCATCGCGACGTCGATGTCGCCGTTGTTCTCGACCAGCGCCTTCTTGCATTCCATCATGCCGGCGCCGGACCGCTCGCGCAGCTCCTTGACCAGTTGGGCGGAAATATTGCTCATCGGTATTCCTCTAATGCCTTGGTGGCGCGACGGCGATTGCGGGCCATCGCGCGGTTATCGCGTGCGGATCGACGGCGGCCGTGAGCCGCCGTTGTCGCGCCTACTTGGCGGCCGGCGCAGCACCGTTGCGCGAGCCGCGACCGCCGTCACGGCCACCTTCGCGGCGCGGCGCGCCTTTCTTCGGGGCGGCTTCGCGGCGTGGACGGTCCACCTTGGCGACCGGATTGCCTTCCTCGTCCAGCTCGACGAAGTCGTTGCCGTCGCCCTGTGCGGCGGCCGGCGCGGCAGCCTTGCCTTCGAGGATCGAGTCGGCGGCGGCGCGGGCATAGAGCTGGATCGCGCGGATCGCGTCGTCGTTGCCCGGGATGGCGTAGTCGACCAGTTCCGGGTTGTAGTTGGTGTCGACCACGGCGATCACCGGGATGCCGAGCTTCTTGGCTTCCTGCACGGCAATGTCTTCGTGGCCGATGTCGATCACGAACAGCGCGTCGGGCAGGCGGTTCATGTCCTTGATGCCGCCCAGCGAAGCCTGCAGCTTGTCGCGCTCGCGGCGGCGGGCCAGCACTTCGTGCTTGACCAGCTTCTCGAAGCTGCCGTCGGTCTCGGCCGCTTCCAGTTCCTTCAGGCGCGACACCGACTGCTTGACCGTGCGGAAGTTGGTCAGCATGCCGCCGAGCCAGCGCGAGGTGACGAACGGCATGCCGGCGCGCACAGCCTCTTCGGCCAGCGGCTCGCGGGCCGAGCGCTTGGTGCCGACGAACAGGATGGTGCCGCGCTTCTGCGCCAGACCCGACAGGAAGTTCATCGCGTCGGTGAACAAGGGCAGGGTCTTTTCGAGGTTGATGATGTGGATCTTGCCGCGGGCGCCGAAGATGTACGGGGCCATCTTGGGGTTCCAGTAACGGGTCTGGTGACCGAAATGGACGCCGGCTTCGAGCATCTGGCGCATGGTGACCTGGGCCATGGGGGTAACTCCGATTGTTGAGCCTGGGGTCAGGCTCGGGGGTTGGGACCTCCACGCATCCCCGGCTTCGACCGCGGCGTTCCGGAAGTGGCGGAAACGGCCGTGGCACCCCGAAGGCGGTGCCGATGCGTGTGTGGCGTTGGTTGGGTGTTGCACCGGTGAGGGTTACAATTCCCGTTCGCTTTGCACCGGGAGGCAGTTGAAACGGCCACGCCAGGTCAGCAAAACTCCCGAATTGTAGCCGGTGCGCCGGCAGCGCGGCAAGTTGCCGGATTCCAGGCGCTTGTGCCGCCCCAAGAGTGGAACTTGATGGCAATCACCCTGAAAACCCCCGAGGACCTTGCCGGCATGCGCGTGGCCGGCAAGCTGGCGGCCGAAGTGCTGGCGATGCTGAAGGAGCACGTCAGGCCGGGCGTCACCACCGAAGAGCTGGATCGCCTTGCCTACGAGCATATCGTCAACGTGCAGAAAGCGATTCCGGCCAACGTCGGCTACCACGGCTTCCCCAAGACCCTGTGCACTTCGGTCAACCACGTGATCTGCCACGGCATCCCGAGCGAGGGCAAGCTGCTGAAGGATGGCGACATCGTGAACATCGACGTCACCGTGATCAAGGACGGCTGGCACGGCGACACCAGTCGCATGTATTTCGTCGGGACTCCAGGGGTGCTGGCCAAACGGCTGGTCGATACCACGTTCGAGGCGATGATGTGCGGCATCCGGGTGGTGCGCCCCGGCGCCACGCTGGGCGATATCGGCCACGCGATCCAGCAGCATGCCGAGGCAGCCGGTTTCAGCGTGGTCAGGGAGTATTGCGGCCACGGCATCGGCAAGGTCTATCACGACGAGCCGCAAGTGCTGCACTACGGCAAGGCGGGCGTCGGGCTTGCATTGACGAAAGGCATGACCTTCACCATCGAGCCGATGGTCAACGCCGGCAAGCCGCAGACCAGGCAGCTGCCGGACGGCTGGACCGTCGTCACCCGGGACCATTCGCTGTCGGCACAGTGGGAACACACCATCGCGGTGACCGACAACGGCTTCGAGATACTCACGCCGTGGCCGGACGCCTGATTGAATGCATTGAAGGAGCCCGCTGGCGAGCGATGCCCTTGCCCTGATGCACCGAAGTGGCAGATCCCATCAACAGCATCGCCCGCCAGCGGGCTCCGCATACAGGCCACCCACGTCATGTCGCCAGCACCCGCCACCCTTGTCCTGCCAGCCTTGCCGCGTCTGCCGGTGGCGGTGCCGCGTTCGGGCGTATCGACCGATGCCCGTCGCGCGCTGCGGCAATTGCTGGGCGACGTCGATCGCGCGTTGGCTACTGCGTTTCGCGATGGCGCCGATGCCGGCTTGCTGGCGCGGCGTCGCTGCCAGTCGGTTGAGCGGGTGGTCACGCACGTCTGGCTGGCCTGTCTCGGCGAGGTCGGCCAGACGGCACTGTTCGCGGTGGGCGGCTTCGGCCGTGGCCTGCTGTTTCCGCATTCCGATGTGGACCTGCTGGTGCTGGTGGATGCGCCGGAACCGGCGCGTCTGCGCGCGCTGGAGCAGTATTTCGCCACGTTGTGGGATGTCGGCCTGAAGGTCGGTCATGCGGTGCGCAATACGGCGCAGTGCCGTGCGCTGGCGGCGCAGGATGTCAGTGTGTTCACCAGCCTGCTCGATGCGCATCGGCTGGCCGGCGACCCGGTTTTCGATGCGCGCTTGCGTGGCATCGTGGACGACGATGCATTGTGGCCGCCGCAGGAATACCTGGCCGCAAGGCTGGCCGAGCGCGATGCTCGCCATGCCCGTTTCGACGATACCGCCTACAACCTCGAGCCCAATCTCAAGGACGGCCCCGGCGGTCTGCGCACGATGGATTCACTGCGCTGGATGGGGCAGCGGCTGGCGCATGCGAAGGATCTTTCCGGGATGGTGGCCGAGGGGCTGCTCGATCCTGCCGAGCAGGCCACGCTGGAACAATCCGAGGCGACCCTTCGTCGTTATCGCTATGCGCTGCACCTGGAAGCGGGACGGGCCGAAGAAAGGCTGCTGTTCGATTATCAGCGGGCGCTGGCCGTTCGGCTGGGTTTCCGCGACGAGCACGAAAAAAATCTCGGCGTCGAGCAATTCATGCAGGGGTATTACCGCGCGGCCAGCCAGATCGAGCGGCTCGGCGTGCAGGTGGCTGAGCGCTTCGAGGAAATGCTGGAGCCAGCGGGCGAGGCCACCCTGGTGGATGCCGATTTCGTGCGTTGCGGCTCGCGGCTGGCGGTGCGCGACCCCGGGCTGTTCCTGCAGCGGCCGGCAGCGCTGGTGGAAATCTTCATCGCCCGGCTCGACCAGGAAGGCCTGCTCGGTTTCAACGCCGACACCATGCGGCGCATCCATCAGGCGGTCGACGCCATCGGTGATGCCCTGTCGGAAGATCGCGAGGTGCTGGCGGCTTTCCTGCAACTGCTTCGGCGCGGCGCGTCGGCGGTAAAGGCGTTGTGGGGAATGAACCGCCACGGGTTGCTGGCGGCCATCCTGCCCGCGTTCGGCGAGGTCTTTGGCCGCATGCAATACGACTTGTTCCACGTGTACACCGTCGACGAGCATACCTTGCGCGTGCTGCGTCAGCTGGCGCGCTTTGCCGAAGCCCCGGCAAAGCGCGAGTTCCCCCTGGCCTGCGAGATATGGGGCAAGTTGTCCAAGCCGGAAATACCGTTGCTGGCGGCGCTGTTTCACGACATCGCCAAGGGCCGCGGTGGCGATCATGCCGTGCTGGGCGAGCAGGATGCGCGCGCATTCTGCTCCCGGCTCGGGTTGCCCCGGGTCGACATCGAGCGGATCGCCTGGCTGGTCCGCTGGCATCTGCTGATGAGCACCACCGCGCAACGCCAGGACATCACCGATCCCGACGTGGTGCACCGGTTTGCGGAGCTGGTCGGCGACGGCGAGCGGCTGGACCAGCTGTACCTGTTGACCATCGCCGATATCATCGGCACCAGCCCGCGATTGTGGAACGGCTGGAAGGACCGGCTGTTGTCCGATCTGCATGCCACCACCCGGTATGCCTTGCGCAGCGGCGTGGATCTGCCGCGCGACGCCGGGATCCGCGTGCGCGAATGCTCCGAGTACGCGCTCGCCCTGCTGATGAACGACGGCTTTGCCGAAACCGACGTCCTCCGCGTCTGGGCCGATTTTCCCCAGCTCAGCTTCCTGCGTCATCGGCCGGAACAGATCGCCTGGCAGACCGGCGCGATCCTGCGCGCGCAGGGCGCCGTGCCGCTGGTCGCGGTGCATCCGCTGTCGGTGCGCGGCAGTACCGAGCTGTTCGTCTACACGCCCGATCGCGATGGACTGTTTGCCACGGTGACCGCCGTGCTGGACCGGCTGCATTTCTCGGTGATGGAATCGCGCATCCTCAGCTCGCCGACCGGCATGGCGCTGGATACGTTTCTGCTGCTCGAGGCGCAGAGCCAGCAACCGGCCAGCCCGGCACGCGCGGAGGAGTTGCAGCAGCGACTGCAGCGTGCGTTGGCGCAATCTGCCGGCGTGCAACCGAGCAAGCGCGGCATGTCGCGCCATCAGAAGCATTTCCAGATGACGCCGAAGATCACTTTCCTGTCCGCCGGTGGACGTACCCAGCTCGCCCTGGTCGGTACCGACCGCCCGGGTCTGCTGGCTGCGGTGGCGCAGGTGATGCTGCAAACCGGAGTGCGGGTGCACGATGCACGCATCGCGACCTTCGGCGAACGCGTCGAGGACTTCTTCCTGCTGACCGATCGTCACGACGCACCGCTCGATGCCGCACGGCAGGAGCGTCTGTTGCAGGCACTGCTGTTGCGGATCGGGTCAGCGAAGTGAGACGGCGGGTATAATCGCTGCCGCTGCGCATCGCAGTGCCCAGGGACGCCCTTTCCATGATGACCTATCTGCTGATCAAGAGCCTGCACTTGCTGTTCGTCATGGCCTGGATGGCCACGGTGCTGTATCTGCCGAGGATTCTGGTGAATCTGGCCGAGACCGCCAGCGAACCGGCGGTGCAGGCGAGGCTGCAGCTGATGGGGCGCCGGCTGTACAGGTTCGGTCACATGGTGTTCGGCATCGCGTTCGTGTTCGGGATGGTGCTGTGGCAAGGCTGGAGGGTGTTTCCTGCAACGTTGTACAACATGGTCGGCCAGATGCACTGGATGGATGCCAAGCTGACCCTGGTGGCGCTGTTGCTGGTCTATTTCACCTGGTGCGGCCGACTGCTCAAGCGCAGTGCTGCCGGCGGTGCGCTGCCGTCGTCGCGGGCATTGCGCTGGATCAACGAGATCCCGACCGTACTGCTGCTTGCGGTGATCTACCTGGTGATCGCCAAGCCGTTCTGAAGCAGGGGGCGCTCCTGCGGTCCGATCACTTCCCGCAATAGCCGCGATACCACGCCACGAAGCGTGCCACGCCGTCATCGATCGAGGTATTCGGCGCGTAGCCTGTGTCACGGCGCAGCGCCGACACGTCGGCCCAGGTATCGGGCACATCGCCGGGCTGCATCGGCAGCAGGCGTTTCTCCACGCTGCGGCCGAGGTTCTGCTCCAGCAGTTCGATGAAGCGCAGCAACTGCACCGGCTGGTCGTTGCCGATGTTGTAGAGGCGATAGGGGGCGCTGGACGAGCCGGGGCTCGGCAGCAGCGGGTCATACCCCGGATCGGGCTGGGCGACCCGGTCGAGCGTGCGCAGCACCCCCTCGACGATGTCGTCGATGTAGGTGAAGTCGCGGCTGTGCCGGCCGTAGTTGAATACGTCGATCGGTTCGCCGCGACTGATCCGGTCGGCGAACAGCATCGGCGACATGTCCGGCCGGCCCCACGGCCCGTATACGGTGAAGAAGCGCAGGCCGGTGGTGGGCAGGCCGTACAGATGGCTGTAGGTGTGCGCCATCAGTTCGTTGGCCTTCTTGGTGGCCGCATACAGGCTGACCGGGTGATCGACCGCGTCCTCCACCGCGAACGGCAGTTTGCGGTTGGCGCCGTAGACCGAGCTGGACGAGGCGTAGACCAGATGCTCCACGTCGCCATGCCGGCAGGCTTCGAGGATGTTGACGAAGCCGACCAGATTGCTCGAGGCGTAGACCTGCGGGTGTTTCAGCGAGTAGCGCACGCCGGCCTGGGCGGCCAGGTTCACCACGCGTTGCGGTCTGAACGCGCCGAATGCCCGACCCACCGTGGCGGCATCGGCGAGGTCGGCGCGGTGATGCGTGTAATGGGGGTGATCGATGAACTGCGCCAGCCGCGCTTCCTTCAGCACCGGATCGTAGTAGTCGTTGTGGTTGTCGAAGCCGCAGACCTCATCGCCCCGTGCCAGCAGGCGCTGCGCCAGTGCGGCGCCGATGAAGCCGGCGGTGCCGGTGACCAGGATACGCATGGACAGTCCTCGAGTTGTGCGGCTCATTCTATCGCCCGCGCATTGCGCTGCGATCGCGATGATGAGGATTGACAGCCGATCTGGGCTAAACTAGCTTTTCGACAATTTTCACCCGCTGAAGGTGGCCTGCGTTGTGCGCTGGCCGAGTGTGCGACATGGCGACTACCTGCTTGCGCTGCTGCTGAACCTCTGCGCCCCGCGTTCCGGATAAAGGGCGTCAGGCCCTTTATTTTTGTCCATCGTCCGGGTGGATCGTGAAGCCGGGGTGGGCCATGGCCGCAGTCCCCATCGAAAAGCGCACGTCTGCCCAGGCGTGCTTCCAGGTACTTCAGAAATGATTGAGATCACGCTACCCGACGGCAGCAAGCGGCCGTTCGATCACCCCGTAACGGTGCACGATGTGGCCGCCTCGATCGGCGCCGGCCTGGCCAAGGCCACCCTGGCCGGCAAGGTCGATGGCAAGCTGGTGGATGCCGGTTTTTCCATCGACCACGATGCCAGCCTGCAGATCGTCACCGAGAAGAGTCCGGAGGCGCTGGAGATCCTGCGCCACTCCACCGCGCACGCGATGGGGCAGGCCGTGCAGCGCCTGTACCCGGGGGCGCAGGTCACGATCGGTCCGGTGATCGAGAACGGATTCTTCTACGATTTCGCCTACGGGCGGCCGTTCACGCCCGAGGATCTGCCGAAGATCGAGGCGGAGATGGAAAAGATCGTCGCCGAACAATTGCCGGTGACGCGCAGCGTGAAATCACGCGACGAGGCAGTGGCGTTTTTCCGCGGACTGGGCGAGAACTACAAGGCCGAGATCATCGAGTCGATCCCGGCCACCGAGGCTCTGTCGCTGTATACGCAGGGCGAGTTCACCGATTTGTGCCGTGGCCCGCATGTGCCCAATACCGGGAAGCTGCGCGCGTTCAAGCTGATGAAGGTGGCCGGCGCCTACTGGCGCGGCGATTCCAGCAACGCGATGCTGACCCGCATCTACGGCACCGCGTGGTTGAACGACAGGGACCTGAAAGCCTACCTGCATCAGCTGGAGGAGGCCGAGAAGCGCGACCACCGCAAGATCGGCAAGGCGCTGGACCTGTTCCACCAGCAGGAAGAAAGCCCGGGCATGGTGTTCTGGCATCCGAACGGCTGGGCGATCTGGCAGCAGGTGGAGCAGTACATGCGCAGCGTGTATCGCAGGAGCGGCTATCAGGAAGTGCGCTGCCCGCAGGTGCTGGACGTGTCGCTGTGGAAGAAATCCGGCCACTGGGACAATTACGCCGAGAACATGTTCTTCACCGAATCGGAGAAGCATACCTACGCGCTGAAGCCGATGAACTGCCCGGGTCACGTGCAGATCTTCAACACCGGCCTGCACAGTTACCGCGAGCTGCCGGTCCGCTACGGCGAGTTCGGCGGCTGCCATCGCAACGAGCCGTCCGGCGCGCTGCACGGCATCATGCGGGTGCGCGCATTCACCCAGGACGACGGCCATATCTTCTGCCTGCCTGCACAGATCGAGCCCGAGGTCAGGGCGTTCCACCAGCAGGCGATGCAGGTCTATGCCGACTTCGGGTTCCAGGACATCGGCCTGAAGATCGCGTTGCGTCCGGACAAACGCATCGGCAGCGACGAGGTCTGGGATCGTGCCGAGGCTGCCTTGCGTACGGCATTGTCCGCGGCCGGCGTGCAGTGGGAGGAGTTGCCGGGCGAGGGCGCGTTCTATGGCCCGAAGATCGAATACCACATGAAAGACTCGATCGGCCGTGCCTGGCAGGTCGGCACCATGCAGGTCGATTTCATGATGCCCGAGCGCCTGGGTGCCGAATATGTGGACGAACAGTCGCAAAAACGGCATCCGGTGATGCTGCACCGGGCCATCGTCGGTTCGATGGAACGTTTCATCGGCATTCTGATCGAGCACCATGCCGGGTTGCTGCCGGTCTGGCTGGCCCCGGTACAGGCGGTGGTCCTCAATATCACCGATGCGCAGGGGGAGTACGCCGGCCAGGTGGCGCAAACCCTTGTCGACAAAGGTTTCCGGGTACAGTCCGATTTGCGCAACGAAAAGGTCGGCTATAAAATCCGCGAACATACGATGCAGAAAGTGCCTTATCTGCTGGTGGTCGGTGACCGCGAGAAAGAGACTGGTACCATTGCCGTTCGTACCCGTTCCGGTGAGGATCTGGGCAGCATGCCGCTGGCCGGCTTCATCGATCGTATACAGGCCGAGACGCAGCGCTGAAAGCACTGTCCGGTTCAGTCAACACTTCTTCTGGAGGATCGTGGTATCGCAACCACCGACAACAAGGGTAATCGTCGCAACTCGGAAATCCGCGTTCCGCGCGTACGCGTGATCGGCGCCGAGGCGGAGCAGCTGGGTATCCTCACCCGCGACGAGGCGCTGGCGCTGGCGCAGGAAGCCGGCATGGATCTGGTCGAAATCCAGCCGAACGGCGATCCGCCGGTCTGCCGCATCATGGATTACGGCAAGTTCAAGTTCGAAGCCCAGAAGAAGGCGCAGGCCGCCAAGAAGAAGCAGAAGCAGGTCGAGATCAAGGAAGTGAAGTTCCGTCCGGTCACCGACGTGGGCGACTACCTCATCAAGTTGCGCAACATGCTGCGCTTCCTCGAAGAGGGCGACAAGGTCAAGGTCACCATCCGCTTCCGTGGCCGCGAGATGTCGCATCAGGATCTTGGCCAGAATCTGGCGAAGAAGATCCAGGAAGATGTCGGCGAAAACGGCCAGATCGAGTCCTATCCGCGCCTGGAAGGGCGCCAGATGGTGATGATGATCGGGCCGAAGAAAAAATAAGCGCGTCGCGGCAGGGTCCCCACGTTCTCCTGCTGGCATCGGTTGCATGAACTGCGTATAATCGAAGGTTCGACCCGTCTGGAAGGGTCGTGAACCGATCATGGCAGGACGGAAAGCGTGGTGTGATCCCGAGCAGGATCGATGCCATCGCCAGATCAGTCAGAAACGGGGGGTTACCCCCATCAGGGAGCATTACCATGCCCAAGATCAAGACCAACCGGGCGGCGGCGAAGCGTTTTCGCAAGACCGCATCGGGCAAAATCAAGTGCGGTCACGCCTTCAAGTCGCACATTCTGACCAAGAAGTCGACCAAGCAGAAACGTGGCCTGCGTGCCAAGAACCACCTCAAGGCGTGCGACACCAAGGGTGTGGCGCGCATGTTGCCGTACTTGTAAGACGAGGAGATAAACCATGGCTCGTGTAAAGCGTGGCGTTACCGCCCGTCGTCGCCACAAGAAAATCATCGGCCGCGCGAAGGGTTACTACAATGCCCGTCGCAAAGTCTTCCGGGTTGCCAACCAGGCCGTCATCAAGGCCGGTCAGTACGCCTATATCGGCCGCAAGCAGCGCAAGCGCCAGTTCCGTGCACTGTGGATCGTGCGGATCAATGCCGCTGCACGCATGTTCGGCCTGTCCTACAGCCGCCTGATCAATGGCCTGAACAAGGCTGGCATCACGGTTGACCGCAAGGTGCTGGCCGATATCGCCGTGCACGACATCAAGGCATTCGGGGTGATTGCCGAGAAGGCCAAGGCCAGTCTGGCCGCTTGATCGTCGGGCGCACAGGCGCCGGCACGATATGATGTAAAGCAAGCGGGGAGGAGGCCAACGCCTCCTCCCCGTTTTGTTTTGGAAAGTGCCTTTGCATTTGCCTCCTCTCCCCGCCGGGGAGAGGGTCGAGGTGAGGGGCAAGGCTTGCCCCGGGCTTCAATCGAAGCATGCTTCGGTCAGGCAGTATCGCAAGAGCAGCCCCTCACCCTGCCCTCTCCCCGAAGGGGAGAAGGGAAGCAGAGAGAACCGCACCTTATGGACGATCTGGAAAGCCGCGCCACACAGGCGCTGGACGAAATCGGCAAGGCAGAAACGCTGGAGGCGCTCGATGCGCTGCGCGTGGGCCTGCTGGGCAAGAGCGGCATCGTCACCGCCGCCCTGAAGACGCTGGGGACACTGGCTCCGGATGCGCGCAAGGCGCGCGGCGCACAGGTCAACCAGATCAAGGAGCGGCTCGCCGATGCGTTGGCCGGGCGCAAGCAGGGGCTGGAGCAGGCCGAGCTGGATCGTCGGCTGGCCTCCGAGAAGCTCGACGTCAGCCTGCCCGGCCGTGATGGCGAACGCGGCGGCATCCATCCGATCACCCGTGCGCTGGAGCGCATCTCGTCGATCTTCGCGCGGCTGGGCTATCAGCGCGCCGACGGTCCGGAGATCGAGGACGACTGGCACAACTTCGAGGCGTTGAATTTTCCGCTGCACCATCCGGCGCGCGCCATGCACGACACCTTCTACTTCGGCGACGGGCGGCTGCTGCGTACGCACACTTCGCCGGTCCAGATCCGCGCGATGGCCGGTCGCCAGCCGCCGATCCGCATCATCGCGCCGGGCAAGGTCTACCGCAGCGACTCGGACCAGACCCATTCGCCGATGTTCCACCAGATCGAGGGCCTGCTGGTCGACGAGACCTCAAGCTTCGCCGACCTGAAAGGTACGCTGGCGCAGTTCGTGCGCGCGTTCTTCGAGCGTGATTTCGAGATGCGCTTGCGCCCCAGCTACTTCCCCTTCACCGAGCCCTCGGCCGAGGTGGACATCCGCTGGGATGCAGAGGATGGTTCGGCCCGCTGGCTGGAGGTGCTCGGCTGCGGCATGGTGCATCCGAACGTGCTGAAAAACTGCGGCATCGATCCCGAGCGCTATACCGGTTTCGCCTTCGGGCTGGGCGTGGAGCGCTTCGCGATGCTGCGTTACGGCGTGTCCGACCTGCGCGCGTTCTTCGAGAACGATCTGCGCTTCCTCAGGCAGTTCGCCTGATTGCATCCGGGAATCTTTCAAACATGAAATTCTCCGAGAACTGGCTGCGCGAACTGGTCGACATCAAGGCCGATCGGGCGGCACTGGCCCATGCACTGACCATGGCCGGGCTGGAAGTGGAAGAGTTGACCCCTCTGGGCGAGGGGCTCGCCGGAGTGGTTGTGGCCGGGATCGTCGCGGCCGAGCCGCATCCGCAAGCCGATCGCCTGCGGGTATGCCAGGTCGATGCGGGGCAGGGCGCGCCGCTGCAGATCGTCTGTGGCGCGCCGAATGCGCGGGCCGGCATCAAGGTGCCGCTGGCGATGGTTGGTGCGAAGCTGCCCGGTGGTATTTCGATCAAGGCGGCGAAGCTGCGTGGCGTGGAATCGTTCGGCATGCTGTGCTCGGCGAAGGAGCTGGGCATCGACGCCGATGCCTCGGGCCTGCTGGAGTTGCCGCCGGATGCGCCGATCGGCCAGCCGCTGGCCGACTACCTCGGGTTGCCCGATGCCTGCATCGAGTTGAAGCTCACGCCGAATCGGCCCGATTGCCTGGGCCTGCATGGCCTGGCGCACGACGTTGCGGCGCTGTTCGGCAGCGCGGTGAAATTGCCCGCACAGGTCGATGCACCGGTTGCCAGCGAGGCACGACGCGGCATCCGGCTCGAAGCAGGCAAGGATGCACCGCGCTATCTCGGTCGCATCGTCGAGGGCATCGATCCGGCGGCACGCACGCCTTTGTGGCTGGCCGAGCGCCTGCGTCGCGCCGGCCTGCGCCCGATCAGCGCGGTGGTCGACATCACCAACTACGTGATGCTGGAACTGGGGCAGCCGCTGCATGCGTTCGACAACGACACGCTGCAGGGCGATATCGTGGTTCGTCATGCAGGCTCCGGCGAGACGCTGAAGCTGCTCGATGGTGCGCAGGCGAAGCTCGACCCGGGCTTCGTGCTGATCGCCGACGAGCACAAGGCTTTGGCCGTGGCCGGCGTGATGGGCGGCTACGACTCGCGCGTCACCGACGTCACCCGCAACGTCTTCCTCGAGTCCGCGCACTTCGCGCCGGCGGCGATCATGGGCCGCGCTCGCAAGCTCGGCCTGCACACCGATGCCTCGCACCGGTTCGAGCGCGGTGTCGATCCGGAGTTGCCGCGCCGGGCACTGGAGCGTGCCAGCGGACTGTTGCTGGCGATTGCCGGCGGCCGGGCCGGGCCGGTGCTGCTGGCGGAGAACCTTGCCGCCCTGCCGCCGCCGCCGACCGTGACGCTGCGCCGGACGCGGCTCAAACGGGTGCTGGGCGTGGATGTGGCCGATGCCGAAGTGGCGCGCATCTTCACCGCGCTGGGCATGCGCGTGACCACGACGGCGAACGGCTGGCAGGTCACCGCGCCGAGCAGCCGCTTCGACATCGAGCGCGAGGAGGATCTGATCGAGGAAGTGGCGCGCATCTTCGGCTACGACAACATTCCCACGCATTCGCCGGCAGGCGCGCTCACGCTGGCGATCGAGCCGGAAGCGCGTATCGGCGAACTGGCGCTGCGCGAACAGCTGGCCGCGCGCGGCTATCACGAGGCGGTGAACCTGTCCTTCGTGGCGGGGGATCTGCTGGCGCGCTGGGGCTTCACCGAAGGACTGGTTTCCCTGGCCAATCCGCTGTCGGCGGATCTGGCGGTGATGCGGCCCTCACTGCTGCCAGGCCTGATCGAGGCATTGCGGCACAATCGCGCCCGCCAGCAGGAACGTGTGCGGTTGTTCGAAGTCGCGCGGGTATTCCGACAAGGCGCGTCCCTGCGCGAAGAACCGGCCATCCCTGGCCGGACTCTTCAACAAGGCGCGTCCCTGCGCGAAGAACCGGCCATCCCTGGCCGGACTCTTCGACAAGGCGCGTCCCTGCGCGAAGAACCGGCCATCCACGGCCGGACCTTTCAACAAGCAGGTGATCCGCCGATGGAAACGACGAGCCTGGCCATCGTCGCCTGCGGCAATGCACGCGCTGAGCAATGGGGCGAGTCTCCCCGCATGCTGGATTTCCACGACCTGAAGGGTGATCTGGATGCATTGATCGCCTGGGGCGGCGAGCCGCAGCGCTGGTCGGTACAGGCCGACCAATTGCCGGTCTGGCTGCATCCCGGGCGTGGCGCGCGTGTCACGCACGATGGCGTCACGGCGGGGTATCTTGGCGCGCTGCATCCGCAGCTGGCCAAGGCACTGGATCTGGGGGCCGATGTCCACGTACTGGAATTGGCGTTGGAACCGGTGCTGGCGCGGCGCCTGCCGCAGGCACGGCCGGTTCCGCATTTCCCCTCGGTGCGCCGCGATCTTGCCCTGGACTTGCCGGAAGAGATCAACTGGTCACAGATTGAGCAAGTTGTTCGCGCCACCCTTGGCGTGCGCCTGAAAGAGCTGCGGCTGTTTGACCGATACAGCGGCAAAGGGGTCGAGGCGGGCAGAAAAAGTCTCGCTATGGGCTTGATTTTACAGGACGCTTCACGCACCCTTACCGACGACGACGCGGACCGTTGCATACGGGAAGCGACAGCTGCGTTGGAGCAGACATGCAAGGCAAAGTTGCGAGGATGAGATGGCGCTGACCAAGGCGGAAATGGCCGAGCGGCTTTTCCTCGACGTGGGGCTCAACAAGCGTGAGGCGAAGGAATTCGTGGACGCCTACTTCGAGGTGGTTCGCGAAGCGCTCGAAAAGGGCGAGCAGGTGAAATTGTCCGGGTTCGGCAATTTCGATCTGCGGTTGAAAAATCAGCGACCGGGACGCAATCCGAAAACCGGCGAAGAGATTCCCATCTCGGCTCGGCGCGTGGTGACATTCCGACCAGGGCAGAAACTCAAGGCAAGAGTCGAAGGTTATGCTGGATCAAGGGAATAACACCGAACTGCCGGCGATTCCGGCCAAGCGCTACTTCACCATCGGTGAAGTCGGAGAGTTGTGCGGTGTGAAACCCCACGTGCTGCGGTACTGGGAGCAGGAGTTTCCCGCACTCAATCCGGTCAAGCGGCGCGGCAATCGCCGCTATTACCAGCGCCACGACGTATTGATGATAAGACAGATACGTTCGCTGCTGTACGACGAGGGTTTCACGATCAGCGGTGCGCGTGCGCGGCTGGAAGGTCAGCAGGCACGGATGGAAGCAAGCATCTCGCACCAGATCGTGCGCCAGGTGCGGATGGAACTGGAAGAAGTGCTGCTGCTTCTTCGGCGTTGAACGGGTGGCTTCCGGCGATCGCCGGGATTCTGTTAGAATGCATGCTCGCTGTTTCGTCGGGGCGTAGCGCAGTCTGGTAGCGCACTACGCTGGGGGTGTAGTGGTCGCGAGTTCGAATCTCGCCGCCCCGACCAATTCAGCGCTCACCATCGGGATGATGATGATCATCATCGGGATCGGGCAGGATCGCGGTTGAACAAACCAGTTGCCCGGCACTTTTCCGAATGCTGCCTCGGACCGGCTTCAGGCGGCAGCTGTTGCTTGCAGCGGAGACTTCCGCCGTATCTGCCCGTTGTCTTCGTCCGCGGCCCAGCGTCGACTGGACGGTCACCGGCCGCTTTTCCCCGTCTCCGCCATCGCCTGATTCGGCTACTTGGCGGGTTTGTCGCCGAGATTTACCGACTCCGGGCTTGAGGTCAGGTCACGATTCGGGCGCTGCTTGGTGAGTGGCTCACCATGCACCTGATACCACACGCTTTCGGCGATATTGGTTGCGTGGTCGCCGATCCGCTCGATGTTCTTGGCCATGAACAGCAGGTGCGTGCACGGCGTGATGTTGCGTGGGTCTTCCATCATGTAGGTGAGCAACTGGCGGAAGTAGCCGGTGTAGGCCTCATCCAGTTCGGCATCGTCCTTCCATACCTGGTAGGCACGCTCGGCATCCTGCTCGTGATAGGCCTTCAGCACGTCACGCACTTCCTCCGCCGCCAGTTCGGCAAGGTAGTCCAGACCCTTGGTTGGCGGTATCGGCGGCACCATCGAGAGCGGAATCGAACGCTTGGCCACATTGGCGGCGTAGTCGCCGATGCGTTCGATGTCGGCAGCGATGCGCAGGGCGGCGAACACATTGCGCAGGTCGCCTGCCATCGGTGCGCGCAGGGCGAGCAGACGCACCACGTCATGGCTGATTTCCTGTTCGAGAAGGTCTATCGCCTCATCGTTGTCCACTACGCGTCGGGCAGCGCGTTCGTCACGGCGGCCGATCACGTCGATCGCCGATTCGAGCTGGCTGGCCGACAGTTCTCCCATGCGCACGATTTCGCCGGTAAGGCGGCTCAGCTCGCTGTCGTAGCTCTTGATGATGTGGTCTTTGCCGGTGCTGCTCATATCGGTGCTCGCATGCATGGGGTAGGGAGTGCAGGGCGACGCGGCCCCGCCCCCGGGCTGTCTCTGTCCCGGGGGAAGTGCTGCCTGCCGGGTAGAGGGCGTATCGCCATGATTATCCGAAACGTCCGGTGATGTAGTCCTCGGTCTGCTTCTTGTCGGGTTTGGTGAAGATCTTTTCGGTGTCGCCGAACTCGATCAGCTCGCCGATGTACATGAAGCCGGTGCAGTCGGAGACACGGGCCGCCTGCTGCATGTTGTGGGTGACGATGACGATGGTGTACTCGCTCTTGAGCTCCTCCACCAATTGCTCGATGCGGCTGGTGGCGATCGGATCGAGCGCCGAGGTCGGTTCGTCCAGCAGCAGCACCTCGGGCTTCAGCGCGATGGCGCGAGCGATGCACAGGCGTTGCTGCTGGCCGCCGGAGAGACCGAGCGCGTTCTGCTTGAGCTTGTCTTTCACCTCGTCCCACAGTGCGGCGCTGCGCAGCGCCTGCTCGACGCGATCGGCCATGACGGGTTTGGACAGCTTTTCGTGATGGCGGATGCCATAGGCCACGTTCTCGAAGATCGTCATCGGAAACGGTACCGGCTTCTGGAACACCATGCCGACCTTGCTGCGCAGGCGATTCATCGAATAACCGGGGTCGAGGATGTTCTCGCCGTCCAGTTCGACCGTGCCTGTGGCCTCCAGCTTGGGATAGATCGCGTAGATTCGGTTGAAGATGCGCAACAGGGTGGATTTGCCGCAACCGGACGGCCCGATGATGGCGGTGACCTGCTTTTCCGGTATGTCCATGCTGACGCCTTTCAGGGCATGGACGCCGCTGTAGTAGAAGTGCACGTCACGCACCTTGATCTTGGGGCTCTCCTGGACATCGGCCAGGGGCGCCGCGATGGCGGCGGCAAGGTCATTCATAGCTCACCTTCTTGCGCGAAAACAGCAGGCGTGTCAGCAGGCTCAATGCCAGCACGAAAAGCGTGATCAGCAACGCTCCGGCCCAGGCGATCGAATGCATGGCCGGGCTCGGGTCGTTGGTGTACTGATAGATGGCTACCGGCAGGCTGGCCATCTTGTCCAGCGGATGCAATGTCATGAAGTTGTTGCCGAAAGCGGTGAACAGCAGCGGTGCGGTCTCGCCGGCCAGTCGGGCCAGAGCCAGCAGGATGCCGGTGAGAATACCGGAGCTCGCCGCGCGGATCAGCACCTGGACGGTGAGCTTCCACTGCGGCACGCCCAGCGACAGCGCCGCCTCGCGCAGCGTGCCGGGCACCAGCTGCAGCATCTCGTCGGTGGTGCGGACGATGACAGGCAGGCCGATCAGGGCCAGCGCCACGCTTCCGGCAAAACCGGAGAACGAGACGTTGCCGTGGGTCATGTTCGACATCGGCAGCACGATGATCACGTAGACGAACAGGCCCATCACGATGGACGGTGCCGACAGCAGGATATCGTTGAGGAAGCGGATCGAGGAACCCAGCCTGGAGCTGTTGGCATATTCGGCCAGATAGGTTCCGGCCATCACGCCGATCGGGGCGCAGATCAGCAGCGCCATCAGGTCCATGATCAGGCTGCCGACGATGGCATTGGAAAGGCCACCCTGGTCGGCGTAGGCGGTGATCTTGGTGAACAGGTTCGGATGGATCGAACTGATGCCGTTGCTGATCGTCACCCACAGGATCCACACCAGGAAAAGCAGGCCCAATGCGGTCGCGAGGCTGCCGAAGATCAGCGCCCCCGCGTTGGTGATACGGCGCCGAAGATAGATGCCGGCAGCTGACATTACTTGCCCTCCCGCTTGGCCAGTTGGCGCAACATCAGGCGTGCGACAAGCAGCACGACAAAGGTGACCACGAACAGCAGGAAGCCCAGTGCGATGAGTGCGGACCGATGGATGCCCACGGCCTCATTGAATTCGTTGGCGATGCTGGAGGAGATCGACGTGCCGGGCATCAGCAGCGACGAGGTGATGTTGTAGGAATTGCCCAGTACGAAGGTCACCGCCATGGTTTCACCGAGCGCGCGCCCCAGGCCCAGGAAGATGCCGCCGATGACCGCCGAACGCGTGTAGGGGAGCACGATGTCCCACAACACCTCCCATGTCGTGGAGCCCAGCGCATAGGACGATTCCTTCAACCGCGTAGGCACGGTCTGGAACACTTCGCGCATCACCGAGGAAATGAATGGCAGGATCATCACGGCCAGCACGATTCCTGCCGTCAAAAGGCCCAGCCCCAGCGGCGGTCCCTGGAACAACTGGCCGATCAAAGGCAGCTGGCCCAGCGTGTTCGACAGTGCGGGTTCGACGTTGGCCATGAAAGGCACAAATACGAACAGGCCCCACATGCCGTAGATGATCGAGGGAATGCCGGCGAGCAGTTCGATGGCGGCACTCACCGGCCCGCGCAACCAGGTGGGGGCGATCTCGGTCAGGAAGATGGCAATGCCGAAACTCACGGGTACCGCAAGCACCAGGGCGATCACCGAGGTCACCAATGTGCCGAAGATCGGTGCCAGGGCGCCGTAGTCGTCGGTGACCGGATTCCACGCATCGCTGGCGAGAAAGTGCAGGCTGTGCCCGAACAGCACTTCGTGCCCGCCCCACAAGGTCGACAATGCCGCACCGAGCAATGTCGCAAGCACCAGCAGCGCGCAGAACTTCAGTACCCACTGGAAAATGCGATCGTGGCGTGCGTCGATCAGCGAGCGTTTGTCTATGTCGCGGGCGAGCGGTTGTTCGGCACGGGTCACTTGCATGGGGCACGTTTCCGTCGGTGTTTTCGATCAAAAGCAAGCTGCGCGCGGCCTCCGGCCGCGCGCAGCATTTTCACACGATCGGTTGCGATGCGGGCAATCCGAATCACTTACATTTTGTATTCGGTCTTCCAGTACGTCTCGATCTGCTGCACCAGGCTCGGCGGCAGCGGCACGTAGTCCAGCGAACGGGCCTGCTCCTGGCCATGCTCATAGGCCCACTTGAAGAAGTCGAAAGCCACCTTCGCGTTGGCGAGGTTCTTCGGCTGCTTGTACATGATCACCCACGAGGTGGCGGTGATCGGCCACGCGTTGGCGCCCGGCGCATTGGTCATGACCAAATTGAAGTTCCGGGAGTGCTTCCAATCGGCCGTGTCGGCCGCAGCCTGGAAGTTGGCGATGGTCGGCTCGACCACGTTGCCGGCGGCGTTCTTCATCACCGCATAGCCGATGTGGTTCTGCAGCGCATAGGCGTACTCGACGTAGCCGAGCGAATTCTTGATCTGCTTGATGTAGGCGGACACACCCTCGTTGCCCTTGCCGCCGATACCGACCGGCCACTGCACCGCGGTACCTTCGCCGACCTTGGTCTTCCACTGCGAGCTGACCTTGGACAGGTAGTCGCTGAAGTTGAAAGTGGTGCCCGAACCATCCGAACGGTGCACGACGGTGATCGTGGCGGCCGGCAGCTTGAGCGTCGGATTCAGCTTGACGATGGCCGGATCATTCCACTTGGTGATCTTGCCCAGGTAGATGTCGGCGAGCGTGGCACCGTCGAGAACCATCTTGCCCGGCGCGACGCCCTCGACGTTGAACGCCGGAACGATACCGCCGATCACGTCGGGGAACTGGCCCAGACCGAACTTGCCGAGGGTGGCTTCATCCAGCGGCATGTCGGACGCGCCGAAATCCACGGTGCCGGCCTTGATCTGCGCAATGCCGCCGCCGGAACCGATCGACTGGTAGTTGATGTGATTGCCGGTCTTTTCGGCGTAGGCCGCCGACCATTTGGATACGACCGGGTAGACGAAGCTGGAACCGGCGCCGGTGATATCGGTGGCCTGCGCACCCACGGCAAACGTGGACGCCACGGCGATCGCGGCAACGGCAGCGAATCGAATCGGGAATTTGCAAGAGATCAACACGGTTGCTCCTTGGGTGAATGTCGGATGGACCGGGCCATTACATGCGTTGCGTGTTGCAATGAGATGAGATGAATGTTGCAGGAAGATGACAGTTGCCGGGGAATTGTCACCGGCGCTGCACGAGGCAGGCCGGCAGGGGGTCCGTGATGAACGTTGCAGCGGGCTTCATTCCACATGCAGACCGCAGTGCTCGCGCTCGAAAAGTTCGAGCTGGCGCCAGCGGTTGACCACGCTGCAGAACAGGTTGGCCGTACGCTCGGCGTCATACAGGGCCGAATGTGCTTCCCGGCTGTCAAACGGATGGCCGGCCGCCAGAACGGCCTTGCTCAATACGGTCTGACCGTAGGCGAGGCCGCCCAGGCTGACGGTGTCGAAGCAGCTGAAAGGGTGGAACGGGTTGTGCCTGTGACCGCAGCGGCGCACTGCCATGTTGAGGAAACCCAGATCGAAGGCGGCATTGTGTCCGACCAGGATTGCCCGCTGGCAGCCGGCTGCACGTACGGCCTTGCGCACGGCATGAAAGATATGGTCCAGCGCCAGCCGTTCGGTCAGTGCGCCGCGCAGCGGGTTGCCCGGATCGATGCCGGTGACTTCCAGCGAGCGGGGATCCAGGTTGGCGCCGGGGAACGGCTCCACGTGCGTGGAAACCGGGGGCTGCAGATACAGGTAACCGGCAGCATCCATGCTCAACGGGATCGCCGCGATTTCCAGCAAGGCATCGTGCTCGGCGTCGAATCCGCCGGTTTCGACATCGACCACCACCGGTAGAAAGCCGCGAAACCGCTCGGCCATGCGGACCGCAAAGTTGTTGCTGAGCATTCCCATCGGCGCAGCATATCAGCCGCTCCGTATCGCCGTGAGGTGCTCGATCGAAATCAGGTCACGGCATGCCTTGGCGGCGCGCTGTCTTCATTCTGTCATCAAAGATGCATTCAACCGTAAAGATCCCTCGTCAGACTTGTTAACTAATCGCTAGCCGGCCGTTCAAGTGAGGGGCGGTTGAAATGTTTCCTACCACCATTGCGGAGAATGACATGCGTTCCAAACTGATTGCGGTGGCGATTGCTGCCAGCCTCGGTGTAACCAGCTTCACAGTCGCTGCGGCACCGGTGCAGCACAAGAATCACAAGAAGGCTCAGGCGACGGCGCAGTCTGCGGAAGTCAACGCGGAAGTCGAGCTGTTGAAAGCGCAGCTTGCCCAGTTGCAGGCCAAAGTGGAATCGCTCGAGCAGCGCACCGATGCGCAGTCCGACATCAATGTCAGCACGAGCCAGGCCGTGCAGAAGGTCACCCAGGCGACGGAGACCAGGGACAAGACACTCGCGACGCTGGAGAAGGTAGTCAACAACACCTCGCTGTCCGGCAAGATGTACATCGACTTCAGCAATATCGACCAGAAGAACAGCGACACCGGCAAGACCAATGCAACGGGCACGGGTTTCGACGTGAAGCGTTTCTACCTCGGCGTCGACCACAAGTTCAACGACATCTGGTCGGCCAACCTGACCACCGATTTCAGCTACGTGAGCAATGACGGCGCCACCAACCTGTTCGTCAAGAAGGCTTATGTACAGGGCAAATTCAGCCAGGCCCTGGTGCTGCGCCTCGGTTCGGCCGACATGCCGTGGATCCCCTTCGCCGAAAACTACTATGGGTTCCGTTACGTCGAGAACACCCTGATCGATCGCCTGCACTATGGCAACTCGGCAGACTGGGGTGCGCATCTGGGCGGCGACATCGGCGCCGACAAGTCGCTCAACTATGCGGTTTCCGTGGTCAACGGCAACGGCTACAAGAACCCGAGCCGCAGCAAGGGCGTGGACATCGAAGGCCGCGTCGGCTACAAGCCGATGGACAACATGATCGTTGCGGTGGGTTTCTACGACGGCAACCGCGGCCAGGAGACCCAGACGGTGAGTTCGCTCCACACGGCGCAGCGTGAAGACCTCATGGTGGCCTACGCCAGCAGCGCATTCCGTCTCGGCGCCGAGTACTTTTACGCGAAGGACTGGAACAACGTGCTCACCCCGGCAAGGGACAGCTCCGACGGTTATTCCCTGTGGGGCAGTGTCAAGGTGGCCGACGGCATAAACCTGTTTGCCCGCTACGACCATGCCAAGCTGAGTCGCGATCTTGATCCGCGCGCCAAGGACAACTATTACAACGCTGGCGTCTCGTATGACGTCACGAAGGGTTTCCAGCTGGCGCTGGTATACAAGCATGAGAAGAGCGACAAGTCGGTCGCCGCGCCGATTCCGCTCCATGTGCAGAACGTGAAGACCGACGAAGTCGGCATTTTCGGTCAAGTCGCGTTCTAAGAGCGCTCCCGGAACTGTCACATGGCCGTGGCATGCTGCGGCCATGTGACGACAGTCATCGCGTCTATCGCAACGGAGTTCTACCCAGGGACGGAAAACGGCGGGCATCGGCCCGCCGTTTGCTTTAGGGCACCTCGAACAACACCGATGTGTGTCGTGGGAGCGCGCTTGCGCGCGATGCTCTTGCTCCGCCGCCGGCAAAAGAACCTCGTGCGCAAGCGCGCCCCTGCGGGCGGCCCCGGTGTCAGCGGTTGTCCAGCGTTGCGCCGGTCAGCAGTCCGCGTGCCAGCATGCTGCACTGGCGTCGATACAGCAGCAATTGCCACTGTCGTCCACCGACCTGTCGCCACAGTACCGCCGAGCGGACTGCCGCAAGCAGGTTGGCGCGCACCTTTTCGACCACACTGGGCTGCTGCAATTGGAGCGGGTTGCCGCTGACCATCACACGGGGTGTCAGCGTGGACAGGGTGGACGCATAGATCCCGGCCAGCCGGGCGGCGACCTGCGTCGAGCCCAGGCCGAAGTGTTCGACCTGCCGTTGTGCGGCGACGATACCTTGCTGGAGGTTGTCCAGCAGTTCCGGCCTGGCCGACAGGCTGCGTTCCAGCCGCATCACGGTCACCACCATCTTGGTCAGTGACATGTCGCGGTCGCTCTCGTCCAGTTGCGCGATCAGGCTGCGCAGGCCGACCCGCAGGCCGGAGACATTGCCGTACACCGCGATGACCGAGGGCGCGTCGATGCGAAATACGCTGGCAACGCTGGTCTCCATCGCGTTTCCGTCGCAACGCCCTTCATTGGCCAGTTGTTGCGCCAGTGTGCAGGCCTGGAACAGGCCGGCAAGGGCAAGCACGCGCTCTTCATTCATGCCAAAGGCTTCAAACACGGGATTGCCGGTCTCCGGTAGTGGATATCGATGAAGGGGAGGGGAGCGATATCGGCAGCAAGCCCCCGAAAGGTGCGTCGGTCGCGGCGATCACCGCGCCGCCAAGGCAGACTTCGCCAGCATAGAAGACCACGGACTGTCCCGGGGTGACCGCGCGCTGCGGTTCGTCGAAGCGTACCTCAAGACGGTCGCCGAGGATGCTCACCACGCACTCCTGGTCAAGCTGGCGGTAGCGGGTCCTGGCGGTGCAGCGGAAATCCGGAGCCGGTGCGGCGCCGGCAACCCAGGTTGGCGTTTCCGCCTGCAGCCGCCGCGAATACAGCCAGTGGTTTTCGCCACCCTGGGCCACCAGCAGCACATTGCCGGCCACATCCTTGCCGACCACGTACCAGGCCTCGCCGCTGGCACCGTGGCGCCCGCCGATACCCAGTCCGTTGCGCTGGCCCAGGGTGTAATACATCACGCCCTGATGCTCGCCGACCCGTTCGCCGCCGGGGGTGCGCATCTCGCCCGGGCGGGCGGGGATGTACTGGGCCAGAAAGCCCCGGAAATCGCGCTCGCCGATGAAACAGATGCCGGTGGAGTCCTTCTTCGCGTGGGTGGGCAACATCGCTCGGCGAGCCATCTCGCGTACGCGGCTCTTCTCGATGTCGCCGACCGGAAACAGCGTGGCAGCGAGTTGCTGCTGGCCCAGCGCGTGCAGGAAATAGGTCTGATCCTTGCCCGGATCCACGGCTCGCAGCAGGCGATAGCGGCCATCGTCGCCGCGATCGATGCGCGCGTAATGGCCGGTGGCGATTTTCTCGGCACCCAGCGCCCGCGCCTCGTCGAGGAATGTCTTGAACTTGATCTCGCGGTTGCACAGCACGTCCGGATTCGGTGTGCGGCCGGCACGGTATTCGGCCAGGAAGTGCTCGAATACGCCGTTCCAGTATTCGGCGGTGAAGTTGCGTGCATGGAACGGTATGCCGAGTCGCCCGCACACCGCCACGGCATCCTTGCGATCGGTGTCGGTGGTGCATGGGCCGCCGCGCTCGTCCTCCTCCCAGTTCTGCATGAACAGTCCTTCGACCCGATGGCCGGCCTGCTGCAGCAGCAGCGCGGCCACCGAGGAATCGACGCCGCCGGAGATGCCCAGCATCACCTTCATGTCGACACGCTTCCGGGCAGGTAGTGCAGGGTATCCAGCGGCAGCCGCTGGCCGGCCAGCCAGGCATCGATGCTGAGCAGCACCAGCGGACTGCGCAGGCGCTCGCCGAGTGCGGCGATCTCGCCGCGGTTGAGCCACAGCGCCCGCCGGATGCCGGTATCCAGCGGGCGTGTCGCATCATGGCTCACGGCGCGCGCGGCAAAGCTGAAGCGGACGACTGCATCGCCGTGTTCGGTACTGCGCCACTGGTGCACCCCGATCAGGTGCTGCAGTTCAACCGTCCAGCCGGTTTCTTCCAGGGTTTCGCGCACGGCCGCCGCGACCAGGCTTTCGCCGTCGTCCAGATGCCCGGCAGGCTGATTCCAGGCAATTCGATCGCCCACTTCTTCCTCGACCATCAGGTAACGGTCGCCATCGGCCACCACACAGGCCACGGTGACGTGCGGGCGCCAGATTTCGTTTGTCGCGGATGGCTCGGCCATGGCTGGTGACGGCACTGGAAAAGCCGCCATTGTGCCATCACCTCTGCCGGTAGTCGCCGCATGGAGCTGCACGTGCCGCGGCGTATACTTCCAGTCGAGAGATCCGATACCCGGCAAGCCATGGCTCACGAACCCGAAAACGAACAAGGCAGCGGCCGCGGACTGGCGCTGGAAACCGCGAAACCGGAGGTGGCGCGCCCCCCTCTGTTCCAGGTGCTGCTGCTGAACGATGACTTTACTCCGATGGATTTCGTGGTAGAGGTACTGCGAGGCTTTTTCAACCTGGACCAGGAGCAGGCGGTACAAGTGATGTTGCACGTGCATACCCGCGGCAAGGGCGTCTGCGGGGTGTTTACCCGCGAGGTGGCCGAGACCAAGGTGACCCATGTGAACGAATATTCGCGTTCCCATCAGCACCCGTTGCTGTGCACTATGGAAAAGCTTTGAGCGCCCCCATTTCCTGCTCATCGCGGCGTTGAAGGCCGCCCAATTCTGCAA
>JAGWNA010000110.1 GCA_028871555.1 Lysobacteraceae bacterium
GACATCAGCGACGACGGCACGATCATCGTCGGTTCGGTCAACCGCGAGGCGGGCGAGGCGGCGAAGAAGCGCATCGAGCAGATCGTCTCCGACGTCGAGCCGGGCCGCATCTACGAGGGCAAGGTCGCCAAGCTGATGGATTTCGGCGCATTCGTGACGATCATGCCGGGCAAGGACGGTCTGGTGCACGTGTCGCAGATCTCCGACGAGCGCGTCGAAAAGGTTTCCGACAAGCTCAAGGAAGGCGACATCGTCAAGGTCAAGGTGCTCGAAGTGGACAAGCAGGGCCGTATCCGCCTGTCGATGAAGGCGGTGACCGAGGACGAGCGCGCCAGCGGCGCCACCGCCTGATCTTCGAGTTCTGGCGATTCCACAAGGCCCGGCTCATGCCGGGCCTTGTGCATTCCGGCCTCGGCCACCAAAGTCCGACAGGCTGCTAGGATGCGCGGATACGACGGGTGAGGAACAGCGCATGGCCGATCAGGTAACCGATTTCCTGAAAAACGATTTCATCAGGGACTACCAGGCCTTGGCCAGGCAATCGTGGGAATCATGGGCGAAGCAGCTGCAGCAGCCGGCAACGAACGATTTTTTCAAGCCACCGACACCGCCTGCGACTTCATTCGCCAGCGACGCGCTGGAGCGCACGTTGGCCGGTTTGAAGGGATATTTCGACTGGATGCAAGGTGTCGCAGCTGCCGGCAGCCAGGAGCCAGCCGGCGATTGGCGGCAGCAGCTGCAGCAATACTTCGGCGGTGCCGGTCAGCCATTCGCCCAGGCGTTTGGCGGTATCGACAGTGCGGGCGCCGAGGGATTCATCCGGCAATGGCAGTCGTGGCTGCAGGGCGCGCAGTACGGTGGCTTCGGCGATCTGCCGGGTGCCGACGGGGCCACGCCGGCATTCGGGCTGAACCGCGAGCAGCAGATGCAGCAGCAGACCATGGCGGCCGCCGTGCTGGAATCGCTGCAGGCTTCGGCGCGCTACCAGACGTTGATCCAGCGTGCCAACGCGCAGGGTATGGAGCGGCTGCAGGACAAGCTGGCACTGCATGCGGAGCCGGGGCGCCAGATCGATTCGATCAAGGCGCTGTATGACCTGTGGGTGGATGCGGCCGAGGAGGCCTACGCCGAGATTGCGCTGTCGGACGAATTCCGCGAGGTCTATGGCGAAATGGTCAACAGCCAGATGCGCGTACGGCACCTGCAGCAACAGCAGACCGAGCAGATCTGCCTGCAACTGGGCGTGCCGACGCGTGCCGAAGTGTCGAGCCTGGGCGAACGGCTGCAGTCATTGCGTCGCGAGCTTCGCGCAGGCCATGCGCCTTCGCCGCAAGACCTTGCCGGCGAGATCGCCGGGTTGCGCCGGGAGCTGGCCGAGCTCAAGCGGCAGCTGGCCGACGGCAGGGAATCGGCGTCCGCGGCAACGAAGCGAACCGCTGCCGAACCGGCAGTGTCCAAGTCCTCGGCAAGGGCTGCGGCTTCGCCGGCAAAAAATGCTGGCGCCAAGGCCATCGCCAAGGTGGCGCGCAAACCCGCGACCCGCAAGGCCGCTGTTCCATCCCCGTCCCGCAGCAAGCCGGTGAGCCGGGCCGGCTCGCGCAAGCGCAAATAAGGAGATCCCGGTCATGTACACGCCATTGCGCATCGAGCCCACCAGGGCACTGCTCGACATCGCCACCTTCCAGCGCAAGCTCGCTGCCGGCATCGGCCATCTGCGCAACATGCGCGAGCCCGAATACGCCAACACCCCGCGCGAACTGGTCTACAGCGAGGACAAGCTGAAGGTGTGGCATTTCACCGGTCACGGCCGGGCCACCTCGAAGACCCCGCTGCTGATCGTCTACGCGCTGGTCAACACGGTGTGGATGACCGACCTGCAGCCGGACCGTTCGATGGTGCGCAACCTGCTGGAGCAGGGCGAGGACGTCTACCTGATCGACTGGGGCTATCCGGACTTTGCCGATCGCTGGCTGACGCTGGACGATTACATCAACGGCTACCTCGACCGCTGCGTGGACGTGGTGCGCCGGCGGCACGGGCTGGATGCGATCAATCTGCTGGGCATCTGCCAGGGCGGTGCGTTCTCGCTGTGCTACACGGCATTGCACCCGGGCAAGGTCGGGAACCTGATCACGATGGTCACGCCGGTGGATTTCCATACGCCCGGCAACATGCTGTCGCACTGGTGCCGCAACATGGACGTGGATCAGTTCGTCGACACCGTGGGCAATGTCCCCGCCGCGCTGATGAACTACGTCTATCTCACCCTGAAGCCCGTGCGGCTGAACCAGCAGAAATACATCGGCATGGTCGACATCCTCGACAGCCCGGCCGAGCTGGAGGATTTCCTGCGGATGGAGCGCTGGATCTTCGACTCGCCGGATCAGGCCGGCGAGGCGTTCCGCCAGTTCATCAAGGATTTCTACCAGGGCAACAAGCTGATCAAGGGCACGCTGCAGATCGGTGGCAAGCATGTGGATCTGGGCATGGTGACCCAGCCGGTGCTGAACATCTTTGCCGAGCAGGACCATCTGGTACCGCCCGATGCGTCGCGTGCGCTGGGCGAGTACGTCGGCACCGATGACTACACCCAGCTGGCGTTCAAGGGCGGCCATATCGGCATCTACGTGTCCGGCCGCGCGCAGCGCGAGGTGCCGCCCGCGATCCATCAGTGGTTGCGCCAGCGCGCCTGAAGCGTCCGGTACATGCCGGCTGCCTGTCGTGCGAAGTACCCGCACGGCAGGCGATAATGCGGGCATGACAACGCTTGCCGAAACCCACGATTCCATCCGCGCCGTGCAATGGCGGGGCGATCATCTGCGCCTGCTCGATCAACGCCGCCTGCCGCAGGAGGAATGCTGGCTCGATTGTCGCGATGCCGCCCAGGTCACCCAGGCGATCCGCGATCTGGCCGTGCGAGGCGCGCCGGCGATCGGCATCGCTGCCGCATGGGGTGTGGCGATGGCGGCAAGGCAGAGCGCGCCGATGGATCCCGCGCTGGCGATGCTGCGTGCGGCGCGTCCCACCGCGGTGAACCTGATGTGGGCGCTGGATCGCATGAAAAAGCGCATCGCGGCAGGTGCCGATGCCGGCGCGCTGGCGGCCGAAGCGCAGGCGATCCAGGACGAGGATCTGGCCGCCAATCGCAAGATGGGCGAATCGGGCGCTGCGCTGATCGCAGCGCATGCCGGCGTGCTGACCCACTGCAATACCGGCTCGCTGGCCACGGCCGGTTACGGCACCGCGCTGGGTGTGATCCGCGCCGGCGTTGCCGCAGGGCGGATCGAGCGCGTGTATGCCGGCGAAACCCGGCCATGGCAGCAAGGCGCACGACTGACCATGTGGGAGCTGGTGCGCGACGGCATCCCGGCCCGGCTGATCGCCGACTCCGCCGCGGCGCATCTGATGAAATCCGGCGCCGTGCAGTGGGTGATCGTCGGTGCCGACCGCATCGCGGCCAATGGCGACGTGGCGAACAAGATCGGCACCTACCAGTTGGCGATCGCGGCGAAGTATCACGGCGTCCGGTTCATGGTGGTCGCGCCGTCGTCCACGATCGACATGGCTACCGGCACCGGCGAGGAAATCGAGATCGAGCTGCGTGATCCCGGCGAATTGCTGCATGCCGCCGGGCAGCGGACCGTGGTCGAGGGGGCGCACGCGTGGAACCCGGTCTTCGACGTGACGCCCGCGGAATTGATCACCGCCATCGTGACCGAGCGCGGCGTGATCGAGCGGCCAGACAGCATCGCGATGCAGGCGATGTTCGGGTCGTGAAGCTTTCGCGCGAGATCATGTTGTTCGCGCTGGGCGGCGTGCTCGGACTGTTGGTCGACGCCGGCGTGGTGCAGGCGCTGGTGGGCGTGGCCGGTTGGGATCCCTATCTGGCCCGCGTGCTGTCGTTTCTGCTCGCGGCCACGGTGACCTGGTGGTGGAACCGCCACTACACCTTTGCGACACGCCGCAGCGATCGCGCCGCGCACGCCGAGTGGCTGCACTGGCTGGGGCTGATGAGCTTCGGCGCCATGATCAATTACGGCGTGTACGCGCTGTTGCTGCTGCACTTCGCGGCATTGCACCGGTGGCCGGCGGCGGCGGCGGCGGCCGGTTCGGCGGTGGCTGCGCTGGTGAATTTCGCGACCGCCCGCGGGATACTTTTCAAGGGGTCTGGGACGTCAATGTAAGTTATTGATTGAAAAGAATTAAATACTGTGTTTTTGACACGGTTCGTGGTACACTCAGACAGTTGTTTTCGGGTCGCTCGCGCATGCGCTTGGGGCATGCGTACCAGCGCCCTTTTTTCGTTTCCAGGGAAGCCGCTTGATGGCAGAATTCGCCAAAGAAATCATCCGCGTCAATATCGAAGACGAGATGCGCCAGAGCTATCTCGATTACGCCATGAGCGTCATCGTGGGCCGCGCACTTCCGGATGTTCGTGATGGTCTGAAACCGGTGCATCGTCGCGTACTGTTCGCGATGAACGAGTTGGGCAACGTCTGGAACAAGCCCTACAAGAAATCGGCCCGCGTGGTCGGTGACGTGATCGGTAAATACCATCCGCATGGCGACCAGTCGGTGTACGACGCGATCGTGCGCATGGCGCAGCCGTTCTCGCTGCGCTACATGCTGGTCGACGGCCAGGGCAACTTCGGCTCGGTCGATGGCGACAACGCCGCCGCGATGCGCTACACCGAAGTACGCATGTCGCGTCTCACGCACGAGCTGCTCGCCGACATCGACAAGGAGACCGTCGACTTCGGCCCGAACTACGACGAGAGCGAACACGAGCCGCTGGTGCTGCCGGCGCGCGTGCCGAACCTGCTGGTCAACGGGTCGGCCGGCATCGCGGTGGGCATGGCCACCAATATCCCGCCGCACAACCTCAACGAGGTGATCGCGGCGACGATCGCGCTGATCGACGAGCCGACGCTCGGTGTCGACGATCTGATGCACTACATCCCGGGGCCGGACTTTCCCACCTGCGGCATCATCAATGGTTCCTCCGGCATCATCGAGGCGTATCGCACCGGCCGCGGCCGCATCCTGGTGCGCGCGAAGGCCGAGCTGGAAACCGAGGCGAACGGCCGCGAGACGATCATCGTCCACGAGCTGCCGTACCAGGTGAACAAGGCGCGGCTGATCGAGAAGATCGCCGAGCTGGTGAAGGAAAAGAAACTCGAGGGCATCAGCGAGCTGCGCGACGAATCCGACAAGGACGGCATGCGCATCGTGATCGAGATCCGCCGCGACGCGATGGGCGAGGTGGTGCTGAACAACCTGTTCCAGCAGACCCAGTTGCAGGTCACCTTCGGCATCAACATGGTGGCGCTGCTGGACGGCCAGCCGCGCCTGCTGAACCTCAAGGACATCCTCGAGGCGTTCATTCGCCACCGCCGCGAGGTGGTCACCCGCCGCACGATCTTCGATCTGCGCAAGGCCCGCGCCCGTGCGCACATCCTCGAAGGCCTCACCGTCGCGCTCGCCAACATCGACGAGATGATCGAGCTGATCAAGACTTCGTCGTCGCCGGCCGAGGCACGCGAACGGATGATGTCGCGGCGCTGGGAAGCCGGCCTGGTGCGTGCGCTGCTGTCGGCCACCGGGGCTCAGGCGTCGCGACCGGAGGACATGGACCCGCGCGATGGCCTGAAGGACGACGGATACCAGTTGTCCGAAGCGCAGGCGCTGGAAATCCTGGCGATGCGGCTGCACCGCCTGACCGGGCTGGAGCAGGAAAAGCTCTCCGACGAATACCGCCAGGTTCTGGAAACCATCCGCGGTCTGATCGAGATCCTGGAAAACCCGGGACGGCTGCTGGAGGTGATCCGCGGCGAGCTCGAAGCGGTCAAGGCCGAGTTCGGCGATGCCCGCCGCACCGAGATCCAGCATTCGCAGGAAGATCTCGACGTGCTCGACCTGATCGCGCCGGAAGACGTGGTGGTCACGCTGTCGCACACCGGCTACATCAAGCGTCAGCCGGCCAGTGCGTATCGCGCGCAGAAGCGTGGCGGCAAGGGCCGCTCGGCATCGGCGCTGAAAGACGAGGATGTCGTGGAGCAACTGTGGGTGGTCAACACGCACGACACCTTGTTGACGTTTACCAGCACCGGCCGCGTCTACTGGCTCAAGGTTTACCAGATGCCCGAGGCGGGAGCGGGAGCGCGCGGCAAGCCGATCGTCAACCTGTTGCCGCTGGGCGAGGGCGAGAAGGTGCAGGCGGTGCTGCCGGTGCGCGAGTACAGCGACGACCGCTTCGTGTTCTTCGCCACCCGCCACGGCACGGTGAAGAAAACCCCGTTGACCGAATTCGCCTTCCAGCTGCAGAAAGGCAAGCTCGCGATCAAGCTCAACGAGGGCGATGCGCTGGTCAATGTCGAACTCACCGACGGCAACAGCGACATCCTGCTGTTCGCCTCCAACGGCAAGGTCAACCGCTTCGACGAGAACACCGTGCGTTCGATGGGCCGTACCGCCACGGGCGTGCGCGGCATGCGGCTGGCCGAGGGCGCACACGTGGTCTCGCTGATCGTGGCCGCCGAGGGCGACATCCTCACCGCCACCGAGCGCGGCTACGGCAAGCGCACCGGGCTGGTCGAATTCACCAAGAAGGGCCGTGGCACCCAGGGCGTGATCGGCATCCAGTGCTCCGGGCGCAATGGCGCGCTGGTCGGCGCCGTGCAGGTCACCGAGGCGCACGAGCTGATGCTGATCTCCGACCAGGGCACGCTGGTGCGTACCCGGGTGGCCGAGGTCTCGCAGCTCGGCCGCAATACCCAGGGCGTCACCCTGATCCGGCTCCCGGCCGACGAAAC
>JAGWNA010000029.1 GCA_028871555.1 Lysobacteraceae bacterium
GCATCCTGACTTACGTAGTTCGCGCGCCAATGCTTGCTCTCCGCCGTTTCGGTAGCCGCATCATCGCAAACCAGCGTGTCGCGCATGCGCATAACTTACTGATTTATTTGACAACTCATAACTGAGGATGAGGCATATGGGGAATCAGGTGATGGCTTGTATCACTTTGTACCAGCGCGTACCCGCGGGAATGATTTCGATGACTCGACTGCAATTGCTAGGCCTGGCCGCAGCCACCGCTCTGATCGCCGCCACCTGCGCGCATGCCGAAGGAGACAAGGCTGCCGGCCACAAACTGGTCTATACCTGCGCCGGTTGCCACGGCGTCCCCGGCTACAGCAATGCCTACCCGCAATATCCGGTGCCGAAGATCGCCGGGCAGAACGAGCAGTACATCATCAATGCGCTGCATGGATACAAGAGCGGTGACCGCAAGCATCCGACCATGGATGCGCAGGGCCAGAGCCTGTCCGACACGGACATTCGGAATATCGCCGCCTATCTTTCCAGCCTCGCCAAGTAGTTTTCAAGGAATCTCCGCATGAGACGTGCGCTTACCCTGTTTTCGTTCAGCGCCATGCTGGCGTTGGCCTCCACCCAGTTGCTGGCCAATGGAAACATCGCCAATGGCAAGCAGAAGGCAGCCACCTGCTTCGCCTGCCACGGTGTCGATGGCAACGGGATCGACCCCCAGTACCCGCGCCTGGCCGGGCAGTACAACCTCTACCTGCAGCAGGTACTGCATGAATACAAGGACGGCCAGCGCAACAACCCGATCATGAAGGGCATGGCGTCCACGCTGTCGGATCAGGATATCGAGGATGTCGCCGCCTATTTCTCAAGTCTGCCGACCAAGCTCAGCACCTTGAAGGGACATATCCAGGGCGACAAGTAAAAGCTTGCCCGCACCCCGCAAGGCAAAGGCCCGCTTCCGCGGGCCTTTGCCTTTTTCAGGCCGCCGCCCGATGGACGCGTCAGGCGATCGCGGACTTGCCCTCGGCCTTGCTGTAATAAGGTTTCTGGCCAACCGCGTGATCGGTCGCATCGCGCACGGCGGTAATTTCGGGTACGCGTTCGCGCAAGGTTTTTTCGACGCCCTGCTTGAGCGTCACATCGACCATGCCGCAGCCATGGCAGCCGCCGCCGAATTGCAGCAGCACCGCACCGTCGGCATCGATCTCCAGCAACGTGACCCGTCCTCCATGCGAAGCCAGCTTCGGATTCACTTCGGCCTCCAGTACATAGCGCACCCGCTCGATCAGGCCGGCTTCGGAACCGGGCACATTGCCCTTGATCTTCGGTGCGCGGATGTTGAGTTGCCCACCGGTGGCATTGGGCTCGAAGTCGATGGTGGCATTGTCCAGCCAGCTGGCACTGTCGCCGTCGACATGGAAATTGAAACCGGCGCACTCGATCGTCCATTCCCCGCCGAGGAGATCCGCCGGCTCGCAGAACTCCAGCTCGCAGTTGGCGGCCGGCGTACCGGCAGCCGTCACGCTCAGGCGGATGCCCAGGCCATCGATGCCCTGCTGTGAAAGAAGCCGCAGAAAGTGTTGCTGCGCGCGTTCGGAAATGTCGATCATGTCAGCTCCGTTGTCATCCATCGGCTGCGGCAGGCCCTGCCGATGAAACAGCACCATTTTAGTACCATTTCAGATTCGATGCGCGCTTTGACTTTTTCCCACGCAACTTCGACGCTTCGGCCCTTGAGCCTCTGGAGATCCGCATGAACATCATCGAGCTGGCCACCCGGCATTGCCGACCGCGCAAGGGCAAGGAGCACGCACTCGACGCCGCGCAGGTATCCCGACTGTTGCAGCAATTGCCGGGCTGGCAGTTGCGCGACGACGGCATGTCCATCACCAAGGATTTCAGTTTCACCGACTTCCACCACACGCTTGGCTTCATCAATGTGCTGGGCTTCATGGCCAACCGCGAGGATCATCACCCGGATCTCGAAGCCGGCTATGGCCATTGCCGGGTGTCATGGTCGACTCACGATGTCGGTGGCCTGTCCCTGAACGACTTCATCTGTGCCGCGCGGACCGATGCCTTGCTGGCGCCTTGATCAGAAGTCGGTTCGCGACTTTTCCTTCAGCCACAGCAGCCGCTTGCCTTTCACCGACAGCACATCGAGAAAGTCCTTGAGGTCGTCCGGCAGCGGTGCCGAGAAGCTGTAGGCGCGCCCATCGAGGTCGAAACTCATGTGCGAGGCGTGCAGAAACATCCGGTGCAGACCCATCTCGCGCAAGCGCTTGTTCATCTCGCGGTCGCCGTATTTGGGATCGCCGGCCAGCGGATGGCCGATGTGCGCGGCATGCACGCGGATCTGATGGGTTCTTCCGGTCCCCAGTGTGGCCTGCATCAGGCGCGCGCCGGGAAATTGGTCCATTTCGCGGAAAAACGTCAGCGAGGGCTTGCCGTTATCGGCCACCCGTACCATCCGCTCGCCGCCCTGCAGCACCGACTTCAACAGTGGAGCGTTGACGTCGAATTTCGCCTTCGACGGATGTCCGAGCATCAGGCACAGATATTGTTTGGTGACTTCCCCTGCGCGGATCACGGCCTGCAGGCCGGTCAATCCGGCACGGCTCTTGGCGAACACCAGCACCCCGCTGGTATCGCGATCGAGCCGGTGCACCAGTTCCAGGTGCTCTTTGGGCCGTACCGCGCGCAGCAGTTCGATCGCACCATGACTGACCCCACTGCCGCCATGGCTGGCCACACCGGCAGGCTTGTCGATGACCAGAAAATGCTTGTCCTCGAAAAGGACCGCCTCGGCTACCTGCACCAACAGGCCGCTGGCCGGCGTCTGCTCCTCAGGCCGCTCCGCCATCCGAACCGGTGGAATGCGCAGCGTATCACCGTCTGCGAGACGGGTGTCCGGCTTGGCCCGCTTGCCATTGACACGCACCTGGCCGGTACGCAGCAGCCTGTAGATCATGCTCTTGGGCACGCCCTTGAGCATGGTCACCAGCGCATTGTCGATGCGCTGGCCATCCCGTTCCGGGCCGACCACGATCTGACGTACACCGTGAGGTGCATCGGGTGAAGTTGCCGTCTGCATTGAAAAAAACCTGCTGAAATAGCATACTCGACAGGCGCTGCATTCTGCCCATCGATGTCTGAAACGGGTCGAGTGCCCGCCCGTAACGTCGGCGAGGAATGCGCCGGTTGCCTTGTGGCGGCCGGTCGCGGCTCTCTTTCATCGTAACGGTATGGCTGCCGTTTGTCCCGATGCCATGAGGTACATGAGGTATCGGGGTGGCAGACGAAGCTGACCGAATCATCCGGACACCGGAAACGGTGCCGTTATTTTGCCGCTCAACCGCAGCGGCGCGATCCACGGCAGGCCGCCACATCGGCGCCACCGCGGCACGCGACGCGCGGCCAGGCTGAGGATTACCACCATGAAACGTATGTTGATCAACGCGACTCAGCGTGAAGAGTTGCGTGTGGCCATTGTCGATGGCCAGAACTTGTACGACCTGGATATCGAAATTCCTTCCCGGGAACAGAAGAAATCCAACATCTACAAAGGCCGCATCACCCGTGTCGAGGCTTCGCTGGAAGCCTGCTTCATCGAATACGGTGCCGAGCGTCACGGCTTTCTGCCACTCAAGGAAATCTCCCGCGAGTACTTCACGCCCGGCGTGGACCCTCACAAGGCGTCCATGCGCGAGCTGCTCAAGGAAGGCCAGGAAGTGGTGGTGCAGGTCGAGAAGGAGGAGCGCGGCAACAAGGGCGCCGCCCTGACCACCTTCATCAGTCTGGCCGGCCGCTACATGGTGCTGATGCCGAACAACCCGAAGGCCGGTGGCGTCTCGCGGCGTATCGAGGGCGAGGATCGGCAGGCGCTGAAAGAGGCCCTCGAACACGTCACCGTTCCCGATGATGTCGGCCTGATCGTGCGTACCGCCGGCCTCGGCCGCGACGCCGAAGAGCTGCAATGGGATCTGGATTACCTGCTTCAGCTGTGGAAATCGATTTCCGCCGCGGCGAGTCTGCAGAAGGCGCCGTTCCTGATCTACCAGGAGTCGAAGCTGTTCATCCGGGCCCTGCGCGACTACCTGCGCAGCGATATCGGCGAGATCCTGATCGACGAGGAGTCGCTGTACAACGATGCGCGCGAGTTCATGCAGCAGGTGATGCCGAACGCGCTGCGCAAACTCAAGCTGTACACCGACGACACCCCGCTGTTCACGCGCTACCAGATCGAGACGCAGATCGAGAACGCATTCGATCGGCAGGTTCGCCTCCCGTCCGGCGGCTCGATCGTGATCGATCAGACCGAAGCGCTGACCGCGATCGACGTCAACTCCTCCAAGGCCACCAGGGGCAGCGACATCGAGGAGACCGCCTTCAACACCAACTGCGAAGCGGCGGTGGAAATCGCGCGGCAGGCGCGCATCCGCGATGCCGGCGGCCTGATCGTGATCGACTTCATCGACATGGACAGCCCGAAGCATCAGCGTGAAGTGGAAGATCGGTTGAAGGATGCCTTGAAGCTCGACCGCGCACGCGTCCAGATCGGGCGCATCTCCCGCTTCGGCCTGCTCGAGATGTCGCGTCAGCGCCTGCGCCCGAGTCTCGGCGAAGCCACCGAAATCGTGTGCCCGCGCTGCGAGGGCCACGGCCACATCCGCGGGGTGGAATCGCTGTCGCTGTCGACCCTGCGTCTGATCGAAGAACATGCGATGAAGGAAAACACCGGCCAGGTGCTGGTGCAGGCGCCGTCGAGCGTCGCCAATTTCCTGCTCAACGAAAAGCGTGCCAGCGTGGTCGAGATCGAAATGCGCCACAAGGTGCATGTCATGATCATTGCCGACGAGAAACTGCAAACCCCGCACATCGAGATCCAGCGTATCCGCGAAGCGGACATGGGCGAGCACAGCAAACCCAGCTACGAGCGGTTGACCTCGGTTGCCGCGACGGAGCTGCCCAAGATGGGCCAGACTCTGGGCAGCGGCGAACAACCGGCAGTCAGCGGCATCGTGCTGTCAGGACCGGCCCCCATGCGCGAAGAAAGCATCCCGGCACCTGCCGCCACGCCGTCCGCTGCCGTCAAGCGCCAACCCGCGGCAGCTTCGGCTCCGGTTTCCACTGGCCTCGTCTCGCGACTGCTGGGATGGTTCCGCGGCAGTACCGAACCCGCTGTCCAGGCACCGGTGTCCCCGCGCGCCGACGACAATGATGGTGCGCGCGGCAATCGGCGCGCCGAACGTGCGGGCCGCGGCGGCAATGCCCAGAACACCGCCCCGACACGCCAGCCGCGGCGGGAGCCGTCACCGCAGGATTCGTCCAAACCGGCTGCGCCACAGCAGGCCCGCAGCGGCCGTCAACGCAACAGCGAAGCGCAGCCGCGTCAACCGCAACAAGCCCAGGCCCAGGCCGCCAGAGCAGAACGCCAACCAAGGCCGGCACAGACCGAAGGCAATCAGGCCAAGGCCGAACGCAAACCGAACCCGCAGCAGCCAAAGGCCGAACGTCCATCGCGTGCGGCAACGAACGAGCGTCCCGCTGCCGTCCTGCCGGATGAAACTGCCAATACCGCGGGGCTACCGGCATTGCCAGGCGGGTCTGCTGCACCGGAGTCTATCGACAACACGCTTGATGCCGATGGCAATCAGGCACGTCGTCGTCGTGGCCGGCGCGGTGGCCGGCGCCGGCGCCGGCATGATGAATCCACCGCCGCGAACAGCACGAATCTCGACATTGCCCAGGTTCAGGCACTCGATGACGAGGACCGTGACGTCATGCCCGCCGCTCCCGGCGCAACGGTATCGACCATCCACGACGAATCGGCCCAACCGGCTGTCCATGCAGAGACGACGCCGATGGTCGCTGCGGCTGTGCGGACGGGTTCGCCGGACGGCAGTGGCGGTGCGCATGCCAGCAAATCATCCCCGACACCCGAAGCAGACAGGCCGGCAGTCCCGACCGCTACGAAAACGACCCACGACGCGACCGCTGACACCCCTGCCGGCAATCAGGTGAAACCAGCCGGTGCGTACACTGTCCCCGTCACGGTCAGCGCCGCCGCGCCGGCGGCCATTGCGTTCAAACTGCCCACGCTGCCACCCATACCCGAGCAGGGCCAGGCAGCGGAAAAAATTGTTGATGAGAGCGGGACCGCCGAAGCCTCGCCTGCCCCTGCAGCCATGCCCGCGCCTGTGGCCGTGGTTGCTCCGACTCCTCCGGCTCCGACTCGACCCAGGCCTGAAGCCATGCCCGCCGTTTCCAGCGACACGGATACGCATGACTCCACTGAAAAATCGGATGCCGTACCCACGCCGACGATCAGCTCCATGCCGTCCGCGGCACCACTGGCAGCGTCTGCCGGCAACCAGGTACACGATGACGGGCAGATGCCCGAGGCCCGACCGGCCATGCCGACAGCTCCGGCAGCCACCCTCCACAGCCAGAACAGTGTGCCGGCACTTGCCCCCACAGCACACATGCACCTGCCGGAACCACCTGCTGCCACGACGGAAAGTCATGCCGCAGAACACCCCAAACAGGGTGACCTGCTGGCATCGGCAGCGCCTGCCGATCCTGCGAATCCGCAACACGGCCGGCCCGTCATGGCCGAACCGGTCGGCAGCGGGCATGATGACGTCGCACGTGACTGACCGCGTATATTGACCAGGCACAAAAAACCGGACTCAAGTCCGGTTTTTTGTGCCTGGCTTCAAGCCCAGGATAACCCGCTCGCCACTCCGCTCGAACCGGCAGTTCAGTTGCCCACCTCATGATTGGGCGCATCGAGCAGGCCATGCACCGTCATCAGGTGTGCCAGGCCGAGAATATGGTCGACATGCAGCTTTTCCATCAGCCGCTGCTTGTAGGTGGATACCGTCTTCGGGCTCAGATTGAGTTGTTCGCCGATGATCGTCAGCGGCTTGCCGCGCACCAGCATCATCGCCACTTCCAGCTCGCGACTGGACAATACGTCGAAAGGTGAAGTGCTGCCATCCAGAGTCGCCAGTGCCAGTTGCTGGGCAACCGCAGGTGCCAGGTAACGCCGACCGCTGGCCACCTGGCGTATGGCGGACACCAGCTCCTCGGCGTTGCAGCCCTTGGTCAGATAACCGAGCGCGCCCGCGTCGAGCAGGCGCTTGGGAAACCGCGCATCGTCGACCACCGTCACAATGACGATATGCGTGGAAAGCTTTGCCCTGCGCACGCGTTCGGTGAGTTCGACGCCGCTCATGCCGGGCATGTGCACATCAACCAATGCGATGTCCGGCGCCAACGTGCGGATCAGCCGCAAACCTTCCTCGGCACTGCCGGCCTCGCCGCCGACACGGATGTCCGGTTGCTGCTGAAGAATCATCCTGAAGCCGGTGCGAACCAGCTCGTGATCGTCCACAAGGACAATATTGATCACTTCACGACCTCCTCGGATTGGACTGCATGCAGGCAGGATGCAGGACACCGTATTGCCCGCATTCGAAAATGCCTTGGCGGGGTACAGCATGCTTGATTGCCACGCGGACAACCAGCAGGCCGCGAACCGTTCTTTCGGGAATCTCGATCTGGCCACCTTCCACGGCCGCCGACTTATATCGACACGCCCGGCTATACCAGTACCCCGCCGACAGGTCAGCAGCCCAAGCGCAGTGTGCCCGCACCGCTGGCGATTCCGGCCGGGGATTTCCGCCACGACATGGCGACATGGGCGTAGATGATTTTCAATCCCCTCCCCCTGGCAAGTTCGACCGCCAACCCCAACCGCATGTCCCGAGCAACGCAACGTCCGGTCGATATAGCCGCCAGTTGCGGGCAGCCAACCATTTGAGCGAAACAATCTCCATGAATACACCCCATCTCCTGAACAGACCGGACGCCGATATGACCGGTTGCGGCCTGCTGGTATCCCCCTGCAATGTGCCATGGTGAAGTGGCTTCTTCTGTCGGCCGTCGCCTACATCTGGCGTACGGGAATTGCATTGGCACCGCCTGTGCATCGGAACAGCAAGGCCCTTTCCCAGGCTTGCCCACGTACGTGCATTGCGTTCAAGGTTCGAGCCCCGACGCCGGGGACACCTCGTCTCCTTCCACCTTTGCATCGCAATCGCGCCACCTTGGGGCGGGCCCGGAACTGGCTTCGGCCAGCGCATCGCATCTGCCCCGGATGATTCCGGCCGCCTCGGCATACGGCCGCCCTCTCGCCGGGCAAGCAGCGGTTTTCGATTCCAGGCGGGTACGCCGTGCCGGGTGCACCGAATAAAAAGGTGGCCGGCCTTGCGGCCAGCCACCCTGGTTCATGTCTCAGTACCTGTCTTGCGGCTTAGATCGCCAACCAGACGTAGAAGTAAAGCGTGTTGTTGTCGCTGGCTTTGCGCCCGGCACCGTCGACATTGTGCACAAGGCCGCTGAACCTGGTGAAGAAGGTGTATTGCAGGCCCAACCGCACGTTGGCGTAAGGCTGTTCCCACGAGCTGGACTTGCCGAACGGATTGTAGTTGAGCTCGACCATGCCGCCCTGCGTGTTCGGCGAACCGTTGTTGCCGTACAGGATGAGGTCGTTGCTGCCATTGCTGGCAAACCCGGCCAGCGTCACGCCGTAGGTATTCTTGTACCAGTAGCTGCCCTTGAGGTTGAACGAATTGAGCGTGTCGTGCAGATTCGAGGAACCGTTGCCGCCGTCGTAGGTGTTGTGAAGGGTCTGTTTCTCGTGGACGTACAACCCGTTGACCGTGACGATGTTGTCGCCCATGAAGTGCTGATAGTCGGCCGAGAACCCCACGTCATTGAAGTTGTCGGTCGGGCCGGCCACCGGGATGACGTTGCCGTTCAGATCCGTGCCCACGCCGCCCCGCTTCATGTCCAGCAGGAAACCACCCAGCGAGAAGTTGCCGTGCGGAATGTTCCAGGTGTAGACCACCCGGGCATACGGGGCGACCCCCGAAAGTTTGCCGTCATAGCCGGCATTGACATGGTGGGTAAAGGCGACCGACAGGGAACGGTAACCACCGGCCTCGACATACCATTTGCCATCGATCTGGGCATACGCGGTCGCACCCACGGACTGACCGGCCAGGCCGCCGAACAGCATCGGTGCCGCCGGCGCACCTGGCGCTAGATCGGCACCCATGTAGGGATAGATCCAGCCCGGCGCGGAATTGAAGACGTCACTGATGGTCGGATTGTTGTTGACCGAAATGCCCCAGGTGCCGCTGTGATTGCCATGACTGAACGGACTGGCGTAGCGAACGTCCGCATTGTCCCAGCCCAGCAAGCCGCCATTCTCCGAATAGGTCGCCTGGGAAAATACGCCGATGTGATCGGTCAGACGGCCGGCAAGGAACACCGACGCCTGTTGCAGCTCTGTATTGTTGTTGGTACCGAAGCCATGGGCTGGCGGCGAAGTCTGTGCCTTCGACGTATGCGTGAAGGACTCGACCAGCATCGCCGAAAGCGGCACCTTGGTGTCGTTGCCGACCTTCATGGTATAGCCGTTGATCTTGAACTCGCGCCCGAACACCGTCAGTTCGGGGCCGAAGCCGCCGACATGGCAGGCCACGCAGGGCTGATGCGTCTGGCGTGCATACGAAGGTACCGCCAGTACCAGCGTGGGTGCCAACAGCAAACACGCGGCCACGGCAGCCTTGCGCAGCAACCGGCTCACTGGCCGGGTCCGGTCGGGACTCCGCTTTTTCGTCATAGACATGCGTCTGTACTCCTTGATTGAGTGGTTAAGATGTCGTTAGGCAAATCGTACGGATGTCGGACGTCCCCTGTTTTGACCTTGATCAAGTCGCCCCGGCCGTGCCGGCCTCTGGCAGAAAAAAATTTCATGCCGCAACAAGATATTACGACGCGTTTCATTCCCCAAAAACAGCGTCACTCCCTTCCTTCCCTGCCACCGGAAAGCGCTCTGATGCTGGCCTTGAGGCTTCTCCACAAAACCGGGACGGAGCTGCCTGCACGCGACCTTGCGAGCGCCAGCGATGCGCTCATGCGCAATATATTGCGCGCCCGACTGCGACACTCCGCCACGCACGGTCACATGACGTGCAATCCCGCCGATGAACGGCCTCGTGACATGCGCAAGACGACCGGTATGGGTCCCCCATCGTCAGACTGCCGGCATCAAAAAGCCGAAAACCTCTATGAAACGGTGCCGCCCACCGTCATGCCATCGATCTTCAGCGTGGGTTGCCCCACACCCACCGGCACGCTCTGGCCGTCCTTGCCGCACACCCCGACGCCATCGTCCAGCCTGAGGTCGTTGCCGATCATCGAGACCCGGTTCAGCACCTCCGGACCCGAACCGATCAGCGTGGCCCCCTTGACCGGTGCGGCGATCCGCCCGTCCTCGATCAGGTAGGCCTCGCTGGCCGAGAACACGAACTTGCCGTTGGTGATGTCGACCTGGCCGCCGCCGAAGTTCGGCGCGTAGAGGCCTCGCTTGACCGAGCGGATGATCTCGGCGGGATCGTGCGAACCGGCCAGCATGTAGGTATTGGTCATGCGCGGCATCGGCAACGTGCTGAACGATTCGCGCCGGCCGTTGCCGGTGGGCGCCATGCCCATCAGGCGGGCGTTCAACTTGTCCTGCATGTAGCCCTTGAGGATGCCGTCCTCGATCAGCGTGGTGCACTCGGTCGGCGTGCCCTCGTCATCCACGCTCAGCGAGCCACGACGGCCGGCCAGGGTGCCGTCATCCACCACGGTGACGCCCGGCGCGGCCACCCGCTGGCCGAGCCGGCCGGCGAACGCCGAGCTGCCCTTGCGATTGAAGTCGCCCTCCAGCCCATGCCCGATCGCCTCGTGCAGCAGCACACCGGGCCAGCCGGGGCCGAGCACCACGGTCATGTTGCCGGCCGGAGCGTCGACTGCATCGAGGTTCACCAGCGCCTGGCGCACGGCTTCGGCGGCAAACGCCAATGCCCGGCCGTTCTCGATCAACTCACGGTATCCATAGCGACCGCCGCCACCGCCCTGGCCCTGTTCGCGCCGTCCATTCTGCTCGGCGATCACCTGCACGCTGAGCCGCACCAGCGGGCGCACATCGGCCGCCAGCGTGCCGTCGGAAGCGGCGATCAGGATCGTGTCGATGGTCGCAGCCAGGCTCACGATCACCTGCCTGACGCGCGGATCGCGCGAGCGGGCGTAGGCGTCGACTTCGCGCAGCAAGGCGATCTTGTCCGGATTGAGCAGGCTGTCGACCGGATCGATCGCCGGATACAGCGCCCGCACACCGTTCAGCGCAAGCGGCCGGCCGGCGCCGTGACCGTCCCGCGCAATCGCGCGCGCAGCCCTGGTCGCCTCCAGCAGCTGCGGCAGCACGATTTCGTCGGAATAGGCGAATCCGGTCTTTTCGCCGCTGATCGCGCGTACCCCCACGCCTTGTTCGATCGAGTGGCTGCCATCCTTGACGATACCCTCCTCCAGCAACCACGACTCGCTGCGGGAATGCTGGAAATACAGGTCGGCGGCATCGATCGACGGCCCCATCAACTGGGCAAACACGCGATCCAGGTCGCCAGTGGCGAGGCCGCCGGGAACAAGCAGCCTGCTCTCGGCTTGTGCGATCAGGGAATCCATAAGTCTGTGGTACCGCCGGTCGGTCAGGGACTATTGCACATGGGGTTTGCGGCCGCTGCTTTAAAGCCGTGGCGATCGACGTCAGGCCGCCCGGCAGCGCCCACCGGCAAGTTGACGGCGGCCGGCCTGACGGCTTCGCCGGGCCGCCGCACCGGTTCATTCGGCACGGCAGGCACCCGCCTGGCGACAAGTCAATGACCTGCCGGGCCGGAGCTTGCCGGCGCCACACTGCTGGCGGCGGCCGGCGCACTGCCGTCGGCTGCCGGATAAAGCAGCGGAGCCGCGGGCAGCGCCCCTGCGGCACGTTTCTCCACCAGGGTCATCACCGGCTTGTCCCAGCTGCCGGTGACCGTGTAGCGCGCACTGGAGGCTTGATTCAACCCCCGGCCAAGCAGGCCCTGCACGGCAAGCCCGGCCGCCGCGCCAATCGGCCCCCCGACCACGGCACCGACCAGTGGCAGGCTGTTGCCGACGTGCGGAACGACTATTACCTGCTGATCGTAATCCCTGGCACGCAAACCGGTGCGGCCGCTGATGCTGATATTCGCCGCCGGCGCCTTGATCAGCAGGTTGCTGGTAGTGGCGTTGCCGTTGGCAAGCTTGAAATCACCGGCAATCGAATCGAACGCCACGCCCTTGCCGAACACGTCGCCGAAGTCGAGGGTGAGCCGACGCGGCAGCTCGGACAGCGAAACCAGCCCGAGCAGCCGCCCGACCCCGGGGGACGCCACCGCAGGGATATGGCCGCTGGTGACATGGATGCTCAGGGTGCCATCCATGTTCGCCAGCGACAGTGCGCTGGGGGCGCCTGGCCAGGTGGCATCGAGCTGATCATGCGTCTTGCCGTCATCGACCAGTCCCTCGTAACCGAATGCGCTCAGCATGGCACCAAGATCTTCGGCCGAAAAATCGATCCGCATGTGGGTGCGGCTGTTGCTGGCGGTGCCGTTCCAGTCGCCGCTGCCGTTGATCTGCACGCGGCTGGACAATGAGCGCAACTGCTCGATGTGCATACCGCTGGCGGTCGGCCAGGTCTCCAGGCGGGATTCGCCGAGTTTTGCATCGCCCATGCGCAGATCCCCTACCCAGAGGTGCATGGGCGGCAACGCTGCCGGGTTGATGCCGGTGTCGGCAGGGTCTGCCGAGGCGGCGGGGAATGCGGCATCGGCGGCGAGCTCGACCGCCGGCTCTTTCGGCCAGTACAACCGCTGCAATCGCGCCGTGATGCCGCGCTTGTTCAGCTCATGGAGGGGCACGCTGAAGTTGCCGGCCATGGCGACACCCTCCACGTTGATGCCCAGTGTGCCCGATTGCGGTGTGGCACGGATATGCATCGAGCCCAGCGGGCGACCGAACACCGCGGCATGGTCGGTACTGATGTCGACGCTCTCCAGTCCCGGGCCATCGCCACCACCGCCGGCCACAGCGCGCTGCACCCAGCCGGTGACATCCAGATGATCGGCATGGCCGCGAATGCGCAGATCGCGATCGGGCAGACCGGTCGGCATCTGGTTGCCGAATGCCATGGTGGCCGCCAGCGACTGCTGCATGCCGGCGGGCAATCTCATGCGACCGCGCAGCACCTGACCCAGCGCAATCTTCAGCTCGCTGCCGCTGAGCGGCAGACTCATGCTCAGATGCAGCGGCAAACTGGCGGCAGCCGATTTGTCCAGTGGTGCCGGCAGACCCAGCGTTATTCCGTTCAGTGACGAATCGATGCTGAGGGTCTGCGCCAAAGCGTCGCTGCCGGGCACGTGCGCAAGCGCAAAGCCGACCGTGAAGCCACTTCGCCCATCGGCCAGCTCGCCGAGCCAGTGCAAGGCCGGATAGTCCTGTACCAGCTCGGCAATCCGGTAACTGCCGCGCAACTGCGCGGACAAGACGGTGCCCGGGTCGCTATTGGCTCCGGCGATCGCCAAGGTGAGACTGGACGGCTGACCGCGAAAATTCGCCGTCAACGGCCCGGCCCGCATGCCATGCAAATCGAATCGCAGCGGCCCGTCGAGCTTGTCGAGCTTGAGCTTCCACTCCGGTGCCGCAAGGTCGACATCCTTCAATTGCGCCGTGCCATCCAGTTGCGCATCACCGACCTTTTTCAATGGCAAGGCCAGATGAAAATCAAAGGTGCCGCTGCCACCCAGCTTCAGCTTGGCCAGGGTGTCGGCCTGATGAATCCCGATCGGACTCTTGCGCACGAACTCCATCAGGCCCGAACCGCTGCCACTGCCCTGCACATTCAGGTCGAGCAGGCCGTCGGCGAAATCGGGAATCACCGCAACCGCCTTGTCGGCCTTGACCGACAGCGACTGGCCGCTACCCGCTACAGCCAGCATGCCATTGTCGACAAAGCTGACCACCACGGAAGCGCCTTCCACGCGCGGCCAATCCTGGCCGTAGTCGAGCGTCAGGCCGCTGATCGCCGCACGCGCCTCGAAGCGCCCGTCGTTGTGACGGAACGGCCAATCGGCCAGATCGCCGCGCAGCAGCACCTGTGCCTGATCGACGTTGCCGGCCACCAAGGCTCGGTCCAGCCACTCGATGGTACCGGGCGACATCGAGCCGAGCGGCCAGAACAGCTTTGCCGACGGCACCTCGGCATGGTCAAGCCGGGCGTACATGTCCATGAACGGCGCACCGCCCTGCGCCGGAAAAACGGCTTCGCCGCGAACCTGTCCGGCGTATCCCGCGCCGACAAAATCGAGCGCGTCGGCGCCGATGTGCCAGTCGCCATCCTGTGGCCAAAATGCCAGCGTACCGGCCAGTTTCGACAGCACGAATGGCTGGCGAAACCGATGCGGAAATTGCAGCGTGGTGGCCTGCGCCGGCAGCTCCAGCGATAGCGCCTCGGCATCGCCACGCAACCGGCCGCGCAGGCCATCCACGCCCGGCAGCTTGCCGACCGGGTCGATCTTCAGATCCCTGAAGGACAGATCCAGCCCCCGCAGACCATCGGCACGACTCCAGTGCAGCACGGCGCTGGTCACCTCACCGCGCGGATGACCACTGCCCATCCATCCAGCCAATGCCGGCGCAAGCGCCGGCTTCAAGGCCAGCCATGGCAGCAAGGGCTCCAGCTGCAGGTCGCTCGCGCTGACATCCACGCTGGCCTGCAGGCTGCCGGGCTGCCGCAAATCGAATACCAGGGCGCTGCCGTCATCGCCGGCCCAGCGCACGTCGTAGTCCTGATCGATGCAATACAGGCCGGCCAATCCGTGCAATGCGGACACGTTCGCCGCGGCACCGCCCGGGGCCATCACCACCAGCTTGTCCAGGTCGAACCGGACCAGGCTGCTGGTCAATCTGCCCTTGCGCCAATCAAGCCAGGCCGCCAGTTTGCCCTGTCCGTGCTCAACCTTGTAGCCACCCGGGTCGATCCCATCCAGCAGCGGCCCGAGTTCGACATCATCGGTACCGATCCAGATCTGGCCACCTCTGCCATCTGCACGAAACCGGCCGGCCGTGTGCAATGCGGCGGCCACGCCCACACGCTGCAGCATGCCGCCGAAGCGGATTTCGTCACTTTGCGCACTCAACCGCAACTGCCTGGCCAGCAGCGTGTATTTCTTTCCGAGCCTGGCATCGGTGATGACGACCTGCAGATCCTCGAGCCAAAGGCCCAGGGAGAGCTGACCCAACGACACCGGCTGCTGATGCACGCCGCTGGCGTCACCGATGCCGTTGATATGCCACACGCCGTCGGCATCATGCAGCAAACTCAGCTGCAGCCCTCTTACGTGCAGATTCAACAAGTGCCGCGAAGGCAGCAGCCAGCTGCCAAAATCGAGTTTCAGTTCGGATTCCGGTATCCGCAGCTCGGAACCCGTTCCGCCGGCAGCCGCACCGATCGTCACTCCGTGCATGATGAACAGCGGCCCGGAGGTCGTCCAGCGCCCCTGCATCGAGGCAAAGGCGACCGGCCGCTGCAGCCGTTGACTGAGCTGCTCGGCCACCCACCGCGGGTGCCGCGCCATCAGCGGCAGAAGCAGCTGCGTCAGCGCAGCCAGCACGGCAAGCAGGATCACGGCTACGCCAGTGGTCCAGCTCAACGCCCGGGCGCAACGATGCAACCGCCGTTGCCACAGCTTCTTCATGCTAGGCAATCCGAACCTGACTTACAGCAAAACGACATCGAACTGTTCCTGCGAATAATGTTCTTCGGCTTGGAAGCGTATGCTTTTGGAGATGAACTCTTCCAGTTCGGCAACCGCGCTGGAGTCTTCCTCCAGAATCCGGTTGACTACCAGCGGACTGGCCATCACCAGCAGTTTCTGGGCATTGAACTGGCGCACGGCACGGGTGATCTCCCGGAAGATCTCGTAGGTTACCGTTTCCGCGGTCTTCATCACGCCGCGACCGTTGCAGGTCGGGCACGGCTCGCACAGCTGCCGGGCAAGGCTCTCGGTAGTGCGCTTGCGGGTCATTTCCACCAGCCCCAGCGCCGACATCGGGTAAACCGTGGTCTTGGCGTGGTCGCGCGCCAGACCCTTGCTCAGCATGCGCAAGACCTGGCGCTTGTGCTCTTCATCAAGCATGTCGATGAAATCGATGATGATGATGCCGCCCAGATTGCGCAGGCGCAATTGCCGCGCGGCCGCCTGCGCCGCTTCCAGATTGGTGCGGTAAACCGTCTCCTCCAGGTTGCGCGAGCCCAGATAGGCACCCGTGTTGACGTCGATGGTCGTCATCGCCTCGGTCTGATCGACGATCAGGTAACCGCCCGATTTCAGCGGCACCTCCTTCTTCAATGCCCGCTGTATCTCATCCTCGACGCCATACAGGTCGAAGATCGGTCGTTCACCGTCGTAATGCTCGATGCGATCGTCCAGGCTCGGCATGAACTTGTGCACGAACTTGACCACTTTCTCGTACATCGCCCGCGAATCCACCCGCACTTTCTCGATGTCGTCGTTGAGCATGTCGCGCAGGCTGCGCAACGGCAGCGACAGCTCCTCGTAGACACGCTCGCCCACCTTGGCCTTGGCGATGTTCTCCTGTACCACCCGCCACACCTTGCCGAGATAGGCCACGTCGAACGCCAGCGACTCGGCACTCTGACCCTCGGCGTTGGTGCGCACGATGTAGCCGGGCCGGCCGTTGCCCGATACGTCCTCGCCGATCAGCGAAGTCAATACCTCTTTCAGCCTTTGTCGCTCGACCTCGTCCTCGATACGGGTGGAAATACCCAGCGTGCGGGCGTACGGCAGCAACACCAGATAGCGCGAAGGGATCGACAGATGCGCCGACAACCGCGCGCCCTTGGTGCTGATCGGATCCTTCACCACCTGCACCACGATCTCCTGGCCTTCGTGCACCAGTTCGCTGATCGACGGGACGTGACCGTTGCCGTTCGATTCAGCCCCTTCGATGGACGCTGGCAACACCGGCCGCACGATATCCGAGGCATGCAGGAACGCCGCGCGATCCAGCCCGATTTCCACGAACACCGCCTGCATGCCGGGCATCACCCGCTGCACCCGGCCCTTGTAAACGTTGCCGACATAGCCCTGTTTGGAGGCCCGCTCGACGTGCACTTCCTGCAGCATGCCGTTTTCGACCACGCCGACCCGTGTCTCGCGCGGAGTCACGTTGATCAGGATTTCTTCGCTCACTGGCATACTCCCGAATAGACGATCTTTATAGCCGTTGCGGGCGCAAACTGTCGATGCGCCATTTCAGATCATGTACACGCTTCATTCCGTGATCGCACCGATGATGTGCCATCCTGCTTCAAGCTTGACCCGCAAGGAACCTGTCGGACCGTTGCGGGCCGGGGCGAAAAAATTCGGCCGCGCGAGGACGGATTTCCGGCGCTGCGCAAGCTGATGGTGATTCAGTCCGCCGGGAAGTGGATCGCACGGGCCGGTTCGCAGCCCGGCCCGGCGACGGCCCGGCAGGCTTCCGGATGAGGTGGTGCACATGAAATTGCTGCTGGTCGAAGACTCCGAGCGGTTGCGCCAGACCCTGCGACATGGCCTGCACGGGGCGGGCTTTGCGGTCGACACGGCCGGCGATGGCGTGGAAGCCACCGGCTACCTGGGCAGCTACGACTATGATCTGGTCGTGCTCGACCTGATGCTGCCGCGGCTTGACGGGATCGGCGTGTTGCGCGGCCTGCCTGCCGGGGATCGGCGCCCGCGCGTGCTGGTGCTGTCTGCGCGCGACCAGGTGACCGACCGCATCGAAGCCCTGAACGCCGGCGCCGACGATTACCTGGTCAAGCCGTTCGCGTTCGACGAACTGGTCGCGCGCCTGCATGCACTGGCGCGGCGACCGCAGCAGGCACAACCGCTGGTGCTCAGCCATGGCCGGCTGGCCTGGGATCCCCTCGCGCAGAGCGCCAGCGTGGACGGACAATCGCTGCCGCTCACACCGCGCGAATTCGCCGTGCTGGGGCTGCTGCTGCGCCATCGTGGCCGTGCATTCAGTCGACTGGACATCCTCGAGCGCACGGCCGGCAGCGACAGCGACGTCTCCGACCGCAGCGTGGAGGTGCTGGTGTTCGGGCTGCGTCGCAAGCTGGACGCTGCCGGCCTGCCCGGCCTGATCGAAACCCGCCGCGGCGCCGGTTACCTGATCCCATGACGGCAACAGTCGCATGAAGCCGGCATCGTTGTCCGCACGCATCACCATCCTGCTGGTGATCACCAGTCTGGTAGTGCTGGGCGGCGGCGCCCGACTGATGGATTGGCGCATCGACCACGAAATGGAAAGCCGCTTCCAGCAGAATCTGCTGACCCAGGCCGGCGCGTTGAGCACGATGCTGCAGATGGAGCAGGATGAAGTCCCCGGTGACCAGGGCCAGCGCCCGCATCCCGGTGTGCTCGGCGGCGACGGCCCCACTTTTTACGAGCTGCGCTGTGACGGCACGCCGTTGCTGCGCAGTTCGCCGCCACCACCGGCCATTCCAGCCGGCTGGCCGCAGGAAGCCGGCGCGAAGCCGCGTTTCGCCCGGCTGCAGCATGGCCGGCAGCACCTGGGGGCCGTGCAATTCGCGTTTACGTCCCGGCCGGCCGAATACGCCAGCGGGCAGCATCCGGGCATATCCAGCGGCGGCATGACGCCGCGCAAGTGCACGCTGCTGTTCGAGCAGGACCGACGGGCGATCGACCAGTTGCTGCTGGCGACCGACTGGATCCTGCTGCTCGGTCCGGCGCTGGCGCTGGGTATCGCGCTGATTGCGGTACCGCTGATCGTGCGCCGCGGCCTGCGCCCGGTGAATGTGCTGGTGGATCGCATGCACGACATCGGCCCGCACGCGCCGGGTCAGCGCCTTGCCGCCAGCGGCATGCGCGAACTCGATCCGCTGGTGGCACGCTTCAACGACGTGCTCGGGCGGATGGACGACGGCCTGGCCCGAGAGCGACAGTTCGCCAGCGGACTGGCCCATGAAACCCGTACCCGGCTGGCCGAGCTGCGCGCCCTGACCGAGGTCGAATCGCGCTACCCGAGCGATCGCAGCCTGCCCGAAATACTCGGCGAAGTCGGCCAGATCGGCGCCGAACTCGAGGCCACGGTGACCGCGTTGCTGCTGCTGACCCGGTTGCAATCCGGCCTCGAACAACCGCAACTGCAGGCGCTGCCGCTGGCCGCCTGGCTGGAACGCCAGCTGCAGCGGCAACAGGGCATGACGATCGATCGCAACATCGTGCTTCGACTGGAAGGCACACCGCCGGCCTGTCTGCATACCGACCCGGCGCTGCTGGAAGTGCTCGTCGGCAACCTGCTCGGCAATGCCTGTGCCTACGCGCCCACGGGCGACACGGTGACCGTGCGCCTGACCGCAACCGGGCTGTGCATCGACAATGCCGCTGCGGGGCTTGGCGCCGATGACCTGGCCAATTTCGGCCAGCGCTTCTGGCGCAAGCAGCCGCCCAATGCGGGACACGCCGGGTTGGGGCTGGCGCTGGCCCATGCCGCGGCCGCAGCACTGGGCCTGCAACTGGATTTCCGGCTGGATGCGGGACAACGCCTGCATGCCACGCTATCGTGGCCGGATCGCATGACGCGACAGGTGGCCGGATCATGACTGTCCCCATCACCCACAAACCCATCCTGCTGGCATGGAGCGGCGGCAAGGACTGCCTGCTGGCACTGCAGCGTCTGCTCGCCGATCCGCAGTGGCAGGTCGTCGGCCTGCTCACCACGGTCAATCGCAACTATCAGCGCGTGGCCATGCATGGCGTGCAGCGCGACGTATTGCTGGCGCAGGCCGCCGCGCTCGGCCTGCCGCTGGTCGAGGTCATGCTGGACTGGCCCGGCAGCAACGAAGCCTACGAGCGGGTCCATGCGCAGGCGCTCGTCGAGGCGCGCATGCGCTGGCCGGGCATCCGCCATTGTGCGTTCGGCGATCTGTTCCTGGAGGACGTGCGCGACTATCGCGTGCGCCAGCTTGGCCGCGAAAACTGGCGTGCGGTGTTCCCGTTGTGGGGCGAGGACACCGCCGCGCTGTCGCGACGCTTCGTCGGCGAAGGCCACCGCGCGATGCTGTGCTGCGTCGACACCCAGCAGCTCGACGCCAGCCATTGCGGGCGCGACTACGACGCCGCGCTGCTCGACAGCTTGCCGGCCAGCGTCGACCCCTGCGGCGAACGCGGCGAATTCCATACCTTGAGCTACGCCGGCCCGTTGTTCCGCCAACCGTTGAAGCTGCGCCGTGGCGAATCGGTGCTGCGCGACGGACGGTTCCAGTTCACCGATTTCCTGCTCGATGATGGCGGGCGCAACGATGCCGCCGCCGTCGACTGAAGTATCGGCTGGCTCCGGCGTGATCCTGCCGGACGTACTGCAACCGGGACTCGCCCTGGTGTTCTGCGGCACCGCTGCCGGCAGACGTTCGGCCGCCGAACGCGCTTATTACGCCCATCCCGGCAACCTGTTCTGGCGCGCATTGCACGAAGCCGGCCTTACCCCGCGCCAGCTGGCTCCAGCGGAATTCCCGCAAGTGACCCGCTACCGCATCGGCCTCACGGACCTGGCCAAGCGCCATGCCGGCAACGACGACGAACTGCCGCGCGAAGCATTCGATGTCCCCGCCCTGATCGTCAGGGTCGAGCGCCATGCCCCGCGTCTGCTCGCCTTTACCAGCAAGAACGCCGCACGCGCGGTACTCGGCCGCAGCCCCGAATACGGCCTGCAGGAAGAAACCATCGGCGATACGCGACTGTTCGTGCTGCCGTCGCCGTCCGGACAGGCCCGCGGGCACTGGGACATCGGGCCGTGGCTGGCGCTGGGCAAGCTGTACCGCGCGGTCAACGCAAGCCAGCGGGTTGCGGCAGAACGGGGCGTGACCTGATGATCAGTCGATCGGCGTATGCCGATACCGGCTCACATCCCCGGGCCGGACCACTGGCGCGCGATTCGTCCACGCCCGCCGGATATAGCTGACCACCGCCGACACCTCGCCGTCGCTCAGCTGCTGGGCGAACGGCGGCATCGAGTAGGGCCGCGGGTTGGCCCGGGTCAGCGGGGCAAATCCGCCCAGCAGAACCATCCGGGTGGCATTGATGCCGGTCGGTTCGGTCACCGCGGAGTTGCCGTCGAGCGGCGGGTAGATGCCGGCCACGCCCGCACCATCCTTGCCGTGGCAATCCGCGCAATGCTGTCCGTAGACCTTGCCGCCTTGCTGGACAAGCGCCCTGGCGTCGAATTGCGACATGGCTTGCGCCGGTTGCGCGCGTGGCGGCAATGCATGCAGGTAGGTGGCGATCGCCCGCAGGTCATCACCCGACATGTACTGGGTACTGTCCGCCACCACGTCGGCCATCGGACCAAAGGCCACGCCTTTCGCCGAGCGGCCGGTTTGCAGCAGGTCGATGATGTCCTGCTCGCTCCAGCCCTGCAGGCCGCCGCCGGCACGCGTGCTCAGGTCGGGCGCATACCAGTCCAGCTCCGGAATCCGCCCCCCGGTCAGCGCAGGATGGCCGGACACGCCACCCAGTGCGTCGCGTGCCGCATGGCACTCGTTGCAGTGACCAAGCCCCTGCACCAGATAGGCACCGCGATTCCATGCCTGCGACCTGGCCGGTTCGGGCCGGTAGCCACCTTCGTTGAAGTACATCGCTCGCCATGCGGCGAGGCTGCCGCGCATGCTGTAGGGGAAATCCAGCCCCGACACCCCGGGCGGCGCGTGCACCGGCGCAAGCGTCAGCAGATAGGCGAACATCGCCAGCGCGTCATCGCGAGTGACCCGGGTGTAAGACGTGTAGGGAAATGCGGGGTACAGCAGCTCACCCTGGCGCCCCCTGCCCGCGTGCAGCGCGCGCCAGAAATCCGCAAAGCTCCACTGGCCGATGCCGGTCGCGCGGTCAGGCGTGAGGTTGGGGGCTGGAACAGCGCCGAACGGCGTGGGCACGGAACGTCCACCCGCATAGGGCAGCCCACCCTGCGCGGTATGGCAGGCCATGCAGTCGCCGACGGTGGTCAGATAGCGGCCCCTGGCGACCAGCGCCGGATCGCGCAGGTTCCCCGCCGTGACGCTCGCCGCTGACGGCGCCGCCTGTTCGCCCCCATGCGAAGCGCGCAGTATCCATCCGCCGATGGCCAATGCCGTCAGCACCAGCGCGCCCGGCAGGATACGGCCGACCCATTTCATGCCCCGCCCCCATGCTCGCCAAGCACCCCGCAGCGCAACGGCGGCTTGATCGAACCCATCGGCTGTGGCTGCATGTCGGCCGGCAGCTCGCGACCGGCCAGCCATGCGGCGACTGCGCTGATGTCCGACGCGCCAAGGCGTCGGGCAATCACCGCCATGCAGTCCGGTGCCGCGCTGGCACGGGTGCCGGTGCGCCACGAGCCCAACTGGGAACTCACATAGTCGTACGGCAGGCCCACCAGTGCAGGAATCGACGGCTGTACTCCCGTGAGCTGTGTACCGTGGCAGCTGCTGCATGCGGGAACCTTCAACGCCGGATCCCCGTGGCTGGTCAGCTGCTCGCCACGCTTGAGCATCGCCGCCGATGCATTCGGTACCGGCGAGCGGGTGTACGGCACCTGCTGGGCGGCGAAGTACTCGGCAATCTCCCGCATATAGGCAGGACTGAGCTGACGCACGGTGTACTCCATCGGCGCGTACTTGCGCAGACCGTCCTGGAAATTCTGCAGCTGACGCGCCAGATACGCGGCCGGCTTCCCTGCCAGTCGCGGGAAGAAACCGCTCTTCAGCGCCCCTTCGCCATGCACGCCATGACAGGCCGTGCAGGCAGCGATGCGCTGCCGGAGGGTATCGGATACTTTCGGCGCGGCAGCGGCATGAGCGGGAGCGCCACCGAAGATGACCGCAACGAACAGCACCGCAGCAGCATGCATACGGGTCAGCTGCATTCCATGGCTTACATTCATCATTCGATTATAGGGACAGGGGCGTCCGGCGTGGACGCGGTTCGGCGTGCACCAGGCCGAACGGCCCCAAGTCCGGAAGGCTCCTGGCTACCGGTTATTTGTCCCCTGCCCCACCTGCCGACTTGCGCACGATCAGCATGGCCAGCTCGATCGACTGCTCGTAGTTGAGACGCGGATCGACCATCGACTTGTAGGCACGCTGCAGGTCGGTCTCGGACAGATCGCGGGCACCGCCCATGCACTCGGTGACATGCTCGCCGGTCAGCTCCAGATGCACGCCCCCCAGCCGCGTGCCGGCGGCCGCGTGGATGTCGAACGCCTGATCCAGCTCGCCGCGGATATTGTCGAAGCGTCTGGTCTTGTAACCGTTCGAGGTGCTCTCGGTATTGCCGTGCATCGGGTCGGCCACCCACAGCACGCGGCGTCCTTCGCGCCTGACGGCCTCCAGCAGCGGCGGCAGCGCGCCGGCGATCTTCGTGTTGCCCATGCGGTGGATCAGGGTCAACCGGCCCGGCTCGTCGTCCGGATTCAAGGCATCGATCAGCGGCAGCAGCTGATCGGCCTTCACCGAAGGACCGACCTTCACGGCGATCGGGTTGCGGATGCCGCGGAAATATTCCACATGCGCGCCATCCAGCGCGGCCGTGCGCATGCCGATCCACGGAAAATGCGTGGACAAGTTGAACCAGCCCGGGTGACGCGGCACCTGCCGGGTCAACGCCTCTTCGTAGTGCAGCAGCAGCGCCTCGTGCGATGTGAAGAAATCCACCCGCGAGAAGCCGGCAATCGGACCGGCCAGCGTTTCCATGAAGCGCAACGAGTCGCCGATGTTGGCGACCATCTGCCGGTACTCGGCCGCCAGCGGCGAATGCTCGACCCAGGCCAGATCCCAGTATTCCGGATGATGCAGATCGGCGAAGCCACCATCGATCAGGGCGCGCACGAAGTTCATGGTCAGCGCCGAATGCGCATGGGCCTGGATCAGGCGCTGCGGATCGGCACGACGCTCCCCGGCAGTGAAGGCCGGGCTGTTCACGACATCGCCACGAAAACTCGGCAAGGTCAGACCGTCGCGCGTCTCGCTGTCCGTCGATCGCGGCTTGGCGTATTGACCGGCGAAACGGCCCACGCGCAGCACCGGTTTCTTCATGCCGTGCACCAGCACCAGGCTCATCTGCAACAGCACCTTAAGGCGATTGGAGATCACCGGGCTGGTGCAGTCGGCAAAGCTTTCCGCGCAATCGCCGCCCTGCAGCAGGAAACGCCGGCCTTCCTGCGCCTCCGCCAGCGCCTGCTTCAGCGCCAGCACTTCCCATGAGGTGACCAGCGGCGGCAGCTTCGCCAGGTGCGCTGTGGCATCTGCGAGCTCGCCGGCATCCTCGTATTGCGGCTGCTGCAGTGCGACACGTTGCTGCCAGGATGCCGGCGTCCAGTCGGCGACGTCGCGCAAGGGGGCTCGGGTATTATTCATCACATCAGCCTTCATACTTTCAAACATGTCAGGCACGCCTGCGCGATGTGGCGTGGATTGTCCACGCCGCCAGCAACACGAACCACAGCAAGGTCCAGGCGGGCATCGGCAGACCGAGGATCGGCTCAACCTTGGCGCATTCGCCGGAACCGGTGAAAACCAGCTTCAGCACCTTTTCGAACGGAAACGCGCTGAACATGTAGTCCAGCGGTGGCCCGCAGGACGGCACCTGGTCGGCCGGCAGGGACTGGATCCACAGATGCCGGCCAGCCACCGCGGCACCGAATGCCGCACCCAGCAAGACTCCCACCGAGTACAGCCAGCGTCCGCGATGACGCGGCGCATGCAACGCGCCCAGCAGGAAAAACAAGGCCATGACCATAAACGCGATGCGCTGGAAAATGCACAGTGGACACGGATTCATGCCCCACTGGTATTCGGAATACAACGCGAAACCCAGCAATCCTGCACAAATCAGGAAACCGGCTAGAAAACTGACACGATACGACCAGCGAAAAGGATTCATGGCGTTTTGTTGCGTTGCGGGACAACGAACATACCTGTTCGTCGCCGCGCTGTCAGCAATCTCATCACGAACGGGCGGAAATCAGGCGTGTTTTGATGGCCGAACACGCAAAGACCCGGCGGGTCGCCCGGCCGGGTCCTGGTGTGGCGGTGAATGGCCGCTTCGACCACTCGCTGGTTCGTACCGGCATCGCCTAGTCGGCGTCGACAGCCTCGACCTGCGGACGACCGACCAGCTCGACATACGCCATGGGTGCGTTGTCGCCCGGACGGAAACCGCACTTGAGGATGCGCAGATAACCGCCGGGGCGCTCGCGGTAACGAGGCCCCAGTTCGACAAACAGCTTGCCGACCGCTTCCTTGTCGCGCATGCGCGCGAAGGCCAGGCGGCGATTGGCCACGCCGTCTATCTTGGCGAGCGTGATCAACGGCTCGGCCACGCGGCGAAGCTCCTTTGCCTTGGGCAAGGTGGTACGGATCAGCTCATGCTTCACCAGCGATGAAGCCATGTTGCGAAACATCGCTTCACGATGGCTGCTGGTGCGGTTGAATTTGCGTCCGGATTTTTGGTGGCGCATGGCGTTGTCTCTGTCTGTTGTTATGAAAAGCCGTTGCTTGTGTCCGGCTTTCCGCGGTTACCCGCTTATAAAGGCCCCATCGGAGCGGGCCCTTGTGAAGAGTGCGGCCACGGATGGCCGCTTTTAGACTTTCCGTTGGCGAAACGACCACATGAACAACAGTCTGACCGACTGCCGCGATCATGGATGATCGCACCAATAAACCATCAACCCAGCTGCATGCCGTGCGAAAGACCCGGCGGCGGCCAATTCTCGAGTTTCATGCCGAGAGCCAGGCCACGTCCGCCCAGCACATCCTTGATTTCAGTCAGCGACTTCTTGCCCAGATTCGGCGTTTTCAGCAACTCGACCTCGGTCTTCTGCACCAGATCGCCGATGTAGTAGATGCTCTCGGCCTTCAGGCAGTTGGCCGAACGCACGGTGAGCTCCAGGTCGTCGATCGGACGCAGCAGCAACGGATCGAAACCGCTCTTCTCCGCCTTGTCGGTGGCGCTTTCACGGCGCGAGAAGTCGCCAAACACCGACAGCTGGTCGTTGATGATCTCGGCGGCCTTGCGCACCGCGTCTTCGGCACCGATCGTACCGTTCGTCTCGATATCCAGAACCAGCTTGTCGAGGTTGGTACGCTGCTCGACGCGAGCCGCGTCCACTTCGTAAGCCACGCGCAACACCGGCGCAAACGAGGCGTCCAGCTGCAGGCGGCCGATCGGGCGCGCCTCGTCGTCCGGATGCTGCCGCATGCTGGCCGGCTGGTAGCCGACGCCGCGCCGCACCTTCAGCCGCATGTTCAGCGCGACATCCTTGGTGAGGTGGCAGATCACATGTTCGGGATTGATGATTTCAACCGAATGATCCACGACGATGTCGCCGGCGGTGACCACGCCCTTGCCTTTCTTGGACAGAGCCAGGATGACTTCATCGCCTGTATGCTGAAGTATGGCAACATCCTTCAGGTTGAGCAGAACTTCGATGACGTCTTCCTGCAGACCTTCCAGGGTGGTGTACTCATGCAACACGCCATCGATTTCCACCTCGACGATGGCACTGCCGGGGATTGACGAGAGCAGTACGCGGCGCAGCGCGTTGCCCAGGGTGTGGCCAAAGCCACGCTCGAGCGGCTCGACCACGACCTTGGCGCGGTTGGGTCCGAGCTGTTCGACGCTGAGGCCACGAGGCCTCAGCACGCTAGTTGACGAAACTGCCATGCAGAGCTCCAGTAATTACTTCGAGTAAAGCTCGACGATCAATGCTTCATTGATGTCGGACGGCAGATCGCCACGGTCCGGCACCGACTTGAATGTGCCTTCGAATTTCTTGGCATCGACCTCGACCCAGATCGGACGCAAATCCATCGTGTCGAAAATGGTTGCGGCTTCCTGTACGCGCAATTGGGCGCGCGCGCGTTCGGTCAGCGCAATAGCGTCACCGGCACTGACCTGGTAAGAAGGAATGTTCACCTTCTTGCCATTCACCAGAACTGCCTTGTGGGCAACCATCTGACGGGCCTGGGCGCGAGTGACGGCAAAGCCCATGCGATAGACGACGTTGTCCAGCCGGCTTTCGAGCAGACGCAGCAGGTTCTCGCCGGTGTTGCCCTTGAGGGTCGACGCTTTGGCGTAGTAGTTGCCGAACTGGCGCTCAAGTACGCCATAGATGCGCTTGACCTTCTGCTTCTCTCGCAACTGCACGGCGTAATCGGACATGCGCATGCGCTTGTTGGCACCATGCTGGCCGGGCTTGTTCTCCAGCTTGCACTTGGAATCCAGCGCGCGCGCCGGGCTCTTCAGACTGAGATCTGCACCCTCACGACGGGCGAGTTTGCAGGTAGCTCCACGATAACGTGCCATTTTGACTATCTCTTATTGAGAAGTCCGGCCAAGGATGGCCGGTTCTTGATTTTCGCGATCAGGGACGATCGCACTCATACACGCCGCTTCTTGGGGGGACGGCAGCCGTTGTGCGGAATCGGCGTGACATCGATGATGTTGAGCACCTTGAAGCCCAACGCGTTAAGTGAACGCACCGCTGATTCGCGACCCGGACCGGGGCCCTTGATCCGAACCTCAACGGTTTTCACACCGTATTCGCCGGCAACACGGCCTGCCTTCTCCGCTGCCACCTGCGCAGCAAACGGAGTGGACTTGCGCGAGCCGCGGAAACCCGCGCCACCGGCAGTAGCCCACGACAAGGCGTTACCCTGACGATCGGTGATGGTGACGATAGTATTGTTGAAGGAAGCCTGGACGTGCGCCACCGCATCGGTGACAACACGCTTGATCTTCTTCTTGGTCTTGACCGGTTTAGCCATGGTTTAGAGGCTCTTCGTTAATCAGTGCGACCAGGCATGGCCGCTTTTTATCTTCGCGATCAGGGAAGATCGCACTAATGCAGTCACTTCTTGATCGCGCGACGGGGACCCTTGCGGGTACGTGCGTTTGTACGCGTGCGCTGACCGCGCACCGGCAAACCGCGACGATGCCGCAAGCCGCGATAGCAACCCAGATCCATCAGGCGCTTGATGGCAATGCCCACTTCGCGGCGCAGATCGCCCTCGACGATGTACTTGGCGATTTCGTGGCGGATTTTCTCCACCTCGCCTTCACTGAGGGACTTGATCGGGGTGGTCGGAACCACACCCGCATCCGCGCAGACTTTCCTGGCCCGGCTGCGGCCGATACCATAAATGCTCTGCAGGCCGACCCAGACATGTTTCTGGACCGGCAAATTGACACCCGCGATGCGCGCCATGATGTACTTTCTCCGATGCGTTTCGTGCGCGGTAAACGCGCAATTCTAACCTGAATTACGGTAACTGGAAAGCCCTGCGACACCGCGGTGCCGCCACTTCCCGACCCTGTGGCCATCCGCGCGCAGTATCAGCTGCGACGAAGATTGGCCTTCTTGAGCAAACTCTCGTACTGATGACTGACCAGATGCGCCTGCACCTGTGCCGTAAAATCCATCACCACTACCACCACGATCAGCAGCGACGTGCCGCCAAAATAGAACGGGACATGCCAGGCGGCCTGCATGAACGACGGAACCAGGCAAACCAGCACCAGATACAGCGCGCCGACGCCGGTCAGGCGGGTCATCACCGAATCGACGTAACTGGCCGTGGCCCGACCCGGACGAATCCCGGGAATCAATGCTCCCGATCGCTTGAGGTTGTCGGCCGTCTCCTCGGCGTTGAACACGATCGCCGTATAGAAAAAGGCGAACGCGATCACCAGTACCGAAAACACGATGTCATGCAATGGATTGCCGGGGCTCAGCGACTGCGTCAGGTCCTGCAGCCAGCGCGATTGATGACCTGCGCTGAACCAAGTAACAGCCGTTGCCGGAAACATCAGCAAGCTCGAGGCGAAGATCGGCGGAATCACGCCCGACATGTTGATCTTCAAAGGCAGGTGCGAGCTCTGATTCTGGTAAGCCCGCTGACCGCCGGATCGCCGCGCGTAATTCACCGTGATGCGCCGCTGGGCGCGCTCCATGAATACCACGAACGCCGTGACCGCCAGCACCAGACCGAACACCATGAGCAGCATCAGCACCGTCAACTCGCCGTTGTTGGCCATGCCCAGGGTATGCACGACCGCCCCCGGCAACCCGGCGACGATACCGGCGAAGATCAGCAGCGAAATCCCGTTGCCGATGCCGCGCTCGGTCATCTGCTCACCCAGCCACATAAGGAACATCGTGCCTGCGGTAAGACCGACCACCGACGACATGATGAAACCGAAACCCGGCGTATAGACCACCGCTGCGCCACCGGATGCGACCTGCCCTTGCAACGCCATGGCGATGCCGAACGACTGGAAAGCCGCCAGGCCCACCGTGGCAAAGCGGGTATACATCGTCATCTTGCGCTTGCCGGACTCGCCTTCCTTGCGCAACCCCTGCAGACTCGGAACCACCGACCCCATCATCTGGAACACGATCGACGCCGAGATATACGGGATCACGCCCAACGCGAATATCGAAAACCGTGCCAACGCACCACCCGAGAACATGTTGAACATGTCCATCAGGCCGTTGCCGTTGACCAGGCTGGTCATCGCCTCCGGATTGACGCCGGGTACCGGGATGAACGAACCAAGCCGGAACACCACCAATGCGCCAATCACGAAGAAAATGCGCTGGCGAAGCTCTGTCAGCTTGCCCAGTTTGCCGAGTGCATTGCCCTTGGCTGCAGCCACAGTCGATTACTCCACGCTGCCGCCGGCAGCTTCGATGGCTGCCTTGGCGCCGGCGGTAGCCAGCAAGCCGGACAACTTCACCGCGCGACCGATTTCACCCTTGAGAACCACCTTGACCTTCTTCGCACGACTGCTGATCAGACCAGCCTTGTGCAGTGCCACGACGTCAATCACCTCGACCTTGAGATTGGCCAGCTGATACAGGAACACTTCCTGACTCTCGGCCTTCTTCAGCGAACGGAAGCCCACCTTCGGCAACCTGCGCTGCAGCGGCATCTGGCCGCCCTCGAAACCGTACTTGTGGGTGCCGCCCGCGCGGGCATGCTGACCCTTGTGACCGCGACCGGCGGTCTTGCCAAGGCCCGAACCGATACCGCGAGCAACGCGCAGGCGCGTCTTGTGCGAACCGGCGGCCGGCTGGATGTCATTCAGACGCATGATTGTTATCCTCTAAACAGGCTTCCTGCCCGGGAACCCGGCCATCCATGACCGGACTGTTCGATTAATCTTCGACCCGGACCAGGTAGTACACCGTGTTGATCAGGCCGCGAACCTGCGGGCTGTCCTTCAGTTCACGGACGTCGTTGATCTTGCCGAGGCCCAGCGCCTTTACGCTGAGACGGTGACGCGCCTGGACGCCGCCCAGGCTCTTGACCAGGCGCACGCGCAGGGTCTTGTCGGCGGTTGATTGTGATGACTTAGCCATTGCCCAGCACCTCTTCCAGCGTCTTGCCACGCTTGGCGGCGATTTTCTTGGGCGAGGCGACAGCCTGCAGGCCCTTGATGGTGGCACGCACCAGATTGATCGGGTTGCGCGAACCCACCGCCTTGGCCAGCACGTTCTTCACGCCGACCACTTCCAGCACCGCGCGCATGGCGCCACCGGCAATCACGCCGGTACCCTCGGAGGCCGGCTGCATATAGACGCGTGCCGCACCGTGGTTAGCCTTGATGGCGTACCACAGGGTGCCGTTGTTCAGTTCAATGCTGACCATCTGGCGCCGGGCACGTTCCATCGCCTTGGAAATGGCGACCGGCACTTCGCGCGCCTTGCCATAGCCGAAGCCGACCTTGCCCTCACCGTCACCGACCACGGTCAGTGCGGTGAAGCTCATCTGGCGGCCACCCTTCACGGTCTTGGCCACGCGGTTGACGGCAATCAGCTTTTCAAGCAATCCGTCCGAATTTTCGCGATCGTTAGAAGACATGTTTTTTTTCCATGTGCCCGGCTGACCGGGACTTTGCTTGCGGCTGAGCCGCTTGGAGTTGTAGGTGCAACTGCTGGAATCAATCTATCCGGAAGGATGTCCTGGATTCCGGAATGTCTTTTAGAACTTCAGACCCGCTTCGCGAGCCGCCTCGGCCAGCGCCTTGATTCGACCGTGATAACGGAAGCCGGAGCGGTCGAATGCCACCGCCTCGATGCCTGCCGCTACTGCACGCTCGGCAACAGCCTTGCCTACAGCTGCCGCGGCGGCGATGTTCTTGGTGCCCTTGAGGCCCTCGGCCACCGATTTCTGCACGGTGGAAGCTGCCGCCACCACGTTCAGGCCCGATGCGTCGAACACCTGCGCGTAGATGTGCTGCCCCGTGCGATGCACCGAAAGGCGTGGCACCGCCAATTTGCGGATATGGCAACGCGTGGACTTGGCACGGCGCAGGCGATTTTCGTTTTTGTTCATTGTCATGATTCCTTGAAAGCGGATCGGCTAGTGGGGACTGGGCTCTTTTGAAGAGTCCGGCCATGGATGGCCGGTCTTCGCGGAGGGACCCGCATTACGCCTTCTTGGCTTCCTTCAACGTGATCTTCTCGCCGGCATAGCGCACACCCTTGCCCTTGTAGGGCTCCGGTGGACGGAAGCCGCGAATCTTGGCCGCCACCTGACCCACGTGCTGCTTGTCGAAGCCCTTGATCACGACTTCGGTTTGCGTCGGGGTTTCGAGGCTGATGCCTTCCGGCGCATCGAACACGACCGGATGGGAGTACCCGAGGCTCAGGTTCAGCGACTTGCCCTGCATGGAGGCACGGTAACCCACGCCGACCAGCTCCAGCTTGCGCTCATACCCATCGGACACGCCCTTGACCATGTTGGCCAGAAGTGCGCGGGTGGTACCGCCGAATTTGTCCTCGGAACCCTCGGCAAGTCCTATGGTAACGACCCCATTGTCCACGGCGACAGACACGCCGGGGAGGTGATGCAAGGACAGCGAACCCTTGGGACCCTTGACGGTGATGCTGTCGACAGCGACGGTCAGCTCCACGCCCTTGGGCAGAGTAATCGGTTGTTTGGCAACACGTGACATCGAAAGACTCCTTATGCCACTTGGCCAATGACTTCGCCGCCCAGACCCTTGGCACGGGCCTGCGCATCAGTCAACAGACCAGCGGAAGTCGAGATGATCGAAATACCCAGGCCGCCGAGAACTTTCGGCAGTTCGTCCTTGCCGCGATACACACGCAGTCCGGAGCGGCTGACACGGGAGATGGTCTCGATGGCTGGCTGGCCATCGAAATACTTGAGCTTGATCTCGAGCACCGGCTTGCCTTCCACCTCGGAAGCCTTTGCATCAAGGATATAGCCCTCGTTCTTGAGTAGGTCGGCGATCGCCAACTTCAGTTTCGACGACGGCATACGCACGGTCGGCTTGCCCATGGCCTGGGCATTGCGGACACGCGTAAACAGATCGGCGATGGGATCAGTCATGCTCATGAAATAGTCCTTCAGAGTGCACCGATATCCGATAAAACCGGAAATCAATTGGATTGTGAGCCGATACGGCAACCGGCCTGCTTTGCGCAGACCGCCGACTATATCAGCTTTACCTGGTTTTAGCGAACTTCGTGCGAGGAGTCGCATCAACGGCTGCAACATCAGCAGCCGGCCGAATCGGCCGCGAAACCACGGCTTCGCCAACCGATCCTGCAAATCTTTGTATTACCAGCTGGCCTTGCGCAGACCGGGTACGTCCCCGCGCATGGTTGCTTCGCGCAGCTTGTTGCGACCGAGGCCGAACTTGGCATAAACCGCACGCGGACGACCGGTCAAGGCGCAACGCGTGCGCTGGCGTACCGGACTGGCGTCGCGCGGCAGCTTCTGCAGCTTGGCCTGCGCTTCCATCTTCTCCTCATAGGAGGCGGTGGAGCTCAGCACGATTGCCTTGAACCCGCTGCGCACGGCAGCGTACTTCTTGACGAGTTTGATCCGCTTGATGTCGCGGTTCACCATTGATGTCTTGGCCATGAGTAAATCTTCTCTCTTGAAGAGTCCGGCCATGGATGGCCGGTTTTCTCTCGATCACGGATGATCGTTCAATTCCTGAACGGAAAGCTGAACGCCGCCAGCAGTGCCTTGGCTTCGTCGTCGGTCTTGGCGGTGGTGGTGATGGATATGTCCATGCCACGCAGCGCATCGACCTGGTCGAAGTCGATTTCAGGGAAGATGATCTGTTCCTTGATACCGAAGTTGTAGTTGCCGCGGCCGTCGAAGGCCTTGCCCGAGACACCGCGGAAGTCGCGCACGCGTGGCAGCGAGATGTTGATCAGGCGATCGAGAAACTCGAACATCTGGGCACGACGCAAGGTGACCTTGCAGCCGATCGGCCAGCCGTCGCGGATCTTGAACGAAGCCACGGAAACCCGGGCCTTGGTCGTGATCGGCTTCTGGCCGGCGATCTTGGCCATGTCGGCGACCGCATTCTCGAGCACTTTCTTGTTGCCCGCCGCTTCGCCCACGCCCATGTTCAGCGTGATCTTGGTGATGCGCGGAACCTGCATCACGTTCTTGTAGCCGAACTGCTCGGTGAGCTTGGCCACTACCTGGTCTTTGTAGAAATTTTCAAGGCGCGTCATGATCGTGTTCCTTACGCGTCCACGACCTCGCCAGACGAACGGAACACGCGGACCTTGCGCCCATCTTCGAGCGTTCTGGTGCCGACGCGTTCACCCTTGTTCGTGGCGGGGTTGAACAGCTGCACATTGGAGAGATGGATCGAGGCCTCACGCTCGACGATGCCGCCGGCCTGATTGGCCTGCGGATTCGGCTTGGTGTGGCGCTTGACCAGATTCACGTTGGAGACGAACACCCGATCGCCTGCAACACGCAGCACATCGCCGCGTTGACCCTTGTTCTTGCCGGTGATCACGAGGACCTGATCACCCTTGCGGATACGGTTCATAGTGTGATCTCCGCTCAGAGCACTTCGGGCGCGAGCGAGACGATCTTCATGAACTTCTCGCTGCGCAGCTCGCGCGTCACCGGCCCGAAAATACGGGTGCCGATCGGCTCGAGCTTGTTGTTGAGGAGCACCGCTGCATTGCCGTCGAAACGGATCAGCGAGCCATCGGGACGGCGCACGCCCTTGGCGGTACGTACCACCACGGCATTGTAGACCTCGCCCTTCTTCACCTTGCCGCGCGGAATGGCATCCTTCACGGTGACCTTGATCACATCACCGATCGATGCGTAGCGGCGCTTGGAGCCACCAAGCACCTTGATGCACATCATCAGCTTCGCGCCGCTGTTGTCCGCTGCGGATAGCGTGCTTTGCACTTGGATCATGTCTGCACCCCTCCTTAGACGTTGGCGCGCGTGATGATTTCAACCACGCGGTGATGTTTGGTCTTGGACAGCGGACGACATTCCGCGATGCGCACGAAATCGCCCTCGTTCGCACCGAGATCGTCCTGCGCATGCAGCTTGGTCGAACGACGGATGGTCTTGCCGAGCAGCCAATGCTGTACCTGGCGTTCGACCAGCACGGTGACCGTCTTGTCCATCTTGTTGCTGGTAACACGCCCTTCGAGGGTGCGCGCCTGCTTTTTTTCCACTTGAATCTGGTTGTCGCTCATGTCCGCCGTCCCTTACTTCTTTTCGCCGAGCACGAATTTCGTGCGGGCGATGTCACGCCGAACGCGGCGTAGCTGGTGCGGCTGAGTGAGCTGACCAGAGCCTTTTTGCATGCGCAGATTGAACTGCTCCTTGCGCAGGTCCAGCAGATGCTGCTTCAACTCGTCGACCGACTGGTTGTTGATATCTTTGGTGGCCATCACATCACCGCCCTGGTCACAAACTGGGTCTGCACCGACAGCTTCGCAGCGGCCAGACGGAACGCCTCGCGCGCCGTGATCTCGTCGACGCCCTCGATTTCATAGAGCATGCGGCCCGGCTGGATCGGCGCGACCCAGAACTCGACGCTGCCCTTGCCCGAGCCCATGCGGACTTCGATCGGCTTCTTGGTGATCGGCTTGTCCGGGAACACGCGGATCCAAAGCTTGCCGCCGCGCTTCACGAAACGGGTGATGCAGCGACGTGCGGATTCGATCTGCCGTGCCGTCAAGCGGCCATGCGTCGTTGCCTTCAGTCCGTATTCGCCGAAACTGACGAGATTGGACGACTGTGCGAGACCGTAGTTACGGCCCTTGAACTGCTTGCGGTATTTGGTGCGCTTGGGTTGCAACATGGCAACTCTCCTTACTTCGCAGACCGTTCGCGGCGGCCGTCACCGGCCTCGCGACGCGAGTCATTACGACGACCTTCGCCACCTTCGCGGCGCGGCTGCGACGGCTCATCCTTCGACTCCTGGCTGGCCTGGGCCAGATCGAAGATCTCGCCCTTGTAGATCCACACCTTGATGCCGATGATGCCGTAGGTGGTCTTTGCCTCGGCAAAGCCGTAATCGATGTCGGCGCGCAACGTATGCAGCGGCACGCGACCCTCGCGGCTCCACTCGGAACGGGCGATCTCGGCTCCGTTCAGACGGCCGGAGACGTTGATCTTCACGCCCAGCGCGCCGAGACGCATCGCATTGCCCACCGAGCGCTTCATCGCACGGCGGAACATGATGCGGCGCTCCAGCTGCTGCGCGATCGACTCGGCGACCAGCTGCGCATCGAGCTCGGGCTTGCGCACTTCGTTGACGTTGATGTGCGTCGGGACGCCCATCATGTCGCTGACTTCCTTGCGCAGCTTCTCGATATCCTCGCCTTTCTTGCCGATCACCACGCCCGGACGGGCGGTGTGGATCGTCACGCGCGCGGTCTTGGCAGGACGCTCGATCTGGATGCGCGAGATACCGGCCTGAGCCAGCTTCTTCTTCAGCATGTCGCGGACTTTGATGTCGGCCACGAGGTAAGTGGCGTAATCACGCTTGTTGGCGAACCACTTCGAGTTCCAGTCCTTGGCAATGCCGAGGCGGATACCGGTGGGATGAACTTTATGACCCATCGTCTCTTGTCCCCAGTCAGTTGCCGACAACCACAGTGATGTGGC
>JAGWNA010000030.1 GCA_028871555.1 Lysobacteraceae bacterium
GCCGAGATGGACTCGGTCGCCGAACGCGGCATCGCCGCGCACTGGGCCTACAAGAGCGACAGCGGCCCGGCCAACAGCGCGCAGACGCGCGCCCGCGAGTGGCTGTCGTCGCTGGCCGACAGCTCGGTCAATACCGCGTCGTCGGCGGAGTTCATCGAGGCGGTGAAGATCGACCTGTTTCCGGACGAGGTCTACCTGTTCACGCCGCGCGGCGACATCCTCTCGCTGCCGCGCAACGCCACCGCGCTCGACTTCGCCTATGCCGTGCACACCGATGTCGGCGATCACGCCGTCGCCGCGCGGGTCGACAAGAAGCTGCTGCCGCTGCGCACGCGGCTGGAGTCCGGCCAGCTGGTCGAAATCATCACGGCGCCGTCGGCGCTGCCCAACCCGGCGTGGCTGGAGTCGGTCGTCACCGGCAAGGCGCGTACCGCGATCCGCCAGTACCTGAAGCATCTGCAGCACGAGGACGCGGTCGACTTCGGCTCGCGCATGCTCGACCGTGCGCTCGGTGCGCTGGGCAGCAGCCTCGATGCCATTCCGGTGGCGGTGCTGGACCGGTTCCTCGAGGCATCCAAGCTGAAGCGGCTGGAGGAACTGCTGTCCGACATCGCGCTGGGCAACCGCATGCCCGATGTGGTCGCCAGCCAGCTGCTGGCGTCGCGCGGCGCGTTGCCCGGCGACACGCCGCAGGTGCCGCGGCATGTGCACGAGAAGATCCGCATCACCGGCACCGAGCGCGGAGTGTTGAGCTTCGCCAATTGCTGTCACCCGCTGCCGGGCGACGAGATCATCGGCTATCTGTCGTCAGGCAAGGGCATCGTGGTGCATCGCGAGGAATGCCCGAATGTGCTGGAGCTGCGCAAATCGCCGGAGCGCTGCGTGGCGATCGAATGGGATCGCGGCGTGCAGGGCGACTACCGCGCCGAACTGCGCATCGAGGTCATCAACCGCCCCGGCGTGCTGGCCACCGTGGCCGCCGCGATCGGCGCCGCCAACTCCAACATCGAGAATGTGGAGTATGTCGAGCGCGATGCCGCCGCCGCGACCATGCTGTTCGCGATGGAAGTGAAGAACCGCAAGCATCTGGCCGAGGTGATCCGTCGTGTGCGTCGCACCGGCGTGGTCAGTGGCGCCTATCGCCATCCCCTGTAGGCGCAAGCCTGGCTCCACGATCGCAGCGATCCGATGCAGTTGCGGGCGATGCAGCCCATTGGGCTATGCTTGCCGCGCCTTTTCGTTGCCGGCAACACGCATGCCCTCCCGACTTCCCGAACCGAGCGCCGACGAGCGCGCGCATTCCGACCGCCTGCTGCAACTTCTTCGCGAACTGATTGCCGCGCACGGGCCGCTGCCATTCGCGCAATACATGGAGCGTTGCCTGTACGCGCCGGGGCTGGGCTATTACAGCGCGGGCAAGACCAAGTTCGGCGCCGCCGGCGATTTCGTCACGGCGCCGGAGTTGGGCGAACTGTTCGCGCGTTGCGTGGCCAACGTGATGCAGCCGGTGCTGGCCGTGCTGGGCGAGCAGGCGGATGTGTTCGAACTCGGCGGCGGCAGCGGTGCGTTTGCCGAGGCGGCGCTGCGTGCGCTGGGCGCCGGCGGCACGCTGCCGCGGCAGTACCTGATCCTGGAACCCAGCGCCGACCTGCGCGAGCGCCAGCGCGGGCGGCTGCGGGCGAATCTGCCGGCCGAACTGCATGCGCGCGTACGCTGGCTGGAGCGCCCGCCCGGGCAGGAGTGGCACGGCGTGCTGTTCGCCAACGAAGTGATCGATGCGCTGCCGACGACGCGCTTTTGCGTGCACGCCGGCGAAATCCATGAAGAGCACGTCATGCTGGACGGCGAAGGCCGCCTGCGTCGCGTCGATCGGCCGGCCGATGCCCTGACCGCCGGCGCCGTGCGCCACGTCGAGCGCGATCTGGGCGCCGGGTTCGCCGACGGCTACCGTTCGGAGATCCTGCCGCAGCTGCCGTACTGGATCCAGGCGGTGGCCGGATCGCTCAGCGCCGGATTGATGCTGTTCGTCGACTACGGCTACGTGCGCCGCGAGTTCTATCTGCCCGAGCGCGACGACGGCACGCTGATGGCGCATTACCGGCATCACGCGCACAACGATCCGTTGTTCCTGCCAGGCCTGAACGACCTCACCGCCTCGGTCGATTTCACCGCGCTGGCCGAAGCCGGCAACAGTGCCGGTTTCAACGTGGCGGCCTATCTGCCGCAGGCGCAGTTCCTGATCGGCGCCGGCCTGCAGGAGGTGTTCGAACAGGTGCAGGCGCGAGCCGCCGACGAACACGCCCGCTACCGGCTGGCGCAGCAGGTGAAAAAGCTGATGCTGCCCGACCAGATGGGCGAACGGTTCCAGGCCATGCTGTTTGTCCGCGGCCTCGACGCATTGCCCTTGCCGGCCGAACTGCTGGCTGCCGACCAGGGCGGCCGGCTGTGATCGAGCGACGACGGTTCAGCCGTCCGGACGGCTGCGATGGCATGGTGCCGGCGCTGCTGGCGGACACGCCACCGACCAGCGGCCGAAAGTCAGGTGTTCGGCCGATCAGGTGAATATCGGGATTTCAGCGCCCCGATCGCGTCGATCCTGGCTCGCTCCATCGCCTTGCCGATCGCCGGTCCCGACAAGCCCTGCTCGACAAAGCTGCCGGCGTCGACCGCCGTTGCCGCCTCGCGCGCCTCGCGCAGGTAGGTGGCCTGTGGGTAGGCATCGTGTTCATGGCCCAGCCGACCGCGCTTGTCTGCCTCGCAGGCGGCGAGAAAGATTTCCAGCCGCGCGGGGCGGCGCAACGCGTCCAGCGAACCGAGCAGCTTCAGCGCGGTGGCCGGCTTCAGCTCGAAAGCGCGATGCGCGTTCAGATGCTCGCGGCATACGATCTCGGCCAGCGTGGCGTGTTCGGTCGGCACCTTCAGGCGCGCCGCCAACACCCGCAGCGGCGTCACCCCGCGCTGCTCGTGGCCGATATGTCGCGGCCATTCACGGGCCGGTGTGAGCGCCTTGCCGAGGTCGTGCACCAGTGCGCAGAAACCGACTGCGTCGTCGCCCGGCGCGATGCGCGCGGCCGTGTCCAGCACCATTTCCAGATGCACGCCGGTGTCGATCTCCGGGTGGAACTCGGCCCGTTGCGGCACGCCGTACAACGCATCGACCTCGGGAAACAGCACCGCGAGCGCGCCGCATTCGCGCAGCGCGCGCAGGAATGCCGAGGGCTGCGCTTCGCCCAGCGCCTTGCGGGTTTCCGCCCACACGCGTTCGGGCACCAGATGGTCGACCTCGCCATCGCGCACCATCTGCCGCATCAGCGCCATGGTTTCCCCGGCGACGGTGAAGCCCAGCGGCGCGAAGCGCGCGGCGAAACGGGCCACCCGCAGCACCCGCACCGGGTCTTCGACGAAGGCCGGCGAGACGTGCCGCAGCACCCGCGCCGCGATGTCGCGCACGCCGTGATACGGATCGGTCAGCGTGCCATGCTCGTCCTGGGCGATCGCATTGATGGTGAGGTCGCGTCGCGCCAGATCCGCCTCCAGCGTGACCGTGGCGTCGGCCTGGAACACGAAACCGTGATAGCCGCGCCCGGTCTTGCGCTCGGTGCGTGCCAGCGCGTATTCCTCGCCCGTCTGCGGGTGCAGGAACACCGGAAAATCCTTGCCCACCGGCTTGTAGCCCAGTGCCAGCAGGTCATCGGGCGTCGCACCGACCACCACGTGATCGCGGTCGGTCACCGGCCGCTGCAGCAGTTTGTCGCGGACCGCGCCGCCGACCAGATAGATGTGCATGCGGCGATTCTGCCATGCGGGCTGCGTGATCGGCTGGATCTGCGCGAAACGGCATTTGTGCGGGTGACGCGCAGCTCGCGCCGGCAAAAGCCGCGTCGTGCCGGCAAAAAAAGCGGGCCGTGACGTCACGGCCCGCTGTACATCGATCAAGCATGGAAGGTGCGGATTTGCCTCACTGGCAACCGGGGAACTTGAACGACCCGATGCGCGTGTTCCAGTTGAACGAGCCGGTGGTCTGCAGATACTCGGTGGTGTACCAGAACGTGCAGTCGTCGACCGGATCGACGGTCATCGCGCTGTAGTCGCCCCAGCGCGACAGGCGGTTGCCGCTCTGCGAACCGAGGCCCTCGATGATGCTGCTCTCGGCCTGCATCGTGCTCAGCGGGTCGCCCGCCAGGCGTCCGGTATAACGGACCGCCGGATGGATGGAGCTGCTGGACACGCTGTAGCCCAGCGCCATGTCGCCCAACTTGTCCATCGCCACCGAGCCCATCCAGCGGTAATTGCTGTCCGGCGCGAAGGTGGACTGCTGATACACCACCGGCGTGCTGCCCGGGCTGCGGATCTCGTACCAGCGCACCCCGCTGTACGGGTTCTTGCGCGAGGTGCCGACCTTCACCGAGTGGCTGACCACCAGCGATTCGTGATCGCCGAAGTTGCGGTAGGCCAGGCGGAACATCAGGCGGTCGGCCAGCGAGTCGAGCTGCTGGCGGGTGCCGGTCTGCGGGATGCAGGTGCCGCCGCCGCATGCCGCCGCAAACGAGGCCACCGGGATGCTGATCGGCCCGGTCAGCGTGGTGTTGGCGATGTTGGCCCAATCGACGTGGAAGCGCCACAGGTTCAGCGCGTTGCTGGTGAAGTTCAGCATGTAGTTCGGCGACCCGGCCGGCGGTGCGGTGGCGCCGTCGAGATCCGCCGGCAGCACGCCGCCGTAGCTGGTGGACAGCTGGAAGCACTGCTGCGTGGCGGCGGCGCCGCTCAGCATGGCATTGCGGTCGTAGGCGCAGAGCTTGGCGCCGGCGAACGTGTTGCCGTTGAACATGTTGAACGTTTCGTAATACGCATCCGGCCACACGCCCATCTTCGGGTAGTCAGGGAAGACGCTGCCGTACGGGAACGCATAGCGGTACCAGGTGCCGGTGGCATCGCTGGTCGCCGATACCGCCACGCACTGGAAGTACGGCGCCGCGGTCACCGCGAACTGCGAGACGACCCAGCGGTTGGCGGCCTTGTCGTAGACCACCACCGCGTCGCCGTCGTTGTCGGCTTCGCACGGGCCGCCGAAACCGGCCCACAGCGTATTGCTGGGCACCGGACCGTAAACCACCGCCTTGGTGGCCTTGTCGAACACCGCGAAAGCGGTATTGACGATCTGCAGATACTGGGTGGCGCCCACCGCGCCGTTGGTGTCCGGCGGCGCGCTGTTGACGGTGAACGTGCCCTGCGGACCGCTGAACCCCTGGCCCACGCCGTCGAAGCCGGCACCGAGCGCGGGCGCGAAGCTGCCGTTGACGGCGGTCTGCAAAGCCCCGTCACCCTGGTTGCCCGGGGCGCTGATGAACGGCAGTGGATGGGCCGGATGCGCATGCGAGTTCTTGATGAAATCGTCAGGTCGCGGCATCACGCCGCGCAGCGAAGGCAGCTTGTCGTGCTGCGCGGCCGGCGTGACTTCGGGCGATCGGACCGTGGCGGCGTGAGCGGTGCCGATGGCGATCAGGCTGATGGCAATGCCGATGGCGGCGCCAGTGCCCGCCTTCTTGAAAGATGTCATGTAATCCCCTCCAGCAAAGAGTGCGAAACCGACGATTGGTCGGACTGGATATGTGGCGCACATGGCAGCGGGCAGGGTGCAACAGGCATACTCCACCCGGATTGCCGTGTCGCGACGTGACGCCCCTTCAGTCACGCCCCCCTCGACGACAGGGAGGCGGATCCTATACCACAAAACACGGGCGATGCGCAGATGCGGCGGCGGGCGATATCCGGCAGTGTGAACATGCGGGGTGCGGATCGCCCAGATTGTGACGCCGGCTACCGTCGCGCCGCCCGCACCCCGTCCAGCCGCCGCTGCCGCGGCGAGCCGCCGAGCAGGCGCGGCAGCCATGCGGTGAACGGTTGCGGCACGATGTCGAGCGCGGCATAGCCGTCGGTCTCGCCGACCGAGTCGGTGTGCAGTGAGCGGAAGTTGTCGAGCGAGAACGGTTTGCCGGGCAGCAGGCCGGCGACCTGCGCCTGCAGTCGGCCAAGGCTGTCCGGCAGCGGGATGATCGGCGTGCGCAGGCCGGCCGTATCGCGGATCCGGCGCACGATCTGGCCCAGGGTGAGCACTTCGGGGCCGTACAGCTCGAAGCTGCGTCGCAGGCCGAGTCTTTCGCTGCCGGCACAGCGGGCGATCGCCTCGGCCACGTCGCCGACGAAAGTGGGTGCCATCCGCGCGTTGGCGCGTGCCAGCGGCAGCATCGGCATGCGCCGCAGCAATGCGGCAAACCGGCTGACCAGTCCATCGCCCTCGCCGAAGATCACGCTGGGCTGGTAGATCGTCCAGTCCAGCGAGGATGCCTTGACCAGGGCGTCCGCCTCGCCGCGGGTCTTGAGATACTGCGACAGCCCCGCACCGGCCTTCAGCGAACTCATCTGATGCAGGCGGCTGACCCCGCCGGCGTGGCAGGCGGCGATCACGCGGCGGGTCAGTTCCACGTGCGCACGCTGGAAGGTGTGGCGACCTTGCATATTGAGGATGCCGATCAGGTTGATCACCGCGTCGGCGCCGGCGAACGCCCGACGCAGCACCTCGTCGTCATAGACATCGGCGCTGCGCACGTCGACCCCGGGCAGCACGCCGAGCGCGCGATGCTGCTCGCGGTTGCGGCTGAGCAGCGCGATGCGGTGGCCGTCGGCAGCCAGTCGCGGTACCAGATGGCTGCCGACGAAGCCGGTGCCGCCGAGAATGACCAGCTGCTGTGCGGCCATGGGGATCAGTCCTTGCGGGTTTCGGATCCGGGGTGCTGCGGCAATGCCGCCGCCGGGGTGGCAGGTGCGCTGGCCGCCACGCTCGCCGGGCAGACGATCGACTTGCGTGCGGTCGATGCGTTGGGCAGTGCATACGGCTGGCCGACCGCGTTCATGCGGCTGACCATGGGCACGGCCTTGCCGTTGAGGCGCCAGTCGTAGATCACGCTGAAGGCCATCACCCGCGCCACGTATTCGCGGGTTTCCTTGAATGGGATGGTGGCGATGAACAGGTCCGGTGCCAGGGTGCCGCGCGCCGCCAGCCATTGGCCGACATTGTCCGGTCCGGCATTGTAGGCGGCGCTGGCCAGCCACGGTGCGCCGTTGAAACGTGCGGCCATCTGCGCCAGGTAGCGCGTGCCCAGTTCGATGTTGACCGCCGGGTCGTACAGCGTGTTGCCGCCGTTCCAGTCCAGGCCATTGCGCCTGGCCACCTGCGCGGCGGTTTCGGGTACCAGCTGCATCAGGCCGCGTGCATCGGCACTGGAGTGCGCATCGATCATCCAGGCGCTTTCGGCACGCAGGATGCCGTAGGCCCACGCCGGGTCGATGCCGGCCTGCTCGGCCTGCGCCACCAGGCCAATCCGGCTGGCCAGCGGGAAGCGAAGGTCGTACAGCCGCAGGGCCTCGCCCTCGGTCAGCGTGAATACGGCCCGATCGTACCAGCCGTGGCGATTGGCCAGATCGGCCGCCAGCCGCAGCGTGGCCGGATCGGCGTCCTGCAACGCACGTGCCCACTCGCGCCGGGCCAGTACGGGCAGGTCGACCGCATACAGTTCGAACGCACGCAGCAGGCCGGGCCGATCAAGCAGGGCCTGCTCATGCTGCGGGTCGCCGGCCAGTTGCAGCGGGCAGATCGCATACGGCCGATCGAGCCGGTCGGCGGCGAGAAAACCGAAGAAGGTGGGCTCTCGCGCCAGCATGGCGAACTGCTGCTGCGCCTGGTCATGACGGCCCAGCGCGGCCAGCGCGCGGGCACGGAAATAACGCCACTCGTCGTCCTGCCGGCGGGCGTCGGGCAGCGCCTTGATCGCGGCCAGCACGGTAGGCCAGTCCTGTCGCGCCAGCGCCACGCGCGCGCGCCATTCCCGGGTAGCGTCGGTTTGCGCGGCAGCAGGCAGCGCGATCAGTCGTGCCAGCGCATCGTCCTTGAAATCGGTGGCACGGAACAACGCCAGCGCCGACAGGATGCGGTTGCGCTGCGCCTCGCCGAAAGTGAACCGTGGCTGCAGTTGCTGCCACGCCTTGTCGGCATCGTCGGACTGCCGCCGCGCCAGCCGGATCAGCGCCAGCGCGACGGCTTGCCGCTGATGCACGCCATCGGTCCAGCTCGTCGCCGCCGCCACGGCAGCGGCCGGATCGCGCAGCGCCAGCACAAGTTGCTGCGCGGCGGCGCGGCCGTCCGGCGGCAACCAGCCGGCCAGGCCGGCGATGGTGGCGGCCTGGCCGGCGTCGGCGGCGCGGTCGATGCGCGACCATAGCCGGCGGTCGGTCAGCAGGCCTTGAGCGTGGGCCGCGTTCAACACTGGAGTGCACGCATCGGGCAGGCTGGACCGGTTCCACAAGGGGGCCAGATCCTTGTCGAAATCCAGCGCGCCACCCTGTGCCAATCGCGCCTGCAGTGCATCGCAGGCGAGCGTGTCGCCGAGACCGGGCTGGTACAACGCCAGGAAATCCTTCCAGTCCTGGCGGCGTGCCAGTTCCAGCAGGAAGTCGTGGCGCAGTTCGTCGGCCGGAATCCAGTCCGGGTACCGCTTCAGATACGCCGTCACCGTGGCCAGGCCGATCCGCCCGATGTCATGCTCCAGCGCCGCCGCTGGCAGATACGGGTACAGCGGATAGTGGCGAAGGCGTTCGGCCAGATGGCGCCAGTCATTGCCGCCCTGCCGCGCGGCGGCGTAGGCCTGCTTGAACGCCGCACGCCGGGCGGTGGAAGGCACGGCAGCCTGCCGGACTTCGCCCGGCCGGCTGCCAGCGGCACGCGCCGCCGATGCGGCCAGCAGCCAGCCGGTTGCCAGCAGCAGCGAAAGCAGGCGGATGTGTCGCAGCAGGGCAGGGACAGACATGGATGATCCGGCGGTGAATCTGGCTGGGAGCTTGCCGTCCAATCAGAGTTCGACGGACTCCCAGTGTAGTCCATGGCCATGTGTCGGCCGCATCCACGCGCAGCGGGTATCGATACGCCTGCAGGCAGTCCGGCCGGCCGAATTCCGGCAGGCTGCTAGACTGGCAAGATCATTCTTCGACATTTACCGGAGCGGTATGCCGCCAGCAGCTTCGCGCATTTCTCGCCGGCATGGGGTTGCGTGGCTCTTGCTGATCCTGCTCGCGCTTGCCGGAGCCTGCTGGTGGTGGGCGATCGGCAGGCCGGTGGCGTTGCCGGACGCGCCATCGGCACGCATCGCCTGTGTGTCGTATGCGCCATTTCGCATGCAGGGCGAGACGCCGCTCGATCCGCACGCCTTCATCGCCCCCACGCGCATCGACGCCGACCTGCGCGCACTGTCGCAGCGTTTCGATTGCGTGCGCACGTATTCGCAGGGCCAGGGTCTCGGTGCGGTGCCGGCAATCGCCAGCCGCTATGGCATGAAGGTTTTGCTGGGGATCTGGCTGGACCGCGACAAGACAGCGAACGCGCAGCAGATCCGGCTGGGCATCGCCGCCGCGCGCAAGTATCCGCAGACGGTGCGTGGGGTGATCGTCGGCAACGAGGTACTGCTGCGTGGCGAATTGTCGTCGGCCGCCCTGGCCGGTTATCTGCGACAGGTGCGCAGCGCGATCAGCGAACCGGTGAGCTACGCCGATGTGTGGGAGTTCTGGCTGCGCCACCCCGAACTGTCCGGCTCGGTCGACTACCTCACCATCCATATCCTGCCGTACTGGGAGGATCATCCGGTTTCGCCGGAACGCGCGGTGCAGCATGTGGCGGCGGTCTACGCCAGGGTGCAGCGGGCGTTTCCCGGGCGTCGCGTGATGATCGGCGAAACCGGTTGGCCCAGTGCCGGGCGGCCGCGCCAGGTGGCCAGCGCCAGCGTGGTCAATGAGGCGCGCTACCTGCGCGAGTTCCTGCGCTATGCCGCGACCGTGCACATGCCGTACAACGTGATCGAGGCCTTCGATCAGCCGTGGAAGCGTGCGCAGGAAGGCACGGCCGGCGGCTACTGGGGCATTTTCGACGCGCAGGCCCGCCCGAAATTCGCGATGCAGGGGCCGGTGGTCGAGGAGCCGCACTGGTGGGCCGGCTGGCTGGCTGGCGCGGCCGCCGCGGGTGGATTCGCGCTGGCCGGATCACGGCGCCGTCGCTGGCGCGGCGGGCGTGGTTGGGTTGCGCTGAGCCTGAGCGGTTTTGCCGCAGGCTGTGCCCTGGCCTGGCAATGGCGGCAGATGCTGTTTGCATGCAGCGATGCGTGGGAATGGACGGTATCGGCAGGTGCCTGCGTGATGGCGCTGGCGACGGTTTTGCTGCTGGCACGCTGGATTGCCGCGCGGCTGGCCGGTGTGGCACGGCCGTCCGTCCTGCCCGGCTGGCTGCGGCTGGGCTGGCTGTTCGCGCTGGCGTATTACGGATTGCTGCTGGTGTTCGACGGCCGCTACCGGGATTTTCCGCTCGGTCTGTTCGAGCTGCCGTGTGCCGGCTATGCCCTGGCCGGCTGGCTGTCCGAAGGGCGCGAGACAGCGATGCCGATGCCGGAGGAACGCTTTCTTGCCGCCGGGCTGCCGATGCTGGCGGCGATCGTGGTCATCCAGGAAGCCGGACTGACGCCGGTGGCGTGGTTATGGCTGGGATTGAACGTGCTGATCGCGCTGCCGGTGCTGTCCGGCTGGTGGCAGGCGCGGCAGCGCCTGCGCCTGCCATCGCAGCAGGCGTAGGCAGCCGATCAGCAAGGCCAGCGCGCCGGCCTGGAAGCAGTACAACTCCAGCGCGAAAGCACCCAGCGCAGCGGCCAGGCACGCCGTCCATGGCCGGTTTGCCAGGAGCGCCCATGCCGCCGCCGCCAGCGCGAGATCGCCGTAGATGCCGTGCAGAAACCCCAGCACCAGCAGCTGCCGCCAGCCGCACCATGCCGGGCTGTGCGAGCCACTGCACAGTTGCTCGACCGCGCTGGGTTCGATCAGGCCGTAACGCAGTCCTGCCGCGGCGAATCCGGCCGCCAGCAGCACCAGCCAGGGACGTGCCGTCCGCCACCTGCCGGTGCTCATCGGCGGCCTCGCACGGGGCCGGCGATGCGTGCCGGCAGACGGATTTCAGCTGCCAGCGGCAGATGGTCGGAGAAGGCCTGCGGCAGTGTCCATACCTTGTCCAGCCGGATCGCCGGTGAGGTCAGGATGTGGTCCAGCGCGCGCCGCGGTTTCCAGCTGGGGAACGTCGGTGTCGGCTGCACCGGTGGCTGCAGGTTGCATCTGGCGAACAGATGGCGCATCTCCGTGCTGCCCGGTTCGGTGTTCAGATCGCCCATCAGCACCGCGTGCGGGAAATCCTGCAGCAGTTCGGCGATGAAGCCGAGCTGACGCGTGCGTGCCGGTGCGCTCAACGACAGGTGCGCGATCATCACCGCCAGCGCGTTGTCGCCTTCGCCGAACTGCGCCAGCAGCGCGCCGCGGCCGGGGATGCGGCTGGGCAGCGGGTAATCCAGCACCGAGTGCGGTTCCAGCCGGCTGATCAGGCCATTGGCCGAATGTGCCAGCCGTGCCATGGGCCGGTTCGGCTGATGGCTCCAGAACGGCATGCCGGAGGTTTCGGCGAGGTAGCGGGTCTGGTTCAGAAAGCCCGAGCGCAGGCTGCCGGCATCGGCCTCCTGCAAGCCGATCAGGTCGAACTGCGGCAGCACCTCGGCGAGCCGGTCGAGGTTGTCCATCTTGTTGCGCCCGGGCAGCACCGCTTCGAGGCTGCGGGTGACGTATTCGCTGTAGCGCTTCACGCTGGCGCCGGCCAGGATGTTGCAGCTCAGCAGGCGCAGATGGCGCTCGGCAGGTGCTGCATGGGAAATTGCGGCGCGGGTCATCGCAACACACTTTGCGGGAAAGGGGGTTCATCCGGGCACCGACATCGGACCACCGGCCGGACGCTTGCGGCAAGCATGATCCACCCGATGTGAACGGCGTGCCAGCCGTGCCGCCTTACTTGCCGTGCAGCTCGCGCTTGGCCAGCCACAGTGCCACCGCGGCCATTTCTTCCTGCGTACGGACGGTGGCAACGCGGTACTTGCCGTCGATCACCAGGGTCGGTGTGCCATCCACTTGCCACTTCTGGATCAGTGCGAGGTCGCTCTTCAATTTTGCGGTGGCATCGGCCGAGGTCGCGATGCGCATGAATTCGGCCCGGTTGACGTGTTCGCGGGCGTAGAAATCGGCCAGCTCACCCAGCGTGTTGATCGGGTAGTGCTGGTCGAACTTGGCTTTGAACAGCGCCAGATGGGTGCGCTCGACCACGCCCAGCTGCCTGGCCGCGTAATAGGCGCGCGCAAACGGCAGCCAGGCGTCGCTGAACGGCGCCGGCATCAGCTTGAACTTCACCCCGGCCGGCAGTTCCTTGCGCAGCTGCTCGGCGATCGGTGCGAAATGCGCACAGTGGATGCAGCCGTAGGAAAAGACCTCGACCACTTCGACCTTGCCCTCGCTGCTGTAGCGCTGGTGCGGGCCGGGCAGGGTCACGTATTCGACACCGTCGGTATAGGGCGCCGCGGTGCCGGATTGCGCGCTGCAGGTGCTGGTCAGCACAAGGCCGCCCAGCAGCAGGGCGAACAGCTGCAGACGGGCAATTCGCTTGGGCATCGGAGACTCTCCTGGTATGGAGGACTGCATTATGTGAGGACTGCCGGCCGGCATCGGGTCGTGCCACGGCGCCGGCGTCCGGGAAAGGGTCTACTTGCCGGCGGCTTCCTTGGCCACCAGCCACTGGGTCAGCTCGATCGTTTGCGCATAGCCGCCGGCCGTGCTCGGGTCGAAGCGATACTTGCCGTCGACGACCATGGTCGGGGTGCCTTCCACGCCATAGGCTTTGACCAGTTCATCGGCACGCTTCATCTTGATGTTGACGCTGAAGGAGTTGGCGACCGCGACGAACTCTTTCGGGTCGACACCGTACCTGGCATAGAACTTCGCCACGTTGTTGATCGTCGGCCATGCCTCATGCGGCTTGAGCTTGCCGGTAGAGAGATCGTCGGTGCCCAGTTCGCCGCTTTTCCAGACCGCATCGAACATCGCGTCGTGGGCCTTGTCGGCCACGCCCAGTGCCTGCGCGGCATAGAACGCGCGCTGGTACATCGGCCAGTTTTCGTCCGGGCGGAACGACGCCGGCAGGTAATTCATCACCGCATTGGCGGGCAGGCTGTGCGCGATGCGGTCGACCGTGGTGTGGAACTCGTTGCATGCGGGGCAACCGTAGGAGAACACCTCGGTGACTTCGATCTTGCCCGGGTAGGTGGTCGGCTGTGCGGGTTCGATCACGAAGTAGTTCTTGCCGGCGACCCATTTGCCGCTGTCGACGAAGGGTGCTGCCGTCGCGGCGGGCGGCGTCCGGGCGGATGCTGCCGCGGCCGTGCCGCTGGTGGCGGGTGCGGTGCTGGCCGGCGCGGCAGCCGATGTCGAGGTTGCCGCAGCGGCAGCGCTGGTGGCGGCTGTCGCTGCCGTTGCTGCCGTTGCCGCGCTACTGCTGGCGGGTGTTGGCGTCGTCGCGTTGTCGTTGTTGCCGGCATGGCTGCAGGCGGCAAGTGCGAGCAGGGTGGCGCAAAGAATCGGCAGACGCTTCAACATGGAAGATTCCTCGAACGCAAGGGGCACGGGACAGGCTGCGCCGACCGGCCCGGTCGGCGCGTTGACGGTCAGGGCGCGGCAGCTGCCGGGCTGGTATCGGTGCTGTGCAGGCCTTCGATGTAGCTGGCCAGCGCGGCGATATCGCTGGCGTCGAGCTTGCTGGCGATCGACGGCATGATTTTGGCCTGCACGTCATGACCCCAGGTGGTCCCGTCATGCCAGGCTTTCAGCGTGGCTTCGATGTACTGGGCGTGCTGGCCGGCGAGTTGCGGATACGCCGCGCCCGGATTGCCGCGGCCATCGATGCTGTGGCAGGCCATGCAGGCGGGAACGCCGTTGGCGGCATCGCCCTTGCGGAACAGTTTTTCGCCGTGCGACACCAGCGCCTGGTCGGCGATGCCCGGCAGCGAGGTCTTGCTGGCGAAGTAGGCGCCGACGTCGTGCATGTCCTGTTCGGATAGCGGCGTGGCCATGCCCAGCATGATCGGATTCTGCCGCTTGCCGGCCTTGAAGTTGTTCAGCTGGCGCACGATGTAGTTTTCGCTCTGGCCGGCGAGCTTCGGAAACTGCGCAAGGGCGGAATTGCCGTCGACGCCGTGGCAGGCGCCACAGACTGTCGCCTTGGCCTGGCCGGTTGCGGCATTGCCCGGCTTGACCGCGGACTCGGCAACAGGCGCGACCGTCTTTGGCGCCGTGCCGGCGGCAACCGCAGGCGTTGCCGCCGAGGTGGCAGCGACCGGAGCGGCAGTCTGGTGCTGGGTGTCTTGCGCGATTGCCGTCGTGGCGCAGAGCGTAAACACAAGGGCCTGGGCGAACATCACAACAGCGGGCCGGAAACCAGCGGGCCGAAAACTCATACACTTGACTCCTGAAAGACTTGCCAACACTGCCGCGGATTGCAGCCATCGAGCCTGCAGCAGGCAGAAACCGCACGATTATCCCCGTGCCACCGTACCTTGGTCAAACCATGTCCACGCCCAATCCGCTGCAAGGCGCGCAATTCGTGCTCGCCGCACATCGCATCAGCCAGCTTCCCGCCGATCAAGGCGCCGAGGTGGCGTTTGCCGGGCGCTCCAACGCCGGCAAGTCCAGCGCATTGAATGCGCTGACCGGCCACAGGGGTCTGGCACGTACGTCCAAGACGCCTGGCCGCACCCAGCAGATGGTCGCCTTCAGCCTGCCGCCATCGGCGCGGCACGACGCAAGGCAGCCGGCTGTGGATATGCGCCTGATCGATCTGCCCGGCTATGGCTATGCCAAGGTGCCGCTGGAGATGCGCGAGCACTGGAGGCTGGAGATCGACGCTTATTTGCATCAGCGCCGCAGCCTGTGCGGTCTGGTCCTGATCGTCGACATCCGGCATCCGCTGAAGGAGTTCGACCGCACGATGCTTCAGTTCTGCTTCGCCACCGCGCTTCCCTGCCATGTGCTGCTGACCAAGGCCGACAAGCTTTCGCGCGGCCAGGCCGCGCAGGCCTTGGCGGCGTTGCGCAGGCAGTTCGCCGGCGAGGGGCTGCACGCCACCGTGCAGGTCTTTTCCTCGTCCGCCGGCACCGGGGTGGAGGAGGCGCGGCAGGCAGTGATGACGCTGCTGCGGCAGCCGCGAGAAGGCGCCCACCAAGACCGCGAACGCTGACACGGATATTGTCGTTGCTGTAGGAGCCCACCCTGTGGGCGAATGCTCTCCGCCGGCACCCCGACAAGGGCATCGCGCACAGGGTGCGCTCCTACCGGCGTCGCGCAACCCGTCTGCAGGAGCCCACCCTGTGGGCGAACGCTCTTCGCCGGCACCCCGACAAGAGCATCGCGCACAGGGTGCGCTCCTACCGGCCTCGCGCAACCCGTCCAGCGGGCTCCTGCAAACATGCGATACATACAGTTCGGACGCCCGCAGCAGGCCGGGAGAGTTGCCGGGCGGTCAGCCGCGCACCGCTTCCATGAACACCGCGCACAGCGCCTGCATGCCGGCGCGGTCGTCCTCGTCGAAGCGGTCGATGACCGGGCTGTCCACGTCCCACACGCCAAGCAGGCGGCCGTCGGGCAGGATCAGCGGCACCACGATTTCCGATTGCGAGGCGGCGTCGCAGGCGATGTGCCCCTCGAAGGCGTTCACATCGCGCACCAGCTGGGTCTGACGGGTCTGCGCGGCGGTGCCGCAGACGCCGCGGCCCAGCGCGATGCGGATGCATGCCGGCTTGCCCTGGAACGGACCGACCACCAGTTCGTTGCCGTCGAAAAGATAGAAGCCGGCCCAGTTCAACTCGGGCAGACTGTGATAGACCAGTGCACCGAAGTTTGCCGCATTCGCGATCAGGTCGTGTTCGCCGGCGAGCAGGCCGCGGGCTTGCCGTTGCAGTTCGTCGTAATGTTCGCGTTTGCTGGCGTGAACGAGCGGCTTCAGGTCGAACATGCGATGGCCTCGGCTGAAAAATCCTATTATGCGCCGGGTCGTCCAGGAGACCGACAGACTCCCGAGGACGCGATCGTCAATCCGGACAGGCGTGGGGAATCCATTGCAGCGCGACTTTTCCACTGACCTGCGCGGTTGTCCGGCATGAACCGCGCGGTGTTCATCGCCGGCACCGATACCGGCATCGGCAAGACGCATGCCGCTTGCGCGCTGCTGCATGCCTTGCGCGCCGCCGGACATGCGGCCTGCGGCATGAAGCCGGTCGCCAGTGGCTGTGTGCAGACAGCGCAGGGTCTGTGCAATGACGACGCGCTGGCGCTGCAGGCGGCCAGCAGCAGCCGGCTGCCGTACGCGTGGATCAATCCGGTTGCCTTGCGCGAGCCGCTGTCGCCGCACCTCGCGGCGGCGCATGACCGGGTGGAGATCTCGCTGGCACCGGTGCGCGCGGCATTCGACCGGTTGTCGCAAATGCATTCCCCGGTGGTGGTCGAAGGCGTGGGCGGCTGGCTGGTGCCGCTGGCCCCGGGTCTGTTCGCGGCGGATATCGCCCGGCAATGGCGGTTGCCGGTGATCCTGGTGGTCGGCTTGCGGCTGGGTTGCCTCAATCATGCCCTGCTCAGCGCGCGGGCGATCGAGGCCGATGGCTGTCGGCTGCTGGGCTGGATCGGCAATGGCATCGATCCGGGCATGCTTGCGCTGGAAGAAAATCTGGCGACCTTGCGCGACTTGATGCCGGCGGCATGCCTGGGTGTGCTGCCGCATGGAGCGACTCCGGCGCAGGCGGCACGGCAGCTGGATGCCGCCGTGGCGGCCCTGTACTGACGATGCCGGAGGCGGCATGGTGTCTTTGCGCACTTGGAAAAACCGCCAAGGTGTGAGTACAGTCGGCCGCTCAGACTCGCCATGTCCGGCAACGGACGCACCACTTGGGGAAACCAGATGCTTCGTCTGCGCATGATCGCCATCGCCACCACGATCGCCCTGGCTGCCTGTTCGCGGCAGCCAGCCGGCACCACCACTTCAGCGCCACCTGCAAAGGCCACCACGGTGGCCGCCGCCGGCAGTGCCGCACCGGCCGCCAATGCCATGACCAGCAATCCGTTCTTCAGCGCCAGCACGCTGCCGTTCCAGGCACCGCCGTTCGACAGGATCACGGACGCCGATTACCAGCCTGCGATCGAGGAGGGCATGAAGCGGCAATTGGCCCAGATCCGGCAGATCGCCGACAACGCGGACGCACCGACGTTCGAGAACACCTATGTGGCGATGGAGAAGTCCGGCGTCATGCTGAACCGCGTGCTGGCGGTGTTCGGCGCGGTCACCAGCGCCAACACCGACCCCGCACTGCAGAAGGTGCAACAGGAGGAGGCGCCCCGGCTGGCCGCGCATCGCGACGCGATCTATCTCGACGACAAGCTGTTCCAGCGGATCGAGGCGGTCTACAACCAGCGCGGTACGCTCAAGCTCGATCCCGAGTCGCAGCGCCTGATCGAGGTGGTCTACAAGAACTTCGTGCATGCGGGCGCGAAACTTTCCGCCGCCGACAAGACCAGGCTGAAGGCATTGAACGAGGAGGAGTCGACGCTCAGCACGCGGTTCACCAATCAGCTGCTGGCCGCGACCAAGGACGCCGCGCTGGTGGTGGACGACAAGGCCAGGCTGGCCGGCCTGTCCGATGCGCAGATCGCCGCCGCCGCCCAGGCCGCCAAGGATCGCGGACTGGCCGGCAAGTGGGTCCTGCCGCTGCAGAACACCACGCAGCAGCCCGAATTGCAGGATCTGAGCGATCGCGCCACCCGCCAGGCATTGTTCGAGGCTTCATGGAATCGTGCCGAGAAGGGCGATGCCAACGACACCCGCAAGATCATCGAGCGGCTCGCGCAGATACGCGCCGAGCAGGCCAGGTTGCTCGGCTTCCCGAACTATGCGGCATGGAAGCTGGACGACCAGATGGCCAAGACGCCGGCCACGGCCATCAAGTTCATGCAGCAGCTGGTGCCGGCGGCCACCGCCCGTGCGGAGCATGAGGCGAAGGACATCCAGGCGCAGATCGACAAGGACCAGAAGGCGCTGAAGCAGCCCGCGTTCAAGCTGCAGCCGTGGGACTGGGACTACTACGCCGAACAGGTGCGCAAGGCCCGCTACGATCTCGACGAAAATCAGATCAAGCCGTACTTCGAACTCGACAACGTGCTCGAGAACGGCGTGTTCTACGCGGCCAACCAGCTCTACGGGTTGACCTTCAAGGAGCGCAAGGACATCCCGGTGTACCAGCCGGACGTGCGCGTGTTCGAGGTGTTCGACAAGGACGGCAAGTCGCTGGCGCTGTTCTACGCCGACTACTTCAAGCGCGACAACAAGGGCGGCGGTGCGTGGATGGACAACCTGGTCGGCCAGTCCCGGCTGCTCGGCACCAAGCCGGTGATCTACAACGTCGCCAACTTCACCAAGCCGGCGGCCGGCCAGCCGGCGCTGCTGTCGTTCGACGACGTGGTCACGATGTTCCACGAGTTCGGCCATGCGCTGCACGGCATGCTCTCCGACGAGCAATACCCGACCCTGTCCGGTACCAGCACGGCGCGCGACTTCGTGGAATTCCCGTCGCAGTTCAACGAGCACTGGGCAAGCGATCCGAAGGTCTTTGCGCATTACGCGAAGAACTACAAGACCGGGGAGCCGATGCCGCAGGCGCTGGTCGACAAGATCAAGAAGGCCCGCAACTTCAACAAGGGCTACGACATGACCGAGCTGACGGCTGCCGCGCTGCTCGACATGAACTGGCACACGCTCGGTGCGGATGCGCCGCTCGAGGATGCCGACCGGTTCGAGACGGCCGCGCTGAAGAAAGACAGGATCGATCTGCGCTATGTGCCGCCGCGCTATCGCTCCAGCTATTTCCAGCACATCTGGGGCAACGGCTACGCGGCCGGCTACTACGCCTACCTGTGGACCGAGATGCTGGCCGATGACGGCTTCGAGTGGTTCAAGGAGCACGGCGGACTGACCCGCGCCAACGGCGACCGCTTCCGCGCGATGGTGCTGTCGCGCGGCAATTCCGAAGACCTGGCCAGGATGTACGAGGACTGGCGCGGCCATGCACCGAGCATCAAGCCGATGCTGAAGGACCGCGGCCTGCAGGGAGACTCGAAGAAGTAAGCGGAACCTCCGCCAGTTGGGGCCGAATAATTGCCCTGCCGCAAAAACAGGCCCGCCATGTGCGGGCCTGTTTTTTTTTTGAGGACTTGCGCAGCTTGACTCTTCCAGCGGCACTTCAGCAGCTTTTGCGAGCCGCCAATCCAGATCGGAAGCGCAACCCGGCGATCAACGAGGTCGAGCGGGAGGACGCGCCGCGGCAGCATCCGAACCCCGGCTGCCAAGTCAGGGGAATACGGGACGGCCCTTTGCCCGATCCCTGATCCCTGATCCCGGCTTCCGGGTTACGACGGCGCCGCCACCGTGAGCGCGTAATTCCGGGCCGCGGTGTCGCCGGTCTCGTCGGTCACCAATATGCTGAAGTAGTAGGTGGTGTCCGTCGTGACCGGATCCGGCGTACCGCTGAGCACGCCGTCGCTGTTCAACGTCAAGCCGCCGGGCAGCCGGCCGTTGACCACCGACCAGCTGGCGTCGCCGATGCCGCCGGAGCGCGCCAGTGTCTGGCTGTACGCGTTGTTCGAAGCCGCGCCGCTGAGCGAACGGGTCGTGATCGCCAGGCCATTGTCCGGATGCGTCGCGATCAGGCGGTAGAAAGCGACTCGTCCACCATCGGTATCGCTGCTGCCGCTGGCCTGCACGTAGTCGCCGACCTTGAAGTACAAGCCGATGCCGGCCCATTTTTGATCGACGCTGTAATCGACCCAGGCGTTGGCATTCACGCGCATCACCAGGACGCTGGAAACGACGTGGATTTCGTAGCTGAATGCCTGGCCCAGGCCGATGCCCCATGCCAGCGGAAGCACGACGGTGCTGGTCGCATCCGGTGCCGGATCGATCACCGCGTAGACGCTGCCGCTCTCGCTGCTGGTGCTGTAGCGGTACACCAGTTTGACCAGAGGCCTGGTCTGGAAGCCATGGATCTGGCCGACCACCACCTTGCCGGTGCTGCTCGGGACCTGCCGGACCGCGCACTTGGCCTGCAGCGAGGATGTGTCGATCAGGGTCCAGTTCACGTTGTCGTTGTCGGGATCCCGCATTTCGCGCAATTCCGAGCGCGGATAATGCGAACCGGAGGTGGTCGCTCCGTCCACCGGCGCCTTGAAGTCGAGGGTCGTGCCGGATGCCCCCATCGCAAACCATTCAGAGGAATAGCCGGTGAGCTGCGAAGGCTGCAACTCCGCAGCCACGCCGCTGGTGCCGCCGTCCGCGTCCACCGGCAGCGTCAGCTTCCAGTGGCTCAGATCGAAGTATTGCGAGGGTTGCATCGAATTCGCCGCCGCCGCGGGCGCGGCGAACACCCCCGATGCAGCAGCGATGGCGAAAGCCGCGCCGACGAATCTCAGCGGGAACAGCATGCGCTTGCGGAAGGTACGCGTCTGGAAGGGGCGCAACAACATCGACTTCCTCCAGCCCATCTAAAGGATGGGGCAGCAAGTCCTGTTCCGATGCGGCCACGTGCACAGTATGCGACTGCCCGACTGAGCGTTGGCGGAACGGGGGCAATCAAGATTCGAACCGAGGCATGCCTGCAATCGTTCCGGGCCCTCGCATCGATTGCCGCATGCACTGCTGCGCCGTTCACTGCCGAGGTCGGGCTCCATGAAGTGCGTTGTCGTACGTCGGGCGTATATCCGGACAGGTTGAATTTTTCGATTCCAAAGGCATTCGGCGATTCGCCGGGTCGGCCGCCGTCTGGGTGCGGCGTTCCGCTTTGCTTGTCCGGCCCGTGTGCCTGCCTTTGCGTGCAGTCGCAGATCGGGCGTGACGAGCGTGGCACACTCGGTTCGGGGGCGTGGAATAATCCCGGGCTCCCGACTGGAGTCGCCCCGCGTGGACAGCCACCACTACCTGCAGACTGCACTGGTGTTTTTGCTGGCGACGGTGATCGCGGTGCCGTTGACCAAGCGCTTCCGGCTGGGCTCGGTGCTGGGTTATCTGCTGGCCGGCGTGGTGATCGGGCCGCAGTTGCTGGGGTTGGTCGACGATACCGCGGGCGTGAGCACGATCTCGCAGTTCGGCGTGGTGCTGATGCTGTTCGTGATCGGCCTGGAGCTGTCGCCGCAACGCCTGTGGGTGATGCGGCGCCCGGTGTTCGGTACCGGCCTGCTGCAGGTGCTCAGTGCCGCGTTGGCGATCGGTGCGACAGCGTATTTCCTGTTCGGACTGAGCGGTCGGGCAGCCACGATCGTCGGCGGCAGCCTGGCATTGTCGTCGACTGCGTTCGGCCTGCAGATTCTCGCCGAGCGCAAGGAGGCCGGCTCGGCGTATGGCCGGCAGGTGTTTGCGATCCTGCTGTTTCAGGATCTGGCGGCGATTCCGCTGATCGCGGTGGTGCCGTTGCTGGCCGCGTCGTCGGCCGTACGCGGGTTCGATGCGATCGGCGTGCTGCGCACGATCGGGGTGATCGTTGCGGTGGTGGTGGGCGGTCGCTATCTGTTGCGGCCGGTGTTCCGTTTCGTGGCGCGCGCCGATGCGGTGGAAGTTTCCACGGCGACCGCGCTGCTGGTGGTGATGGGCACGGCGTGGGTGATGGAGCGAGCCGGGGTCTCGGCCACGCTGGGCGCGTTTCTGGCCGGCGTGCTGCTGGCCGATTCGGAATACCGGCACGAAATGGAATCGCACATCGAGCCGTTCAAGGGCCTGTTGCTGGGGCTGTTCTTCATCAGCGTCGGCATGTCGATGGATCTGTCCCTGCTGCTGCATCGGCCGTTGCCGGTGCTCGGCCTGGTGCTGGGCCTGCTGCTGTTGAAAGGGGTTTTGCTGTGGCCGCTGGCGCGGCTGCCCGGCGGTCTCGATCGCTCCGACACCCTGCGCCTGGTGGTGCTGCTGGCCTGCGGCGGCGAGTTTGCGTTCGTGCTGCTGCGCCTGGCGGCGGACCGGCAGCTGATCGGCCTCGTGCAGCGCGACGCCCTGGTGCTGGCGATCAGCCTGTCGATGGCGCTGACGCCGCTGCTGGTGGTGCTGGCGGCGAGGCTGCTGGATCTGAAGCCGGACAGGCCGACGCGCGAGTTCGATGCGATCGATGCCGACGCGCCGCGGGTGATCATCGCCGGCTTCGGACGCGTCGGGCAGATCATCGCCCGCGTGCTGCGTGCGCAGGGCATTGCATTCGTGGCATTGGAGCATTCGGTGGAGCAGGTGGATTTTTCGCGCCGTTTCGGCAGCGTCAACCTGTTTTTCGGCGATCCGGCCCGAGCGGAATTGCTGCGGGCCGCGCGGGCCGACAAGGCCGAGGTGTTCGTGCTGGCCACCGACGATCCGGAAGCGAACCTGCGCACGGCGCGGCTGGTGAAGCGGCAATACCCGCACCTGAAGATCGTCGCGCGCGCGCGCAACCGCCAGCATGTGTTCCGGCTGATGGACATGGGCGTGGACGAACCGGTGCGCGAGACGTTCCACTCCAGCCTCAAGATGACCCGCATGACGCTGGAGGCGCTGGGGTTGTCTCCGGCGCTGGCCGCCGACCGGGTCGAGCGTTTCCGCCGCCATGACGAGGAACTGCTGAAGCAGCAGTCGCTGGTCTATGACGATGAGGGCAAGCTGCTGCAGAGCACGCGCGACGCGCTGGCCGATCTGCAGCGCTTGTTCGAGGCCGATGCCCAGCCCGGTGCCGGGCGGGAACGCCGGCGCGACGCCGGTACTGCGCTGGACAGCGAGGATTGAGCCGGCAGTGTCAGGATGGTCAGTCGGCCGGTTGTGCCGGCTGGCGCAAGGTTTGCCGCACGCTGGGAATCGCTCCGGCCCGGGCGGTCAGTTCATGCGCGATATCGACATAGCCCAGTTGCCGGGCGACATCGGCGGCGGTACGTCCGAATGCGTCGACAGCCTGGCGGTCGGCACCGCGCGACAGCAGCACGCGCGCCGGCGGCAGCAGGGCATGCATGGCACAGGCATGCAGTGCGGTCACGCCGCGCTGGTCGGCGTGCTCGATCCTGGCGCCGGCATCCAGCAGCAGGGGCACCAGTGCACCGATATGGGTGGCATCGCAGTTGCTGCCCGGGTGCAACTGCGCGCCCAGCAGGAGCAGCAGCGCCGTCTTGCCCTCGCTGTCGACCTGATTGATGTCGGCGGCGTGCTTGAGCAGGCCGTCGAACAACCGCCGGGCGCGCAGGCTGTCGTTGTGCTCGAAGCCGAACTGTGCCGCGGCATGCAGCGCACTGCGGCCGCGCGCATCGACCGCGTTGACCGCGGCCCCGGCGCGCAGCAGCAGTGCGACGATCTCCGGGAAGCCCATGGCGGCGGCCACCATCAGTGCCGTGGCATCGTTCGGCAGGCGTTGATCGGCGGCGACCTGGCGTTCCAGCAGCAGCGCGACCAGTGCCTCGCGGCGCGCGGCGACCGCGGCGGACAAGGGGGTGACGCCGCTGTGCGAGGCCAGTGTCGGATCGGCGCCGGCATCGAGCAGGCAGGCGGCAATGTCACGATGCCCCGCACCGCAGGCGCGCAATAACGCCGAGGCACCCTGGTCGTCGCGGGTATCGACGGCGAAGCCCAGTTCAAGCAGGCGCTGTACCGTGGCGAGGGCGCCGGCGGCGGCGGCGGCGGGCAGATCGTCGGCTCGCAGCGGGCGATGGGGCCGAGGCCAGTCGCGCCAGTCCAGCCAGCGTTCCACGGCGGGGTGTTCGAGTGCCAGCCCCAGCGGCGTCTCGCCGTTCGCATCGGCAGCTTCCGGGTCGGCACCGCAGGCGATCAACGCCCGCACCAGCGGCAGTGCCTGGGCGCCATGTTCCAGCGCGGCGAACAGCGGGGTACGACCGTCGCGATCGCGGCTGTTCGGATCGCAGCCACGTGCCAGCAAGCCCTGCAACAGTTCCGATTGCGCATTGGCTGCGGCCAGCTGCAGCGGGGTACGCTCGCGCGCGTCCGGACCGAAGGGGTCGGCGCCGCGTTCGAGCAGGCTCAGCGGCAAGGCGGCGGCTTGCGCCGAGCCACCCAGGTGCGCCAGCGCCTGTGCCAGCAGGCCGGCGCCTGCGGGGCTGGCGCCGGCCTGCAGCAGATCGTCCAGTGCCTCGGTCGAGCCCGGCAATTGCTGCAACAGGGCGTCGAACAGTCGCTGGCCCAGTGGCGGCAAGGCAGCCGCCGGCGCCTGTGGAAATTCGGCCGGGTCGGGCAACCGCGGCTGCAGGCGCGCTTCGGCTTCCAGGCCGTTTTCGAGCAGCCAGCGGCGCGCGGCACCCAGGCCGGGGGCGGCCAGGTCCAGGTACATCCGGGCCAGTTGCGCCTGCGGCCAGCGGCGTGCGATCGCGGAAAAGCCGGAAACGATCGCCCAGTGCCCGAAGCGCAGCGCATCGAGCAGATGCTCCGGCGTGTCGGCGCCATCGGCCAGCAGATCGCGGCTGTGGGTGGCCGGCAGCGGGGTGTCCGGGTCGAGCAGCGCGACCAGATCCCAGCGGCCGGCGGCAGCGGCGTGGTCGAGTGCGCTGCGGCCATCGCTGCCCGGGGTTTTCGGTTCGGCACCGAGGGCGAGCAGTGCGCCGATCGTTTCGCCGCGCGCATGGGGCGATTGGCAGGCGAGGGTCAATGCATCGCGGCCGTGTTCATCGCGCACGCGCACGTCGGGTTGCGCCTCGGCCAGCATCTGCACGATTTCGCTGGCGCCGGCACGCGCCGCTTCCATCAATGCCGTGGTGCCGTGACGATCGGCCAGCGTGGCATCGGCGCCGGCGGCGCACAGTGCGCGGGAGATCTGCACGTGGCCTTCGGCGGCGGCGACCATCAGGGCGCTGCGATGGCACGCATCGACGGCATTGACGGCAGCGCGATGCCTGAGCAGCAGCTTGACGCCGGTGGCATCGTCATCGGCAATCCCGGCAGCGGCCGCCAGCGCGGGTTCGCCGCCGGCCGGCGCCGGCTTGGCACCGTGCTCCAGCAGGAATTTCGCCAGCGGCCAGTTGGCGGCGTGGCAGGCGACAGCCAGCGGACTGATGCCGGCCTTGTTCAGTGCGTTGATCGGTGCGGCGGCATCCAGCAGCATCGCCGCCACGCCGGGTTCGGCACTCAGTACCGCCCCATGCAGCGGCGTGTTGCCCTCGATGTCGGTGGCCAGCGGGCTGGCACCGTTGGCAAGCAGGGTCAGCACCGCCTCGGCACGGCCGTGCCAGCTGTCGCGCGTGGCCGCCAGCAGCGGGGTCAGCCCGCCGCTGCTGCGGTTCACGTCCGCGCCCTTGGCAATCAGCGCACGCAGCAGGCGGGTATCGGGCAGCAGTGCAGCGAGCATCAGCACCGGACGCTGATCGCGATCGGCGGCGGCCGGCGCCGTCTCGGGATCGGCGCCGGCTTCAACCAGCGCCAGCGCGCGCCCGATATCGCCATCGCGGGTGGCGGCAAGCAGCGCCTGGGCCTGCTCGGGCGTGCCGGCGGTGCGCTCCTGCTCGTTCAGGGGCGAGGTGGCCAATGTCGCGGCGGTAGCCGGTTTTTCCGGGGAGAGCGAGCTGGCGGGTTTGCATGCCTCGCCGCGCCGCCCGCACAGCAGGGCATGCAGCGTGCGGTTGGCGACGACCAGACATCCCAGCGGCAGCAGCACGAGCCCGTAAAGCACCAGTGCGGCGATACGCGGCTCGAAGGACAGCAGGCCATACAGGCCGGTCAGCGCGATCGCACCGAACGCCAGGACCAGCAGGGCAAACGCCGCCGGCAGGAAGTGGCTGAAGAAACGTTCCTCGCGCGACAGGTGACGACCAAAGGCAATGCTGCGAAGGGTGGCCGTGAAGATCCATGAGCCATCCTGCTGTGACGGGTAGGCGTCATCCCACACGAACACCAGCCCGAACGCGGGCCATAGTCGCCACAAGGCCGCCATGGCGAGGGTCAGTGCCGCGACCAACGCCAGTGCGGCGCCGAGGCTGGGCGTGTTGCACAGTTGCAGCATCGGCCAGGCGACCAGCGCGAACACCAGCACGCTGTAGCCGGTAAACATCACCAGATGCGCTGCGCCGCGGCGTACGACGGTGCGGGCAAAGCGCGGTTCGGGGTCGAAACCGATCGCGTGACAGATCGCCGCCATGGTCAGCGCGTTGGCCAGCAGCAGCGGGATCAGCGTCAGCGGATGGGTGGACAGCCCGGCGGCGGCAACGGCGAGCAACCCCGGAATGAACCAGGCGAGCGCTTGCAGGAGAGGTGGGCGGCGGTGCGATTTGGGTTGAGTCATGGGGGCAGTATAGAAATCGTTGAGCCGGCAGACGGTAACCAAGCGTTAATGCCGCCGTCATGACGCGTCGGTCAGTCGCCCTGGCCGTCGCGCGTGGTGGTTCCGTAGGCGAGGTGGTTGGCGGTGGCCAGCTTTTCCGGCGGCGGCACCTGCAGGTGCCAGCCTTGTGTGCGCAGATGGTCCAGTACCTGGACGGGATCCTCGCCGGGCAGCGTGCGCCGTTCGTCCAGTGATACCTCCAGCACGAAGCGCAGCTCGCCCAGCAGCAACTGCAGCGATCCGGGCAACACATCGAATGCGTCGCGCCGGGCCAGCCACAGGTAACTGCCGGTTTTGCGCAGGCTGGCATAGACAAAACATTGCATGGCAATACCCGGTTGGGGAGGCGCGAGTGGATCAGGTACCCAGCGTGGTCACGAGGGTAGCAGTGTCATCGGCCCATTGCCTGCCCGATGGCAGGGCAGGCATGGCGATGCCCGCGGCGCTCCTCGGGTTCGGACGGTGTGCTTCAGCATGGTTCGCCGACAGCCATCCACAGCTCGACACGGCGGACTGCCCGGACGGGATCGGCCCGGCGCGATCGGTGGACTGCGTCAATTTGCTGCGCCAGCACTTGCAACACCGTGGACGAGTGGGCACAGTGTCGCGCAGGGGCTTCAAACGCGCGTTTAAAAATTAACATTTGCCATCCCGGCCATCCACCCGAGCCACTTACGAAAATAAGCAGGAGCAGTCGATGCACACGTCCATCCGTTCCACTTCAGGTTATACCCGTCCGTTGGTGCTCGCCACGCTGAGCCTTGCCATCGTGGGTGCGCTGGTACTGCCGCGATCGGCCGCGGCGGGTGGTTTCCAGCTCAAGGAAGACAGTGCCAAGGGCATGGGGCGCGCGTACGCCGGTTCGACGACGGCGGGCGACGATGTCTCGGTGGTGATCAACAATCCGGCGGCGATGAGCGACCTCAAGGGAACCGATGTGCAGTTCGACATCACCGGCATCAATGTCGGTTCCAGGTTCCACGGCAGCGCGCATGATGCGTTGGGGCGGCCGATCAGCGGCGACAACGGCGGTGACGCCGGTACCACCTTGCCGGTGCCGGCCATGGCCTTTGTCACCCAGGTCAGCGACAAGGTGCATCTGGGCGCCGGTTTCTCCGTTCCGTTCGGGTTCCAGACCGAATACAACCGCAACTGGGTCGGCCGCTATCACGCGATCAAGTCCAAGATCCAGGTCTTCGACGCCACCGTGTCGGGTTCGTACGAACTGACCGATTCATTCAGTCTGGGCGCCAGCGTCATTGCCCAGCGCACCATCGCCGAGCTGACCAATGCGATCAACTACAACATGGTCGGTCTGGGCCTGATCCAGCAGGCGGCAGCGGCCGGTCAGATCACTCCGGCCATGGCGCAGGCGCTGGCGGCACAGGTCGGCGCCGTGGTTCCGCCGGGGTCGGATGGTTTCGCGCGGATCAAGGGCGACGACTGGGCCTATGGCTGGCAGGTCGGCGCTTACTACAAGCTGACCCCCAACGACCGTTTTGCGGTCGACTACCATTCCAAGATCACGCACAGCATCCAGGGCACCGGCAATTTCACGGTGCCGGACAACGTGGCCGCACTGCTCGGCAATCCGGCGGTGGCTCCGCTGCTCGGCGGCGGCACGCCGTTCCAGCACACCAACGCCACGGCCGGTTTCACCACTCCCGAATTCGTCAGCCTCAGCTATTGGCATCAGGCCGACAAGTATGGCGTGGGCGCGGATGCATCCTGGACCCGTTGGGACCGGCTCAAGCGGCTCGTGGTGAACTACGACAACCCGGCACAGCCTACCAGCACGCAGACGTTCAACTGGCACAACAGCTGGACCTTCTCGGTCGGTGGTGATTACTATCTGAACCAGAAAATCACCCTGCGGGCCGGCATCGCGCTCGACAAGACACCCACTTCGGCCAATCTGCGCGATCCGCGTGTGCCCGACGCGCTGCGCAAGGAAGTGGCGATCGGTATCGGCTACAAGGCCAGCGAGCATTTCGAGCTCGATGCGTCGTACATGCACGTCTTCGTCAACAAGGCGATCATGAACGGGGCAATCAGCGCCACCGGGGACTCGATCAGTGGCTATTCCGACAACTACGGCAACCTGTTGTCGGTATCGGCGCAATACAAGTTCTGATCCCCGAGCGCAGCGCGTGGCGGCAACCGGTCGCCACGTCTGTGAACACCTTGAAACCTCTCCGCGCCGGCGGGGAGGTTTTTTTACGTGCTCAGCCGCGCCTGAGCAACAGGCCCAGCATGTGCCGGAAGCGCGCGCCGTAGGGCGGGTTGAGCAGGCCGGCACCGTTCAGGCGGGCCTGCCGCATCACCGGCTTGGCATGCGAGAACGTGCGGAAGCCGGCTTCGCCGTGATAACCGCCCATGCCGGACGGGCCGATGCCGCCGAACGGCAGCTTGTGCTGGGCAATGTGATACAGCGTATCGTTGACGGTGACGCCGCCGGCGATGGTGCCCGACAGCACCCGCTCGATGGCCGCTACGCTGCGTTCGAACAGGTACAGCGCCAGCGGATGCGGCCGCGCCGCAACGTAGCCGATGGCTTCGTCCAGGGTGTCGTAGGCGACCACCGGCAACAGCGGCCCGAAGATCTCCTCGTGCATCACCTTCATCGAGTCGCGCACGTCGACCAGCAGGGTCGGCAGCAATCGCCGCGGCTGAGCCGGATCGCTGCCGCTGCCAAGCACCTCGGCTCGCGCGCCGGCGGCCAGCGCCTCGTCGCGCAGGCCGATCAGTCGCCGGTACTGGGCGTCCGAGACGACGCTGGCGTATTGGGTGTTGGCGCCGATTTGCGGATACAGCCGGTTCACCGTGGCGCGGGCCGTGGCAACGAAATCGTCCACGCGGCTGCGCGGCAACAGCACGTAGTCGGGGGCGATGCAGGTCTGCCCGGCGTTGACCAGCTTGCCGAACACGATGCGTTCCACCGCCCGCTCGAAGTGGGCGTCCGGGCCGATGATCGCCGGTGACTTGCCGCCCAGTTCCAGCGTCACCGGGGTCAGGTTGGCGGCGGCGGCGCGCATCACGTGGCGGCCCACCGCGGTGGAGCCGGTGAACAGCAGATGGTCGAACGGCAGCGACGAGAACGCCTGCGCCACCTCGGCGTCGCCGTTGATCACCGCCACTTCGTCCGGCGTGAAGCGCTGTCCGACCAGATCGGCGAACAGCACCGAGAAGCGCGGCGTGTATTCGCTCATCTTGATCATGGCGCGGTTGCCCGCGGCCAGCGCATCGACCAGCGGGCCGATCGCCAGATACAGCGGGTAGTTCCACGGCACGATGATGCCGATCACGCCCAGCGGCTGCGGACGCAGTTCGGTGCTGGCAGGCAGGAACAGCAGGTCGGCCAGCCGCCGGCGCGGCTTCATCCAGCGCCGGCCGCGGGCCAGCGCGTGGCGTATCGCCGACAGGCTGGGGTAGATCTCCAGCAGGTCGGTTTCCTCGTGCGGGCGACAACCGAAATCGGCGTTGATCGCCGCGGCGATCTCGTTGCGATGCTGCAGCAACAGTGCTTCGAGCGCCCGCAGCCGGCGCGCGCGATCGGGCCATGCCGGCATCGGCTGGCCGCGGTGCGCGTCGCGCATGCGCTGCAGCTGATCGTTGAGGGAAAGCGATGTGTCGATCATGCCGGCTCTCTCACGTCGAAGTGTGCAGCATACGCGCTGTCCGGTCGCGCTATTCGCCGATGGTCAGCAGCGACGCGTTGCCGCCCGAGGCGGTGGTGTTGATGGTCAGCGTGCGTTCGCCGGCAAAGCGCAGCAGGTAATGCGGGCCGCCGGCCTTGGGCCCGGTACCGGACAGGCCTTCGCCGCCGAACGGCTGCACGCCGACTACCGCGCCGATCTGGTTGCGGTTGACGTAGCAGTTGCCGACGCGGGCGTGCCGGCTGATGTAGTCGACGGTGGCATCGATGCGGCTGTGCACGCCCAGGGTGAGGCCGTAGCCGGTGGCGTTGATCTCCTCGATCACCTGCTTGAGCGCGCTGGCCTTGAAACGGATCAGGTGCAGCACCGGACCGAACACTTCGCGCTGCAGCACCGCCAGCGACGGAATCTCGTAGGCGCGCGGGGCGAAGAACGTGCCGTGGCCGGTTTCGTCCGGATCCATCGGCGCTTCGGCGATCTTCCTTGCCTCGCGGTCCATGCGTTCGGCGTGGGCAACCAGGACGGCCCTGGCTTCCTCGTCGATCACCGGACCGACGTCGGTGGAAAGCCGGCCGGGGTCGCCCACCTTCAGTTCGGCCATCGCGCCGGCGAGCATGTCGATCACCTTGTCGGCGATGTCTTCCTGGAGGTACAGCACGCGCGCCGCCGAGCAGCGCTGGCCGGCGGACTGGAATGCCGAGGCGATCACGTCCTTGACGATCTGCTCGGGCAACGCGGAGGAATCGGCGATCATCGCGTTCTGGCCGCCGGTCTCGGCGATCAGCACGGCGATCTGCGCGTTGCGCGCGGCCAGTGCGCGGTTGATCGCCCACGCCGTTTCGGTGGAGCCGGTGAACACCACGCCGGCCACGCGCGGGTCGCGGGTCAGCGCGGCGCCCACCGTGGCGCCGTCGCCGGGCACGAACTGCAGCACGTCCTCCGGCACCCCGGCCTCGTGCAGCAGCCGGGTGGCCAGATGGCCGATCAGGCTGGTCTGCTCGGCCGGCTTGGCGATCACCGTGTTGCCGGCGGCCAGCGCGGCACTGATCTGGCCGATGAAGATCGCCAGCGGGAAATTCCACGGACTGATGCCCACGAAGATGCCGCGGCCTTCCAGGAACAACTGGTTGGTTTCCCCGGTGGGGCCGGGCAGCAGCTGCGGCTCGGCGAACAGGCGTCGCGCCATGGTGGCGTAGTAGCGCAGGAAATCGGCCGCCTCGCGGATCTCGGCGATCGCGTCGGGCAGGCTCTTGCCGGCCTCGCGCACGCACAGCGCGATGAATTCCGCGCGGCGCGCCTCCAACTGTTCGGCGGCGTACTCCAGCATCGCCGCGCGGTTCGTCACCGGCAGGTTGTTCCAGCCGTCCTGGGCGGCGGCGGCGTTGGCCAGTGCCCTCTCCACCGTGGCCGGGTCGGCGGTGACGTAGCTGCCCAGCTTGCGCCGGCGGTCGGACGGGTCGGTGACCTCGACGCGGGCGCCGCTGCTGTTCGAGCCAGGCACCAGCGGGCCGGCGGTCCATGGCCCCTGCTGGGCGTTGACCGCCTCGGCCAGAGCCCTCAGTTCATTGTCGTTGGCAAAGTTGACGCCCATGGAATTCTTCCTGGATACGAAATTCGAATTCTGCGCAAGCGCAGAATTGTCACCGTAGAGATTGGCCGGCAGCGGGATGCGCGGGTGGGGAATCGAATCGAACGCGCGCACCGTCTCGCACGGGTCGGCGACCAGTTCGCGCGGCGACAGCTCTTCGTCGACGATGCGATTGACGAAGCTGGTGTTGGCGCCGTTCTCCAGCAGACGACGCACCAGGTACGGCAGCAGATCCTGGTGCGAACCGACCGGCGCGTAGACGCGGCAAGGCACGTTGAAGCTGTTCTTGCCGATCACTTCGGCATACAGGTCGACAGCCATGCCGTGCAGGCGCTGGAACTCGAACGGCCGACCTTGCGCCATGTGATGCACCGCGGCGATGGTGTGCGCGTTGTGGGTGGCGAATTGCGGGTAGATCAGTTCGCTGCCGGCATTGAACAGCCGGCGTGCGCAGGCCAGGTACGACACGTCGGTATTCGGCTTGCGCGTGAACACCGGGTAGCCGCTCAGACCCTGCTCCTGCGCACGCTTGATTTCGGCATCCCAGTAGGCGCCCTTGACCAGCCGCACGTACCAGCGGCGCTTTTCCGCCAGTGCCGTTTCGACCAGCCAGTCGATCACGAACGGCGCGCGCTTGGAGTACGCCTGCACCACGAAGCCCAGGCCGTTCCAGCCCTGCAGTGACGGATGCGCAAAGACGTCGCCGACAATGTCCAGCGACAGCTCGAGCCGGTCGACCTCCTCGGCATCGACCGACAGCGCGATGCCGTGCTTCATCGACAGCTGCGCCAGTTCCAGCAGCTTTTCGGCAAGCGCCTTGCGCGATCGCTCGCGTTGGGCCACTTCGTAGCGCGGGAACAGCGCTGACAGCTTGACCGAGATCGACGGTGCCTCGGTATGGTTGGCGAACGGGCCGTGCTTGCCGAGCGCCGCGATCGCATCGCGATAGGCCTGCTGGTAGCGTTCGGCGTCCATGGCGGTCAGTGCCGACTCGCCGAGCATGTCGAAGGAGTAGCGGTACGGCGTGTTTTCCTTCTTGGCGGCACGTTCCAGGGCCTCGGCCATGGTACGTCCCATCACGAACTGGTAGCCCATGATGCGCATGGCCTGGCGTACCGCCACGCGGATGGTGGGGTCGCCGATGCGGGCGACCAGCCGGCGCAGTGTGCCGGTGAAGTCCTGATGGGTGCCATCGGCGAGGTTGATCAGCTGGCCGGTCAGCAGCAGCCCCCAGGTGGAGGCGTTGACCAACAGCGATTCGCTGCGCCCCAGATGCTTGCGCCAATTGGCGTCGCCGAGCTTGTCGCGGATCAGCTTGTCGGCGGTGCCGCTGTCCGGGATGCGCAGCAGCGCCTCGGCCACGCACATCAGCAGCACGCCCTCCTCGCTGGACAGGTCGTACTGGCGCATGAACGAATCGACCACACCCATGTCTTTCGCGCGCGCACGCACGCGTGTGACCAGCGCCACGGCCTGTTCGATCACCTGTTCGCGCTCGTCCGGCGACAGCCTGGCCTGGTCGAGCAGGTCGTTGACCGCTTCGGTTTCGTCGCGCAACCAGGCCGCGGTGATGCGCGCGCGGGCCGGCTCGATGCGATCGGGGAGTTCGGAGATGAGAATGGGCTGGTTCACGGGCTTGCCGAAAAAATCCGCCGCTGCGGAGGTGAGCGCGGGATTGTACGCTGCGCGCCGGGCGTTGCGCGAAGGTACCCGGCGATCCTTGCGGCATTGCCGGGGCCGCCGCCGGGCGCGGAGGCCGGCGGCATACCGCAACGCGTCGGGGTGACCTGATTCAGGTCAAGAAGCTGCGGCATTCTTGCCCGATGCCTCGCTGCGCCCTATCATCTTGCCGTTCCAGGCACGCCGGATCCCCATGATCGTGCTTCGACCAGCTGCCGCCGGCCTGCCCAGCGTGACGATGTGGCTCAAGCCCAATCGCACGCTCAGCCGGCGCGGTTTGCGTCGATTGATCGTGGTTCTGGTGGCGCTGGCGTTGACAACGGCTGGACTGGGTGCGTGGCAGGGGAACGTGTTTGCTCCACTGTTTGCCTTGGTTGAATCCGCCGCCATGACTTGCGCCTTGCGCGCGGCGTGGCGGGCCGGCGGGCGCAGTGAGCGCATCACCCTCGACGCATCGTCGCTGGAGGTGCAATCGCTGCCGGGTCGCAGCTGCAGGCGTTTCCAGTCGTACTGGGTGCGCGTGCTGCTGGAGCCGGGCAATGGCCGCCATTGCCTGCTGCTGTCGTCGCACGGTCACAGGCTGGAGATAGGCGCTTTTCTGACGGACCGGGAACGCGTGGAGTTGTCGGGGAAACTCATGGTGCTGCTGGCCGAGTTCAATGGTCAGCCACGAAAACAGAATCTAAGGTGCAAGACATGACATCTGGCGGCATCAGGCGATCATTCATGGCATGGGCGACACTGGCCCTTGCCTCGTTCGGCGGCGCGGCTCAGGCCGCCCCGGGTCCGTGGCAGCTGAACATGGAGCGCGGCGCAAGCACCTGGTCGCCGGTGCCGTACCACCTCAACAACATCTCGCTTGGCGTGTGCGTGGTGATCGGGGTGCTGGTGTTCGGCGCGATGTTCATCGCCATGTTCCGCTTCCGCAAATCGCGCGGCGCGGTGGCCGAGAAGTGGTCGCACAACACCACGCTGGAAATCGTCTGGACCACGATCCCGGTGATGATCCTCATCGTGCTGGCCTACCTGTCCACCGGTGGACTCACCTCGTGGGCGGACACCACCGGTTCGCAGATGACGGTGAAGGTCACCGGCTACCAGTGGAAATGGCGCTACGACTACATCAGCTACCTGGGCAAGCCGGTCGACAAGGTCGGCTTCATGTCCAAGCTCGATTCGCAGAGCGATCAGACCCGCCAGCTCGGTTCGGGCATGGATCCGTATGCGGTCAAGGTGGGCGCCGAGAACACCTATCTGCTGAATGTCGACAAGCCGCTGGTGGTGCCGGTCGACACCAAGATCCGTTTCCTGATCACCGGTGGCGACGTGATCCATTCGTGGTGGGTGCCGGCACTGGGCTGGAAGCTGGATGCGATCCCCGGCATCGTCAACGTCGCGTGGACCAACATCACCACGCCGGGCACTTATCGCGGCCAGTGCGCCGAATTGTGCGGCCAGGATCACGGCTTCATGCCGATCGTGGTGGTGGCCAAGTCCAAGGCGGACTTTGCCAGGTGGCTGGCCGGGCAGGAAGCGAAGCCGGCCGCTCCGGCCGCCGCACCCGCACCTGCGGCACCCGCACCCGCGGCCGCCTCCACTGCCGCCGCGCCGCAAACCGCGCGGATCGCCGTTGCTCCTGCCACGGGCAAGCAGGGCTGAACCTTCACTGCTCACGCAGTTTCGACTCGACGCATTCAACAACAGGTTAGAGGTGCAAGGCCATGTCCCACGCAGCCACCCATGATCAGCACGACGATCACCACGGCGCGCCGAAAGGTTTCTTCCAGCGCTGGTGCATGTCCACCAATCACAAGGACATCGGCACGCTGTATCTGGTCTTCGCGCTGACGATGTTCTTCATCGGCGGCAGTTTCGCGATGGTGATCCGCGCCGAGCTGTTCAAGCCCGGCCTGCAGCTGGTGCAGCCGTACTTCTTCAACGAGATGACCACGTTGCATGCGCTGGTGATGATCTTCGGCGCGATCATGCCGGCATTCGTCGGCCTCGGCAACTGGATGATCCCGCTGATGATCGGCGCGCCGGACATGGCGCTGCCGCGCATGAACAACCTCTCGTTCTGGATCCTGCCGTTCGCGTTCGTGCTGCTGCTGTCCACCCTGTTCCTGCCCGGCGGCGGCCCGGCCGGTGGCTGGACCATGTATCCGCCACTGGCGCTGCAGAGCGGTTCGCTGGCGTATGTGGTGTTCGCGATCCACCTGATGGGCATCAGCTCGATCATGGGCGCGATCAACATCATCGCGACCATCCTCAACATGCGCGCACCCGGGATGGATCTGCTGAAGATGCCGGTGTTCGTGTGGAGCTGGCTGATCACCGCGTTCCTGCTGATCGCGGTGATGCCGGTGCTGGCCGGCGCGGTGACCATGCTGCTGACCGACAAGTACTTCGGCACCAGCTTCTTCAACCCCGGCGGCGGCGGCGACCCGGTGCTGTACCAGCACATCTTCTGGTTCTTCGGGCACCCGGAGGTCTACATCATGATCCTGCCGGCGTTCGGGATCAT
>JAGWNA010000031.1 GCA_028871555.1 Lysobacteraceae bacterium
GGGCGCCGCGGCGTTCATCCTGGACGAGGCGCACCAGATCCCCGAGCTGGCCGGGCAGTTCTTCTCGCAGAGCATCAGCGCGCGCCAGCTGAGCGAGCTGGCGCAGGACGCACTGGCCGAATGCGGCGGCATCACCGGCGCCATCGGCCTGCTGCTGGAGCCGCTGGAAGCGCTGCAGGACGCGCTGCGCCGGCTGCGCCTGGCGATGGATGCGCTGCCGTCGCGCGGCGCGTTCCAGCAGCTTGAGGATAGCCGCGACGTGCCTGCGGCGATGCACGATCTGCGCGAGCTGCTGGCCACGCTGGTCGAGCTGCTCGCTTCGCAGGCGGAGCGCTCGCGCGGCTTCGCCAACCTGCACGAGCGCGCCGCGCTGTTGGCCGAGCGGCTGGAGCGCATCGTCGATGCCGCCGACGCGGGGCACGGCGATCGCGACGTGCGCTGGTACGAGCACTACCCGCGCGGCTTCGCGCTGTACGCCACGCCGCTGGATCTGGCCGTGCCGATGCGCGGCCTGCGCGAGCGCACCCAGGCGGCATGGATCCACACCTCCGCCACGCTGTCGGTGGCCGGCAACTTCGAGCATTTCGCGCGCCAGCTGGGGCTGGACGATCCGCGCACGCTGAGTCTGGAAAGCCCGTTCGACTACGCGCGCCAGGCGCTGTGCTATCTGCCGTCACCGCTGCCCGATCCGGCCGCGCGCGACTACACCGCGCAGGTGATCGAGGCGGTGCTGCCGGTGCTGCACGCCTCTGGCGGCCGCGCGTTTCTGCTGTTCACCTCGCATCGCGCGCTGCGGCTGGCCGCCGAGCTGCTGCAGGACAAGGTGCCGTGGCCGCTGTTCGTGCAGGGCACCGCGCCGCGGCCGCGGCTGCTGGAGGAGTTCCGCGCCAGCGGCCACGGCGTGCTGCTGGGCGCGGCAAGTTTCTGGGAAGGCGTCGACGTGGTCGGCGAGGCGCTCAGCGTGGTGGTGATCGACAAGCTGCCGTTCGCCGCGCCCGACGATCCGGTGCTGATGGCGCGGCTGGAAGCGCTGCAGCAGTCGGGCATCAACCCGTTCATGGGCTGGCAGGTGCCCGGCGCGGCGATCGCGCTGAAGCAGGGCGCCGGCCGCCTGATCCGCAGCGTGCACGACCGCGGCGTGCTGGTGCTGTGCGACCCGCGCCTCACCGGCAAGGGCTACGGCAAGCTGTTCCTCGCCAGCCTGCCGCCGATGCCGCGCACGCGCGAGCTGGCGCACGTGCAGGCATTCTTCCATGATGCGCCCGCAACCTGACCCCTGCAGGAGCCGATGCCCTCGCCACCGCAACTGACCTCCACACGAAAGACGGAAGCAGCGAGGCAATCCATGGCCAAGGTCACCGGACTCGGCGGCATCTTCTTCAAGTCGCGCGATCCTGCCGCGCTGGCGGCGTGGTACGCCAGACATCGCGGCCTCGACGTCGAGGGCTGGGGCGGCGCCCGGGACGTCGGGCGATGGCTGCTTGCGACCGGAGCGGCCGGTCCACTTGCCAGGCTCGCGACCGAAGGTACACTCTGGACCGGACTGCGAGGCATGGACCATGACCCACTGCGCGACGCCCAGCGAAAAAGACCTGCTCGGTTCCCGCCGGGCAACGGGGCTGCTGTGGATAGGACCGTGGGTGCTGATCATCATCAGTGCCGGTAGCGGAAACCTGGTGCGCACCCTGGTCTGGACCTTCGGCTTCACGGTGATGGGAGCCGCCTGCTTGATCAATGCTCGCCGCTGCGGACGGCTGCATTGTTTCTATACGGGTCCGCTCTTTCTCATGGCGGCGCTTTCGTCCCTGCTTTATGGCCTGGGCATTTTGCCGCTCGGCCGGCACGGCTGGAACTGGATTCTCGACATAGCGGCGGTCGGGGCTGTCCTTGCATGCGGCGTGATGGAGAAACTGTCGGGCAAATACGCCGGCAGCAGCAAGCCCGGCGCATAGCTGCGCCAGCCCTGGGGACGCGCTGATCTGTCCATATTCAACCGCTGCCTGCGGGCCTTCTGGACATCACCCGGCAGCATGGTTTTCCGATCGGTTGGGCCGGTCGTGTCTGCCCCTGCAGGGATCGCCCTGTCGGGCAAGTTGATCGCCAGGGATGGGAAAAGCGGCTGCGCGGAACGCTCTGCAATCGACGCGCCGCATGTCGGAAGAGGTTCAAGTGCCCGCTGCGATCACGCGATCCCGCATGGTGGTACTTTCTTCTGCAACCCCCTGGTCTTTCAACCTGTGCATGGAGGTATGAGATGACTCTTCCAACTGTGCTTAAACGGCCAAGCGCGTTCCTGCCGCTGGCAATGTCAGCCGCGGCGCTGGCCCTGGTGCTCGGCCGACTCGCCCTGGCTGGCGCTGCCCATCAGGCCGACGAAGGCGCTGCCGCGCACATCTTTCAGCTTCTCATCGCCGGGCAAGTGCCGCTCGTGGCATTTTTCGCGATCAAGTGGCTGCCGCGGGCTCCGCGTTTTTCGCTGCCGGTCCTGGCTCTTCAGGCATTGGCGGTCGTTGCGGCGCTTGCGCCCGTGTACTTCTTCAACCTGTAGCCCTTCGTCGGCCGGCCCGGCGAACGGGGCAAGGAATCCGCCCTGGCGCTGCGCGACCGGTTTCCTTCGGCGCTTCAGGACGTGAAGCCCCATTCCACGCCAGACGATATCGGCAAGGGGCGTCGTTGGGGAGCGCTCCTTGCACTTGCGGTGTCGTGCGCGCCTGTGTTTGAACGCCGCCGGACTGGCAAACATGGCGCACGGACAGCGGACGGCCGCTTGATGGCCCGCGTTTCGCCCGCGTTTGCCTGCCGTGGCGCCGCCGCACCTGTTCTGATCGACGCTCCGACAACAGAAGGGGCGTGCGATGGGTTCATGGACGCAGACGGCGACCGCCAAGGTGCTGGGCGTCGGGATGCTGGCGCTGGTGATGACGATACCGCTGATGCAGGTGCGGGCGCTGGTCGGCGAGCGCCGGCAGTTGCGCGAAGACGCGATGGCGCAGATCGCGCAGGGCTGGGGCGGCCGGCAGGTGCTTGGCGGCCCGGTGCTCGTGGTGCCCACGATGCGCCCGGCGACGGTGCTGGAGAACCAGCCGCCGCAACTGCGCGCCGGCAGCGAGAGCGTGCTGGCCGACACGCTGAAGGCGGATGTGGCGATGGCGGTGCAGACGCGCCGGTACGGCATCTACGGCGTGCCGGTGTACGTGGCCACGGTGAAACTGGATGCCCGTTTCCAGCCACAGGATCTGGCGCAGTACCGCCATGACAGCAATGCGCAATGGCAGGGCGGCAAGGCCGAGTTGCGGTTGCCGATCGGCGATCTGCGCGGCCTGCAGGATGTGGACGAGTTGCGCATCAATGGCAGGCCGGTGCGCTTGGAGTCGTCGGCCGAACGGCTCGGTTCGTGGCCGACGGTGGTGGTGCCGGTCGACCTGGACGCGCTGGGCGGCCGGCCGATCGATGTCGAGGCGAGCCTCAAGCTGGCTGGCACCGAATCGCTGCAACTGCTGCCGCTGGCGCGCAACACCGACGTCACCATGCGCGCGCCGTGGCGCGATCCGGGTTTCATCGGCGCGGCGCTGCCGCTGCAGCACCGCATCGATGCGCAGGGCTTCAGCGCGCACTGGCACCTGCTCGACCTCAACCGCAGCTATGGCCAGCACTGGGCGGACAACGACGGCGACATGAATGCCGATCTGCACGCATCGGCCTTCGGCGTGCAGCTGTACCAGCCGGTGGACGTGTACCAGCGCAACGTGCGCGCGGGCAAGTACGGGCTGCTGTTCATCGCGATGACCTTCGTCGTGTTCTTCCTGTTCGAGGTGCTGAAGCGGCTGCGCGTGCACCCGGTGCAATACCTGCTGGTGGGCGCGGCGCTGGCCGCGTTCTACGTGGTGCTGCTGGCGTTGTCCGAGCAGATCGGCTTCGGCGCGGCGTATGCGCTGGCCGCGGCGGCGGTGGTGGCGATCGTGGGCGGCTACGCGATGGCGGTGCTGCGCGCCCGTCGCGCGGGGTTGCTGCTGGGCGGCGTGCTGGGGCTGATCTACACGGTGCTGTACGGCTTGATCGCCGCCGAGCAGTACGCCCTGCTGATCGGCGCGCTGGTGTTGCTGGCGATGGTGGCGCTGATGATGTACCTGACCCGGCGCATCGACTGGTACGCGTACGTGCCGATGAGTCCGGGGCCGACCGCGGCGGCAGCGGACTCGCCCGAGCCGCCTGCCGGTATCATGGAGCGATCATGAACCTGCTCGCGATCGAAACCGCCACCGAAGCCTGCTCCGTCGCCCTGATCCACGGCGACGAGCTGATCGCCCGCAGCGAGGTCGCGCCGCGCCGGCACACCGAACTGGTGCTGCCGATGGCCGACGCGCTGCTGGCCGAGGCCGGCATCGGCCGCCATGCGCTGGATGCGGTCGCGGTGGGCCGCGGCCCCGGTGCGTTCACCGGCGTGCGGCTGGCCGTGTCGCTGGCGCAGGGCATGGCGCTGGCGCTGGATGTGCCGGTGATCACCATCTCCTCGCTGGCCGCACTGGCGCTGGAGGCGCCCGAGGAGGAGCACACCGCGATCCTTGCCGTGATCGACGCGCGCATGGGCGAGATCTACGCCGCCTGCTACCGCCGCGACGGCCACGGCGGCCTGATCGCGCTGGACGAGGAACGCGTCTGCACCGCCGACACGCTGCATCTGCCGGATGCCGCGGCGTGGCAGGTGGTCGGCACCGGCTGGGCCACCTACGCCACCGTGTTGAGCCAGCGCCTCACCGCCCCCCTGCATTCGGCCGACGGCCTGCGCTACCCCCAGGCGGCGCATGTCGCCGAGCTGGCGGTCGCCGAGTTCAAGGCCGGCCATGCACAGGCGCCGGAGCTGGCCCTGCCGGTGTACCTGCGCGACAAGGTGGCGATGACGCTGGTGGAGCAGGGCAAGGGGTGAGGCGGGAGTGGCTGCCTTCGACCCGAAGCCGACCTTTATGCGGAACAGCGTTCTCGATTACGCGGCTTGTTGGCAGGGCCTCAAGGCCGGAGCGTCGAGGTGATCGATGCGAGCACGCACCAAACCGTCACGACCAGCGGCGACCACCTGGCGGCCACCAGCATCGCGAACGCGACCAGCGCAATCGCGAAGTCTCGTGCTGACAGTACGGCGCTGGTCCACACCGGGTTGTACAACGCTGCTGCCAGCAGCCCGACGACGGCAGCGTTGACGCCCGCGAGCATGCTCGCAGCACGTTCGCGGCGCGCGAGCGTCTGCCAGTAAGGCAATGCTCCGGATACCAGCAGCAGTCCAGGCAGGAAGATCCCCGCCAGCCCGATGCCGGCCCCGACGATGCCGCCACATCCGCCTTGCAGTTGTGCGCCGAGAAAGGCGGCGAAGCTGAACATGGGGCCTGGCACGGCCTGTGCGGCGCCATAACCCGAAAGGAACGCATCCTTGCCGATCCAGCCCGGCTCGACAATGGCATGCTGGAGCAATGGCAGCACCACATGACCGCCGCCAAACACAAGAGCGCCGGTGCGATAGAACGCGGCCGCGATTTGCGCGAGCAGAGGTCCATGATGCGCGACGGACAACGAAGCTGCCAGCAGGATGGCAAAGGCTGTCAGCAGCAAGCTGCCCACCCTGCGTCCGTATCCGATCGAAAACGTCCCGCCCGTGTCGCGCTCGACATGACGGCATAACCACAGCCCAAGCAGGGCACCACCTGCCACCGCGTACAGCTGCATCAGTGCAGTGCCGCTGATGGCCACGAGGCCCGCAGCAGCTGCGGCCATGAGCGCGCGATTGCGGTCCGGGGTCAATCGTTGCACCATGCGCAACACGCCCTGCGCCACGACGGCAACGGCGACGAGCTTCAATCCGTGGATGGCCGCTTGTCCCAGCGGTCCGGTCAGGCGATCGCTCAGCGCCGCGAACACCAGCAATGCCAGTGCGGACGGCAAGGTGAATCCGAGGAAAGCGGCGAAGCCGCCAAGCCAGCCCGCCCGCATCAGCCCCAGCGAGAAACCCACCTGGCTGCTCGCCGGTCCGGGCAGGAATTGGCAGAGCGCGACGAGATGACCGTAGTGGTCTTCGTCCAGCCAGCGCCGCCTGACGACGAACTCGCGATGAAAGTAGCCGAGGTGGGCGATGGGACCACCAAACGATGTCACACCAAGCCTGAGAAACGCGGCGGCGACTTCAAACGGCGTACCGGTATCGCGGCTCTTCAACACTTTGTCGGGATCGCAATCGGGGGGATGGCCTGGCTGCAACGGCATGGCGATGGTCTCGTGCAATTTGCCTGTGAAGCGCTGCAAATCTCAGAAAGTGCGATACAACGCCAAGTAATACGAAAAGCGGTTGTCGGCTACGTCGGTGATGTTGCGCCCGGCCGAGAACAACACCTGCCATGGCCCCTCGATGGCGTAGCCACCACCCACGTTGAAACCCGAGGATTGCCGGCCGCCTATGGTTTGCGCCGTCTCGTGGAACAGCTCGCCGCCTATGTACAGCTCCGGCGTGATCTGGCGTTGCAGCAGCACGCCGCTGTACCACCAGTCGCGCTGTCCGGAGTCGTACACGAACCAGCGACCGCCGCCTCCGTAGACAGTCCACGGTCCCCAGTCCTTTTCCAGCCATACGGGCAGGAAATAGCTGGCCTCGTGGCTGCCCAACCCGCGCCGCGCGCTGCCGGTCGGCAGTTCGGCCAACGGAAAGGTGGCGGCGTCGATGCCGTTATCCTTCTGGTTCAGGAACCGCCACTTGAAACCGAGCTCCACGTCCCCCGGCCCGTAGGCCGCGCCGCCCGCATGGGGATCGTTGTAGCCCAGTGGCACGATGAGATGGAAGAAGGTGTTGGGGAGGACGCTGTAGTTGACCTCCGCGCCCGGTGCGGCCGAAAGATCGAGCCCGTCGGCGCTGCGGCTGCCGGCCGAGAACAGGTAGGCTTCGCCTGAGTGCACGGGAAACACGCCAGGATCGTCGGTCTGGAATGGCGGGTTGGCCCAGGCCACTCTCAAGAGCGTACTCAGGGCCGTCGCTATCCCGAGCAGCCCGATTGAGCGGCGGCATGCCGACCCGGATCGGTTCGTTCGCGATCCCGCGCGCAAGTTCTTCGACAAGATGTTCATGGCGACCATGGTCACACGGGCGCATCGTCGAACAGATCGCCAAACAACTCCCCGACCCTGGCCTTCGCACCCTGCAAGGCGCGCTGCCCCTTGACTGACAAGCGGCATGTGCGACGGGTCACCTTTCCATTGCGGCCCCGGGACGATTTCAGGTAACCCTTCATCTCAAGGCCATGGAGCATGGGATACAGCGTGCCTGGACTGAGCCGGTAACCGTGGTGCGACAGTTCTTCCATCATTTCCTGGCCGTAGATGGGGGCGGTCGCCGCATGGTGGAGCACGTGCAGACGGATCAAACCCGTGCAGAGGTCGCGATCGCTCACACTGCCTTATCTGCATCGATTCTCGATATCGAATAACGACTATAAGGCAGGAAGGGTATCCGCAGTCAAAGGGCGACAGGATCCGACGTGATGCCGCGCGAATGCCTGACTGCAATTTCGCGCCGGGGAAGTGGCCGCTCACGCCCGGGTTGGACATGATTGCCTCGTGGCTGTGATTAAAGAGGCGCAAGGATCGGCACGCGATCTTGTTCATCGCATCGAGGTACATGACGATGGGCACGCTTGGGCAGTAGTTCATTCCATTACGCTTGTGCGGCATATTCTGGTATTGGCGAATTTCTAAGCGATAAGAGGTCAGCCATGAAAGCGCTTCTACCCTTGATCCTGCTGACCGTAGCGGCGCCCTTCGCCGTATTCGCGGCGTCCGCGCCGCTCGCACCGCAAGCCGTGATCAAGATGCCCGGCGGCGTCCACGGCATCGGTTTCGACGACATCGGTTACGCCCAGCGGCTCGATCGCATCACGATCCCGGCCGGCACCACGGGCAACCTGGTCCTGATGGATCCGGCGACGCATGCGCTGACCGTCATCCCGGATGTGAGCGCGACTGCGAAGGTCCAGTCTTTCCGCGAAGGCACCACCTCCGCGATGTACGCCGAGGGCTACCTGTTTGCCAGCGATCACGACCCCACCGAGATCGTGACGATCGACCCGAAAACACATGCCTTGTTGGGACGCACCCAGCTCGAGAGTGGCCCGGATTACGTTCGCTACGTCGCGCGCACCCACGAAATCTGGGTGACCGAGCCCGGCAAGGCGCAGATCCAGGTTTTCAGGCTCTCGGTGGATTCCGGACCCGTGCTGACGCCGGAAACGGTCATTCGCGTTCCAGGCGGACCGGAGTCACTGGAGATCGACGACCAGCGCAACCGGGCCTATTCGAATCTGTGGAAGAACAAGACGGTGGAGATCGCACTCACCACGCACAAAGTCCTGGCCGAGTGGCCGAACACCTGCAAGGGATCCAACGGACTGGCCATCGACGAAGCCAGCAGCCACGTCTTCGTCGCCTGCGGCGAAGGCAAGGTCGTGACGCTGGCCCCGGCCGAGAACGGCAAGGTGATCGCGAGTGCGCCCGCCGGTGCCGGCATCGACATCATCGGCTACAGCCCGAAGCTGCACCATCTGTACGTGCCCGGTGCAAGAGCGGCCACCCTAACGATTTTCGATGTGGCCGCATCGGGCGCGCTGAAGCCGGTAGCCGAGTACAAGACCGCGCAGCACGCGCATTGCGTTGCCGGCGACAACGACGGCCATGTGTTCGTGTGCGATCCGCGTGCCGGTGCGATCCTGGAAATCGACGACCACTGACGTCTGTGCCCGTGTCCACGCGGGAGCTGCCGGCCACGTGCACTGTCTGACGATGCCCGGCTGCTTGTGTCTGTCGTGACCAGGCCCAAAATGGGTGCATTCGAGCCTTTCCTGCCGGTCGCGAACGTCCGCTCAGGTGAAGGCTGGTGGAAGCGTCGCGCCGTTGGTCGCGAATGTGCGCGAGTGGCCGGTGTTGCCGGCTGCGGCGCTTGCGGCCTCGGTAGCGCTACGACGTGCCGCGCGGGACCGGGTCCGACCCGAGCAGCCGCCGGCATCTGCACCCGGTGTCCGTGGTACTGGCGGCAGTCCATGCCGCGCGCCGGCTGCCTCAGGCGCGATCAGGCTGGAGGCACCGACTTGGGCCGGGTTGCGGCTCAGTGCCTGAAGGTCGCGTCGCCAGCGTCGCCGTACCCGCGGTGTCGGCGGTGCCAGTAACGACTGCGACAGGGTTTGCGCACCAGCGTGAACAGACCGCCGAGGATCACGAACAGCGGCCACCACACCTGCCAATCGAGGCCGAGCAGAAACATCGCTGCGACGAGGATGATCGCCGCTGCGACCAGCAGGGAGTAGACGGCTTGCGCATCCACTTTCCCACGCTCGCGGAATACCTCGTACGCCCGGGCCAGCGGTTGCAGCGCGGCGATCAGGATCAGCCACGCCCACCAGTTGCTGTTGTCGAGGAACGGGATCTTTACGCCGAGATTGCTCATCAGGAAAATCACGCCGACCGCGATCACGGCCGCGGCCGGGAACAGCCGGTATTCGTGATGATGCCCCGATTCGGGTTGCTGGTCCTGCATGGCGGCCACCGTGCTCATTGATTGATGGTGCGACGTTACGTTGCGGCCGGCCTTTGCGCCAGTGACAGGCGTCACCTCGGCGCGCTGCAATTTGCGGTGGCCGCGCCGTGTTCGACCTCATGCCGGGAGCCTGTCGGGAACGACGGCGAAGTCCCGCAACCCGCCGCCCGGAAACCCGAGGATCATCTCACGCCATGCGGGGACAGGAATCGTGTTTCGAGGACCGCGCCCGGTACCGCTTCGCTGAACAGGAACCCCTGCATCTGGTCGCAGTCGAGCAAGCGCAGCAGGCGCAATTGTTCCTCGCTCTCCACACCCTCCGCCACGACTTCGAGCTTGAGCGAATGCGCCAGGTTGATGATGGTGGCCACCAGCGACAACCCTTCCGGCCGTGCCGTCATGTCGACGATGAAGGACCGATCGATCTTCAGCGTGTCCACCGGGAATTTGGCGAGGTAGCTGAGCGAGGAGAAGCCGGTGCCGAAGTCGTCGATGGCGATGCTCACGCCCAAGGCGCGGATCGCCTGCAGGCTGGCGATGCTGTGCCTGACGTCCGCCATGATCAGGCTTTCGGTGATTTCCAGTTCCAGGGCATCGGCCAGTCGGGCATCGCCGCCGACGACCTGCCTGATGTCGTCGATGAAACCGCGATTGCGCAATTGCAGCGGCGACACGTTCACCGCGATGCGCACGGCGGCCAGCCCCGAGCCAAGCCAGCGCAGATAGTCGGCGGCCGCCTTGCGCAGCGCCCAGCGCCCGACATCGTTGATCAACCCGGTTTCCTCCAGGATCGGGATGAACTGGTCGGGCAGCACCAGCCCGTTGTCCGGGTCGTTCCAGCGGATCAGCGCCTCGACGCTGGTGATCTGGCCGCTCGCGATGTTTGTCTTGGGCTGGTAATGAAGGACGAATTGTTCGTTGTCGAGCGCCTCGCGCAGCTGATTTTCCAGGGACAGCTTTCTGGCAACCGCTGTCGTCATTGTCCGGGTATAGAACAGATAGCGCTCGCCGCTCGCCTTGGCCTGCTTGAGCGCGGCTTCGGCGTTGCGGAACAGGGTGTCGGCGTTGACGCCGTCCCCCGGAAACACGGCTACGCCGACTTTCGGGGTGATCCGGAACACGGCGTCATCCAGGCGGAAGGGGTTGTCCACGAAAGCCTCGATCGTTCTCTCGACCAATCGGGCCACCTCTTCATCCTGCCCGATTCTCGGCAGCATCACGGCAAAATGATCCGCCTCGATGCGCGCCAGCAGGCTGGCGTCTCCGGTGCTTCGCGTCAGCCACTGCGTCACCTGTTTCAGCAGCGCGTCGCCGGCTGGCCGGCCGAGACTGTCGTTGACGTTCTTGAACCGCTCCAGATCGATCACGGCGATGGCAAGCTTGTGCGTGCCGCTGAGCGTGCTGCGCATGTACTGCGCCAGCCGCTCGAGAAACAGGCTGCGGTTGGCCAGTCCGGTGAGCACGTCGTAGTAGGCGAGGTAGTTGAGCTGTTCCTGCTTGTCGATGTGGTCGATCGCGAAGGCGATGTCGCCCGCCAGTTCCTGCAGCAGGTTCAGCTCCTCCTCGTGGAAGAAATTGCGCTCGCCCGCATACAGTGCCAGCACCCCGTGTACATGGCCTGCCATCTGCACGGGCAACACCACCAGCGAGCGGACTCCGGCCTGGATGTATTTGTTGCCCAGGCTGAGCTGGGGATCATCGAGGGTATTGTTCGAGACGATCGGCCTCTTCTCGCGGATCGCCCGCGACACCATCGTGGCCGAGGCGAGTTGATCGGACGCCAGGATCTTCCGGATGTCGGCCATCAGATCCTCGCTCTTGCCCGCTGCAGCCACCGGAACGACCTTGCTGGTCTCGCGATCGATCATGGCCAGCATGGACATGCGGAATCCGGCGGCCTCGACCGCGATCCGGCACGATTCGCGGAACAGTTCGTCGCGGTCGCTCGCGCGCACGATCAGGGCGTTGATGCCGCTGAGCACGGCGTGCACGCGGCTGAGATCGGCGACCCGGCTCTCCGCCTGCTTGCGCTCGGTGATGTCGCGAAAATACCAGACGCGCCCGTAGTGCCGACCATCGGACCCGTTGCATGGGGCGGAATAACGGTCGATGGTCCGGCCGTCCTTCAGGCGCATTTCGTCGTGGCTGGTCTCGTCGCGATGCGTATTCAGGTAACCGATCCGCGCGACAAAGGCATCCGCGTTTTCGAGCTGGCCGGCTACCGACTGCAGCACGAGCGCAGCCATTCGCCCGTTCACGAGTTGCGGGGAGAGCTGCCACAGGGCAACGAACTGGTGATTGTGCGAGATGATCTTGCCGCTCTCGTCGACTACCAGGATGGCGTCGAGCGAGGTTTCCTGCTGGGTCCTGAGGATCGCGTTCTGGAAGAGGATCTGTTCTTCCGCCTGCTGGCGCCGGGATTCACGCGAGAAGTTGTCGAGCGCGAAGCCGATATCCGTCGCCATTTCCGACAACAGCGCGCGCGCCGCTTCATCGAAGGCGTTGACCTCTCCCGAATACAGCGTGAAGGCGCCGACGACCCTGCCATCGTGACTCAGCGGCAGCGAGGCGGATGCGGCCAGACCGGCGCGTGCGGCGTGCTCGCGCCAGGGGGCGGTTATCGGATCGGTCTGGAAATCCTGGCACCAGTACAGACGATTCTCGCGGATGACCGTCCCCGTCGGGCCGCCACTGAACGGGTTGCAGGCGTCTGCCGAGACCTTGATCGCATCGAGGTAGCCGGCGTCGTCACCGAAACTGGCGACGGGCCGCACCGTCAGGGTCTGCGGGTCGACCAGGCCGACCCATGCCATCTTCATGCCGCCGAATTGCACTGCGGCGCGACAGACTTGCTGGAACAGCTCCTGCTCGCTGGTGCAGTGCACGATGGCCTTGTTGGTCTGGCTCAGGGCGGCGTAGAGATGGACATGCCGCTGGAATTTCGCCTCGGCGGCCTTGCGCTCGCTGATGTCGCGGATGTTGCACTGAATGACCTTGATGCCCTCGCAGTCGCAAGCGTTGCCTACGAATTCCACCTCGATGCGGGCGCCGGCCTTGGTCACGAGCGGCAGGTCCTCGTAGTGGGCGAACCCCGTCGTTTGCAGTTCCGCGAACAACTCCGTGCCCTGCGCCTTGTTCACGAATAGGCCAACTTCCCACAGCTTCTTGCCGAGGAATTCCGCGTGCGAATAGCCCAGCAGGCGGATCAGGCAGGGATTGACGTCCTCGATCCGGGCCGTGTCGGCGTTGACCAGCAGGATCCCGTCCCTGGCAGTCTCGAACAGTCGACGGTAGCGGCTATCCGATACGTGCAGCGCTTCGCGGGCAGGACCGTCGGCCGTGCCGGTGGCAGACAAATGCGAGGTAGGTAGACTTTGCATCAGCCGAGCCTTCCCGGAGCGCAACGACTTGCGTGCTCACCATACTAGGCTGATTTCCATGGCAGATCGAACCGGGCCGTTGCCGGTCGCAGCGATGCAGGCGGCATTCAGGTTGCAGCGGCATCGCGCTGCCGGCGGCTGCCGGCCGGCGACAGGTATTCACCGGCATTTGCCGATCGGCCGGTATCGGGTGCGGTGACGGTCACAGTTGTCCGATCACCAGCTGTACCAGCAGGCTGCTGACGGCAACGGCGACCCACACGCCAAGCCCGAGCAGGATCGGCCGGGCGCCGGTGGAGGCCATCTTGCGCAGGTCGGCGCAGAGCCCGATCGCGGTCAGCGCCACGATGATCAGGAACTCCGCGATCTGGTGGGTCGCCGGCTGCACGGCGGCCGGAACGAGACCCGCGGTGCACGCGGCCGAGGCGGCCAGGAACCACAGGATGAACCACGGAAAGATCTTCGCGAGGCTGAAACGGTCCGCTTCGCCACTTTCCTCCAGCTTGCGCTTCTCGCGCGCGGCGACCGCGAACGCCAGCACCAGGGCCACCGGGATGATCAGCGTGGCGCGGGTCAGCTTGACGATGGTGGCGTAGTCGCCGGCGGCCTTGCTGTAGCTGAATCCGGCGGCGACCACCGAGGAGGTGTCGTTGATCGCGGTACCCGCCCACAGGCCGAAACCCATGTCCGACATGTGCATCAGATGGCCGAGCAGCGGAAACAGCAGCACCGCCACCAGGTTGAACAGGAAGATGGTGGAGATCGCGAACGCGGTGTCGTGGTCGTCCGGCCGGATGATCGGGGTCACCGCGGCAATCGCCGAGCCGCCGCAGATCGCGGTGCCCACGCCGATCAGGATCTGCAGCTTGTCGTGCACGCCGAGCCGGCGCCCGAGCAGCCATGCAGCGAGGAATGCGGTGGTCATGGTCACGGCCGTCACCGCCAGCGACTGCAGGCCCGTGTGCGCCACCTGGCCGAGGCTGAGGCCGAAACCCAGTGCAACGATCGACCATTGCAGCACGTATTTGCCGGCAAACGCGATGCCCGGGCCGTAGCGCTCGTTCGGTGGCAACAGGTTGCGTACCAGGATGCCAAGCACGATGCCGATCACCGGGCCGCCGATCAGCGGCGCGCGGTGTCCGAGCAGCAACGCAAGCAGGCTGAGCAGCACGCTCAGCAACAGGCCGGGGGCGTAGTGCTGCAGGCGTTGCGGGGTGATGACGAACATGGACTGTTGCATCGATGGGCTCCGGAAGTGGAGCCATTGTCCGCCTGGATATGAATCAATAATAATTGCAATCATTGATTATCCATATAAGATTTATTGATGATAAACATCAGCCCGCGCCAGCTCGAGGTGTTCGTGCAGATTGCGCTGCACGGCAGCGTGCGGGCCGCGGCCGAGCGGCTGTACCTGACCCAGCCGGCTGCCAGCATGGCGCTGGCGGAAATGGAGCGGCAGCTCGACACGCCGGTGTTTGCGCGCGAACGCGGGCGCCTGCACCTGAATGCGCGGGGACGCGAGCTGCTGCCCCTGGCGCAGGAGCTGCTGGAGCGCCATGCCGAGTTCGCCCGCCGCGGCAGTGGCAGTGAAGGCATGGCGACGCTGGCCGGCGAGCTGCGCGTCGGCGCCAGCAATACCGTGGGCAATTACCTTGTTGGCGATCTGCTCGGGACGTTCGTGCGCGACCATCCGCAGGTGGCGATCCGCCTGCGGGTGGCGAACACCGAAACGATCGCTTCAGCCCTTCTCGATCACGGACTGGACATCGGCTGCGTCGAAGGGCCGGTCATCCACCCGCTGCTCGAAGTGCGTCCATGGCGCGACGACATGCTGGTCCTGTGTGCGCCGCCGGATCACCCGCTGGCGCGCAGGCGGGTCCTGAAGCCCGCCGATTTCGCCGGTGCGCGCTGGGTGTTGCGCGAGCCAGGTTCGGCCACGCGCGCGACCAGCGAGCGCGTGCTGGCACAATTGCCGGCCGGCGAAACCGCGCTGGAGCTCGATCAGATCGAGGCGATCAAGCAGGCCGTGATCGCCGGACTGGGCATTGCCTGCCTGCCCGCCGTGGCGGTCACCGATGCGCTGGCGACGGGGCGATTGAAGGCATTGAAAACGCCATTCCTCGATCTGCAGCGCAGGCTGTCGCTGCTGCTGCACCGGGAGAAATATCGCGGCGCGCTGCTGGATGCGTTTCTCGGCGAAACCGATTCCGGCGGCACCGGCCATGCGCTCACGCGACGCCGTGAGCGCCGGTGATTCCGGCCAGCAACGTCTCGGTCTGTTCGTGCGTGAAGGCGCGCAGCAGTCGGGTGGCGTGGCCGCGCAGATGCGCGTGGTCGAGCGTGGCCAGGCGGTCGCGGACCTGCAGGATCTGCCCAGGATGCATGCTGAATTCGTTGAGGCCCAGCGCCAGCAGCAGCGCGGTGAAATTCACGTCGCCGGCGATCTCGCCGCACAGGCTCACCGGCTTGCGGGCGCGGCGGCCGGAGCTGATCACGTGCGACAGCAAGCGCAGAAATGCCGGTTGCAGCGGGTTGTAGATGTTTTCCAATGCGTCGTTGCCGCGGTCGGCGGCCAGTACGTACTGGGCCAGATCGTTGGTGCCGATCGAGAGGAAATCGCAATACGCCAGCAGCGCCCGCACGTTGATCGCCGCCGCCGGCACTTCGATCATCGCCCCCAGCGGCAGTATTTCCGGCAGATCGATGCTCTCGCGTTCCAGTTCCTGCCGCGCCAGCTTGAACAGCGTGCGTACCGCGATCATCTCGTCCGGCTGGGTCACCATCGGCACCAGCACGCGCACCGGGCCGTAACAGGCGGCGCGCAGGATCGCGCGGATCTGGGTCGAAAATACCGCCGGGTAGCGCAGCGAGAGGCGCACGCCGCGCACCCCGAGCGCCGGGTTGTCCTCGCCGCGCACGACCAGTCCGGCGGCATCGGCCTTGTCCGCGCCCAGATCCAGCGTGCGGATCGTGACCGGCAAGCCGCCCATGCCCATTACCAGGTCGCGATAGGCGATGAACTGCTCGTCTTCCGAAGGCAGCCCCTTGTGCCTGAGGAACAGGAATTCGGTGCGATAAAGGCCGATCCCATCGGCGCCGCGCGCCCGCGCCATGGCCACGTCGGCAGCGGTCTCGGCGTTGGCGTACAGGCTGATCTCGATGCCGTCTCGCGTGCGCGTGGGCGCATTCGCCAGCTTGGCCAGACGGCGCCCTTCGATCAACGCCCCGCGCTGCCAGGCGCGGTAATGAGCAAGATCCTGTGCGGCGGGATGCACCACCGCCTCGCCGCGTTCGGCATCGAGCAGGATCAGGTCGTCGTCATGGATCTCCGACAGCGCATCGCGGGTACCGACCAGCATCGGCAGGCCGAGGCTGCGCGCCAGGATGGCACTGTGCGAATACACGCTGCCTGAACTGCCGATCACGCCGAGCAGGCCGCTGCCGGCCAGCTGTGCCATCTCGGCGGGTGCGACGCTGTCGGCGATCAGGATCTCGCCCACGCGTGCGGCCAGCTTGCGTTCCTCCGGGCTGGTCTGCCGCTGCAGCGCCGAGATCACCCGGTTGATCACCTGTTCGACGTCTTCCTTGCGGCTGCGCAGGTAGGGGTCGTCCATGGCCTCGAACACGGCAGACAGGCGGTCGCGCTGCTTGATCAGTGCCGCACCGGGACGGTAGAGGCCGATCCGCACCATGTCGTCCAGGCCGCGCAGCAGTTCTTCGTCGTCCAGCAGCAGGCTGTGGGCATCGATGAACTCGTTGACCTCGCGCGCCAGCGCGCCATGCAGCTTGCTGCGCAGTTCGCGCAGTTCCCGCCGGGCGGTATCCAGTGCGCGATGCAGGCGGCCGATCTCATCCTCGATCTCGTCGTCGGTCAATGGCCGGGTGTCGACCGAATACCGGCTCGGCTGCACCAGCCGTGCCCGGCCCAATGCCATGCCGTGGGCGGCGACGGTGCCGGGGAGAATCTGCCTCATGGGGCGACTCCCGCGCAGTGGCCGGGAACGGGAAACGGGGGACGGGGAACATGCGGGGCCAGGCAGGCATGCGGCCTCTGGTCCCATCGCGCCGCGCCTCGGCAACTCGCCGCGACGCATGCGCTCGCCGTTTCCCGTTCGCCGTTTCCCGCTCTCATCCTCATGCTCCTTCGTCGAATTTCCGGTCGAACAGCTCGGCCACGGCGGCCAATGCGGCTGCCTCGTCCGGGCCGTCGGCACGAATGGTCAGCGCGGAACCCATCCCGGCCGCCAGCATCATCACGCCCATGATGCTCTGTGCATTGACTTCGCGGCCCTTGCTGACCAGCCATACGGTGGATTTGAAACCCTGCACCAGTTGCACCAGCTTGGCCGAGGCGCGGGCATGCAGCCCCAGTCGGTTGGTAATGACAATGTCCTGTTCAAGCATGATCGATGAAAATTCCTCCGCGGCCGCCGCTGGCCGCGATTTCGGCCAGTTCATCCAGTGGTTTTTCCGCATAGTTGAGTACGCGCAGAAGCATCGGCAGATTGAGCCCGGAGACACAGCGCAGGTGCACGCCCAGTGCGCCGAGCGACAGGCCGATGTTGCATGGCGTGGCGCCGTACAAGTCAGCGAGCACCAGCACGCCATCGCCCTTGTCGAGTTCCCGCGCATGGCATTCGGTGAGTGTGCGCATCACCTCCAGATCGGCTTGCGGCGGTATTTCCACGGCATCCACCTGCAGCGGAAGCCGCGGCATCACGTGCAGGGCAGCGGAAACAAGCGCCCGGCCGACCGCCTCGTGCGTCATCAGCAGTACGCCGACGCTCATGCCCGGTTACCGGTGGGGATGGTGCGGATGGGCGGCATCACGATCATTCGAGTTCACGGTGAAAGGTAAGCACCCCATCGCGGCGATCACGGTAGTATGCAGCGAGCTTCTCGACCAGGTAGACCGAACGGTGCCGCCCCCCGGTGCAGCCGACCGAGACCGTCAGGTAGCTGCGGTCATCCTGCTCGAAGCGCGGCAGCCATGCATCCAGCCAGCGTACGGTATCGGCAAAATATTCGCCGGCCATCGGTTCGCCGTCGAGAAATTCGCGCACGGGGGCATCCTTGCCGGACAACGGCCGCAATTGCGGGTGCCAGTGCGGATTCGCCAGGCAACGCGCGTCGAACACGAAGTCCGCATCCAGCGGCAACCCGCGGCGGTACGCGAACGATTCGAACATCAAGGTGAGCCCCTCGATGGCCTGCGCATAGCCGGTGGCAACCAGGCGCCGCAGCTGGTGCACGTTGAGTTCGCTCGAATCGATCACCTTGTCGGCGATGCCCATCAGCGGGCGGAGCAGTTTGCGCTCCTCGGCGATCGCGTCGGCCAGCGACAGCCCGCGGGCGGCCAGCGGGTGGCGGCGGCGCGTTTCCGAGAAGCGCTTGATCAGCACCTCGTCGCGGCAATCCAGGAAGATCAGATGCACCCGCACGCCGGCGGCGGCCAGCTCCGACAGCATGGCCGGCATCTGCGCGAAATCCGTGCCGCGATTGCGCACATCCACGCCCACCGCGATGCGCCGGTGCTTGCCATCGTTTTCGCGAAGCACCGCATTGACCAGCTGCGGCACCAGCGCCGTGGGCAGGTTGTCGACGCAGTAGAACTCCAGATCCTCCAGTGCGCGCAACGCCACCGTCTTGCCGCCGCCGGACAGGCCGGTGAGCACGATGAGGTGGGGTTCGCGCGGATCGGCCAGCGGGTCGTGCGGGGATACGGCGTTTTCGTTCATGGGTTCACCATGGAGGCAGCCGGCGCAACTGGTGTGCCTGACGGTCGATGAAGGTCTGGGCGGCATCGATACCCTTGCTCTTCAAGGCGTGACTGCGCACCGCCGCCTCGACCAGCACCGCGATGTTGCGCCCGGACGCCACCGGAATGGTGATCATCGGCACCGGCACATCGAGTACCTGGCGATGTCCGATATCGCCGGTCAGGCGGGTCAGCGCGTCGCTGGTGTTGTCAAGATTGCCGTCGCCATCGCGGATGGGCTTGAGATGGACGACCAGACGCAGATATTTGGATGGCTTGACCGACATGTGGCCGAACATCTCGCGCACGTTGAGCACGCCCAGTCCGCGCACTTCCAGCAGGTCCTGCAGCAACTCCGGGCAGGTGCCGTCGATCACATCCGGCGCGATGAGCGTGAATTCGGTGGCGTCGTCGGCGACCAGCCGGTGCCCGCGGCTGATCAGTTCCAGCGCGAGCTCGCTCTTGCCCGAGCCGGCTTCGCCGGTGATCAGCACGCCGATCGAGAACACTTCCAGGAACACGCCGTGCAAGGTGGTCTTGGCGGCGAGCATGCGCGCCAGGTGGTATTGCAGATAAGTCAGCAGTTCGTGTCCGCGTTGAGGACTGATCCAGAGCGGCGTATTGGTTTCCTCGGCGACTTCGCGCAGATCGGCAGGCACCGGCTGGTCCTTGGTCACGATCAGTGCCACCGGCTGGTAGGCGGCGACCTTGTGGATCACTTCCCAGCGCTGGCGCGAATCCAGCCCGTCAAGAAAATTCAGCTCCTCGGTACCGATGATCTGGATCTTGTTCGGATAGATGATGTTGAGGTAGCCGATCAGCGATGGGCGGCGGGCCTTGGTGGCCGATGGTTCGAGCACGCGCGATTCCCCGCGCATGCCGGACACCCAGCGCAGTCCCATGCGTTCGTGGACGCCATCGTAGAGCTGTCGTGCGCTGATCCGTTCCAAGGCGAAGTCCTTTGCGTCGCAGGGCAAGTACGGGGCATCGGCGACGGCACGGCCATTGTGCCAGCTTGCACGAATGTGCGCCTTCCGGGGCAAGCGTCGCGACATTCCCGCGTTTACGCCCGTCATTTCGGCGGGCGCTTCTCAAACAGCGAGGCTGGTCAAGCCGGCTCGTCATCCCAGCGAGGCGCTTCTCAACAGCGGGCTGGTCAAGCCGGCTCGTCATCCCAGCGAAAGCTGGGATCCAGCGACTTCGCTCTTCGCTCCAGGACGCTTGATGCAAGGCGCGCGGGCTAAAGACACTGGATCCCAGCTTTCGCTGGGATGACGAGCAAAAAGCGATTTCGCTGGGATGACGAGCAAAAAGCGATTTCGCTGGGATGACGAGCAAAAAGCGATTTCGCTGGGATGACGAGCAAAAAGCGATTTCGCTGGGATGACGAGCAAAAAGCGCCTCGCTGGGATGACGGGCAAAAAGCGCCTCGCCGGGGTGACGGGCAAAAAGCGGCCTGCTTACGAGCCGTGGCTGTCGGGGCCGTGCTCTCCGGAGCCGGTGGCTGATGGCGCGCCCCTGTTGCGGAATTCGATTGCAAAGGATGGGACCAGGAGACAGGCGGGCGGGGGCGGCGCATGCCAGGGTATCGCCTGGGTGTCCGATTCCCATTCGTGGACGAAAGGGAATCGGCAGCGGGGGAATCGGCATCGGCAGGATGGCCCGTCCGGGTCGGGCGGGCCGTGGAGCGGGGCTCAGCCGAACAGGCGTTCTTCGCGTCCTTCGCGCTGGTGTTTGTCGCTGACTTTCTCGCGATGCTTGCGCAGCTGGATCAGCAGCTTGTCGAACAGCTCGTCGATCGAGGCATACATGTCGGCTCCGGCGGCTTGCGCGTGCAAGGTGGCGCCGGTCACGCCGAGGGTGCCTTCGGCACACTGCTGGAGCTTGTCGATCGAAAGCACGATGACAAGGCTGAGCAACTTGTCGTCGAGGCGGGTGAGGCGGTCGAGTTTGGCAGTGGCGTGATCCCGCAGGGCCTGGGTGATTTCGAGATGCTGGCCGCTGAGTTGGAATTGCATGGTGCGCCTCCTCTGGTGGTGCTGTGCCGCCTGGGGCGGCGGATTCGAAGCGCCACTGCCGTGACGGCAATGACACGTCGTCAATCACTCATGATCAATAATGTGGACGCTTTCCGATGGTGCAAGTTCCTCCGCAGGTTTCCTGTGACAATCAACTGAGACGCTGGCGTTCGCTGGAGCTGGGAATCCGCAGTCCCTCGCGGTATTTGGCCACGGTGCGGCGCGCCACCTGGATGCCCTTGCGTTGAAGTTCATCGGCAAGCGCCTGATCGGACAAGGGTTTGCGAGGATCCTCGGCGTCGATCAGCTTGCGCAGCATGGCCTGGATCGCGGTGGCCGAGGCGCTGCCGCCATCCTCGGTGGAAACGCCGCTGGAAAAAAAGTATTTCAACTCGAACGTGCCGCGCGGGGTATGCAGGTACTTGCGGGTGGTGACGCGTGAAATGGTCGATTCGTGCATGCCCACCTCCTCGGCTACTTCGCGCAACACCAGCGGGTGCATCGCTTCCGGTCCGTAGTCGAGAAAGGCGCTTTGCCGGCGCACGATCGCTTCGGCCACCTTGAGCAGGGTTTCGGCACGCGATTCCAGGCTCTTGATCAGCCAGCGCGCTTCCTGCAGCTGGCCGCGCATCCAGCTGGCGTCTTCGCCGCGGGCTTGTGCGATCAGCCCGCAATAATGCTGGTTCAGCCCCAGCCGCGGCAGGCAGTCCGCGTTCAGGCTGACGCGCCAGCGGCTGCCGTCGCGCACCGCGTAGACGTCCGGCGCGACATATTCCACCGGTGTCGTATCCAGCGCCGCGCCGGGGCGCGGGTCGAGGCTGCGGATCAGCACCGCGGCCGCGGCCACATCGTCCTCGCTGGCGTGCAGGCGGCGCGCCAGCCGCGCGATATCGTTGCGTGCGAGCAGCTCCAGTTCGCTGTCGACGATGCGCAGGGCCAGCTCGCGTTGCGGGGTATCCGGGTCGAACTGTTCCAGCTGCACGCGCAGGCAATCGTGCAGGTCCAGGCTGCCTACGCCGATCGGGTCGAACCCCTGCAGCCGGCGCCGTACCGCGTCGATTTCTTCGATGCCGGCACCGAGCTCGGCCGGCAGCACCGCGAGTATCGCCTCCAGCCCTTCGGTCAGATAGCCGGCGGCATTCAGTGCGTCGATCAGGACGACGGCGATGCCATGCTGGCGGGGGGTGAATGACGCCATGTTGAGCTGCCACAGCAGATGCTGCTGCAGGGTTTCCGGTATCGCGCTCTGCGGCTCGAAATCCTCCCCGCTGTGCGAACCGGCGCTGCTGCTGTTGCCGACGCTGCTGTTGCTGCTTGAAAAATCGATCGGCGTTTCGGCGACTCCGCCACCGTCGGTCCATTCGGAGAGGGTGTCGCCGCCGCCTTCGCCTTCGCCTTCGCTGCCGGGCGCCGCCGCGGAGCTGGTGACGTCCGCGTAGTCGGCTTCGATCGCGTCGCCACCGGGATTCTCGGCATCCTCGTTTTCTTCGGCAAACTCCAGCAGCGGATTGCTTTCGGCGATCTGTCTCAGTTCGGCTTCCAGTTCCAGTTGCGACAGCTGCAACAGGCGGATCGCCTGCTGCAATTGCGGCGTCAGGGTCAACTGCTGATGGAGGCGAAACTGCAATGCAGGTTTCATGCCGACCGTACCGAATGAACTTGATGCCATCCTAGCGCTTGACCGCGGATGCGACCATAGCCGCGTGACGGAAGGCTGCCGAACGGCAGATTTCCGGGGGCGCGACGCCTCAGAGCCGGAATTCGCGACCCAGATAGACCTCGCGCACCTTCTCGTCGGCGAGGATATGCGCCGGGGTGCCGCGCGCGAGTACCTCGCCCTCGTTCAGGATATAGGCGCGGTCGCAGATGCCGAGGGTTTCGCGCACGTTGTGGTCGGTGATCAGGACGCCGATGCCACGCTCCTTCAGGTGCCGCACGATACGCTGGATCTCGCCGACCGAGATCGGATCGACGCCGGCGAACGGTTCGTCCAGCAGCATGTAGCGCGGCTGCGCGGCCAGCGCACGGGCAATCTCCACCCGGCGGCGCTCGCCGCCGGACAGGCTGATGCCTTTCTGTTCGGCGATATGCGCGATTTTCAGCTCGTCCAGCAGGCTTTCCAGTTCGATGCGGCGCTGCTTGGCACTGAGGCTCTCGCGCAGTTCCAGCACCGCCATGATGTTGTCGGACACGGTGAGCCGGCGGAATACCGAGGCTTCCTGCGGCAGATAGCCGATACCCAGTTTCGCGCGCGAATGCATCGGCAGGCCGGTGATGTCCTGCTTGTCCAGCCTGATGCTGCCGCCGTCGGCTTCGATCAGCCCGACCACCATGTAGAAGCAGGTGGTCTTGCCGGCCCCGTTGGGGCCGAGCAGGCCGACGACTTCGCCCTCGCGGATCGAGAAGGCGAAGTCGCGCACGACCTGGCGCGACTTGAAACTTTTCTGCAGACCTTCGGCGGAGAGCATCGGTTAGTGGTGATCCTGTGCCGGCGCCGGGCCGCTTTGCGCCGGTGCGGGCGTCGTGGCCGCGGATTTGGCCGGCGCGTGGCTTGCCGTGGCGGGCTTCGGCAGGAAGGTCATGTGCACCATGCCGTCGCCGGCGCTCTCGCCGCTCATCTGGCTGGTCCGGGTGTCGTAGGTGAGCTTGTCGCCATACGCGGCGCCGCGGCCTTTCTGCTTGATCGACGCATGATCGCTCAGCACGGCGATGCCCTGGTCATTGTCGTAGTCGAGCTTGCCGGCATCGCCGGTCATCAGGTTGCCGTTGTCGTCCAGCTGCTCGATGTGCGCCGGCCGGCCGGTGATCTCGATGTGGTTGACGTTCTGGTCGGCATCGAAATACACCTTGGCGAGGTCGCCGGTGACCTTCATGGTGCCTTGGGAGATCACCACGTGGCCATGCAGGGTGGTGACGGAGTTCGGGGCGTACTTGCCCTCGAACGAGTCGGCATGCTCGACATTCATCGGTTTTTGCCGGTCATCCTTTCTGGCCATCGCCGGGTGCAGGACCAGAAGGCCGAGGGCGATCATGCCGAGCTGGAGCAGTGCGCGGGTGCGGGACGAAGGTGCCGTGGACGTCATGGAGCAGCTCCAGTTGATTGTCGTTGAGGTTGGTGCGCATGCCGACGCCGCTCATTCTACTGTCGCCCTGGGACATCTGCGCCGCCGCTGCGGTTTCCATGCGGTTCTGTTTCGGCCAGGCCGTCACATCCGAGGTGTGCAGCGCCGTTGCCGGTGAGCCGCCGAACGCCGGGCGATGCAGGTAGACCGGGCCCTGCAGCTTGAGCAGGGTGCCACTGTTGTTGACCCAGCCGTACAGCGATTGGCCCTGCCAGTCCGGGACGCCGGCCTGGTTGGAGGACAGTTCGAAGGTCGGCGAATCGATGTAGAGCGATTCGTCTCCCTCGCGGCGCTCGAGATGCGGCGTGACCATGCGGAAGCTGGGCTTGCCGTCGACGCCGTAGGTCCATACGCGGGCATTGGTCAGCGTGTAACCCGAGCGCGGCGGCCCGACGAAGTCGTGGGTTTTCGGTGCCGGCCCCATCCACCACAGCAACAGCTGGCCGAGGCCGGCGGCCAGGGCCAGCACGATGATGGCGGCCGGCAGGCGCCGGTCGCGGATCCACCGGCGCAGGCTCACTGCCAGCGTTCCCGCTCGGCGGCGCCGTGGTTCCCGGCGTGCAGGATGAGGTCGCAGGCTTCGCGCGCCGCGCCCATGCCGCCGGGTCTGGCGGTGGTCCAGTGTGCCTGCTCGAGCACCCACGGGTGGGCATTGGCCGTCGCCACCGCCAGCCCCGCGATGTGCATGGCGGGCAGATCGGGCAGATCGTCGCCGATGAAGGCCGCCTGTTCGGGCGTGAGCTTCAGTGCGTCCAGCAGTTCCAGCAGGCAGGCGCGTTTGTCGCGCTGGCCCTGGTAGACGTGGGCGATATCCAGCTCCTCGGCGCGCAGTGCAACCGGGTGGCTGATCCGCGCGCTGATGATCGCCACCTTCACGCCATGCGCCTGCAGCCGCTGCAGGCCGAGGCCGTCGTGCACATGGAATACCTTGGCCTCGCGGCCGTCTTCGCCGTACCACAGGCGGCCGTCGGTCAAGGTGCCGTCCACGTCGAACGCGGCTAGGCGGATCCTGGCGGCGCGGGCGAGGATGTCGGCAGGAAGGTTGGCGAGATAGGGAGAATTGGACACGGCTTTGGTGTTCATGGTTTCAGAGCACAAGAGCTAGCTTGCCTGATCAGCCTGATTTGTCGAGACAAACCAGGCTCAGACCACGCGGGCGCGGAGCAGATCGTGAATGTTCAGCGCGCCGACCACGTGCTGTTCGTCATCGACCACCAGCAGCGCATGGATCTGGTGTTTTTCCATCAGCTGCGCCGCTTCCGCGGCCAGTTTGTCGGCACCGATCGTCTTCGGACCCCGGGTCATCAGTTGCGCTACCGTGGCGCCGCGCAGATCCACGCCCTCGTCATCCAGCGCGCGACGCAGGTCGCCATCGGTGAACACGCCGAGCAGGCGCTGTTCGGCATCGACCACGGCGGTCATGCCCAGATGCTTGCGGGTCATCTCGACCAGTGCGACGGTGAGGCCGGCCTCCGGCGATACCCTGGGCACGTCGTCTCCCGTGTGCATCACGTCGCTGATGTGCAGCAGCAGCCTCCGGCCGAGGCTGCCGGCCGGGTGCGAGCGGGCGAAATCGTCCGAGGTGAAGCCGCGCGCCTCGAGCAGCGCGATCGCCAGCGCGTCGCCCATGACCAGTGCGGCGGTGGTGCTGGTGGTCGGCGCCAGACCCAGCGGGCATGCCTCGCTGGAGATACTGCCATCCAGGTGCACATCGGCCTGGGTTGCCAGTGACGAGTGGGGTTTGCCGGTGATGGCGATCAGCGGAGTGCCCTGACGCTTGATCATCGGCAGGATCAGCAGCAATTCGTCGGTCTCGCCCGAATAGGACAGGGCCAGCACCACGTCCTGCGGCAGGATCATCCCCAGATCGCCGTGGCTGGCTTCGCCCGGATGCACGAAGAACGCCGGCGTGCCGGTCGAGGCCAGCGTGGCGGCGATCTTGCGCGCCACATGCCCGGATTTGCCCATGCCGCTCACCACCACCCGCCCCTTGCAGGCCAGGATCAGCCGGCAGGCTTCGACGAACTCCCGTCCGATCCGCATTTCCAGCGCGGTGATTGCCGACGCTTCGGTGGCGATCACCGTGCGTGCGCTGTGCACGACGGCGTCGGGATTCAGCTCGGTGGCGACGTGCGGGACGATGCGTGCGTTCATGAAGTCTCGAGTGGAAGCGGAGGACGGTTGACGGACCGCAGCGGTCACGAACCCGACCTGAGGACGCCGGTCGGGCATCGTTGTCGTTTCTGCGCCAGAGTATTTCCATTACCATGGCACATCCGCATTTTAACGTCATAAGTCGACGCCCTGAGTTCAGGAAGGCGCTGAATCCCGGTTTTTGTCGACTTTTGCTCCCATGGACCGCCCCCCCGATGGACTCAACCAGCATCCAGGCAATGATCGAAAACGGCCTGCCGGGCGCGCGGGTCGAGGTCCAGGGCGCCGATGGCGTGCATTTCGAGGCGACCGTGATCGCCAGCCAGTTCGCCGGCAAGCTGCCGCTGGCGCGACACCGGCTGGTCTACGCCACCCTGGGCGAACTGATGGGCGGTGCGATCCACGCGTTGGCGCTGAAGACCCTGACACCCGAGGAAGCCGCGGCGCGCCAAGGGTGATCTTCGCTCGAATTGAAAAGTCCGGCATGGAGGCCGGTTCTTCTTTGCGCTCATGGAGGCGCGCACAAATTTAGGAACAACGATGGCGAAGATCCTGATCACCGGCGGCACGCCACTCAATGGCGAGGTCGCCATTTCCGGCGCCAAGAACGCCGTGTTGCCGATCCTGGCGGGCTGCCTGCTGGCCGATGAACCGGTCAGCATCGGCAATGTGCCGCACCTGCACGACGTCACCACGTTCATCGAGCTGCTCGGCCAGATGGGCGTGCGGCTGGTGCTGGACGATCGCATGAAAATGCATGTCGACCCGCGCACCACCAACACGTGCGTGGCGCCGTACGACCTGGTGCGCACGATGCGCGCCTCGATCCTGGTGCTCGGTCCGCTGGTGGCGCGTTTTGGCCAGGCCGAGGTTTCCCTGCCGGGCGGCTGCGCGATCGGTTCGCGCCCCGTCGACCAGCACATCATCGGCCTGCAGGCGCTGGGCGCGGAAATCTCCGTCGAGAATGGCTACATCAAGGCGCGGGCGAAACGCCTGAAAGGTGCGCGCATCGCGATGGACATGGTCACCGTCACCGGTACCGAAAACATCATGATGGCGGCCACCCTGGCGCAGGGCACCACGATCATCGAGAACGCCGCGCAGGAGCCCGAAGTGGTCGATCTGGCGCATTGTCTGACCGCGATGGGTGCGCAGATCGAAGGCGAGGGCACCTCGACCATGGTGATCCACGGCGTGGAACGACTGCACGGCGCCGAGTACGAAGTCCTGCCGGACCGCATCGAGACCGGCACCTTCCTGGTGGCTGCGGCGATCACCGGCGGCAAGGTGCGCATGCGCCATGCACGCGCCAGTACGCTCGGCGCCGTACTGGCGAAGCTGGAGGAGGCCGGCGCGCAGATATCCACCGGGCCGGACTGGATCGAGCTGGACATGCACGGCCGCCGGCCGAAGGCGGTGAACATCAGCACCGCGCCGTACCCGGCGTTTCCGACCGACATGCAGGCGCAATTCACCGCGCTGAACTGCATCGCCGAAGGCACCGGCGTGGTCACCGAAACCGTCTTCGAGAACCGCTTCATGCACGCGCACGAACTGCAGCGGCTGGGCGCGAATATCCACCTCGAAGGCAATGCCGCGGTGATCCAGGGCGTACCGCAGATGAGCGGCGCGCCGATCATGGCCACCGACCTGCGCGCATCGGCCTGTCTGGTGCTGGCCGGCCTGGTGGCCAAGGGCGACACCGTGGTCGATCGGGTGTACCACATTGACCGCGGCTACGAGAACATCGAGGAGAAGCTCGGCGTGCTCGGAGCCAGGATCCGGCGCCTGCCGAACTGAGTCTGCCGGGCATGTGCAAGATGCAGGATCCGCGGCGACTTGCCGGCGGCTGAACGACATCCCGCAATGGCAGACGGTGCCCGCGGGCCGGCAACGGCGATGCTGCAGCGGGGCCGTGGTGCGCAGCTTCACGGTGCGTCTTGGCGCAGCCGCGCGCAAGGGCGCTGGTTGCGGGCCAATGCGCGCGAGCCGGCCCCTGGCCTGTCGTCGCGACCCCCGGCTACGGACGGGTGAAGCTCACCAGCTGCATTTCCATGTTGCCGCCGTCGTGCTGCGACAGTTGCACCGGCAGCGGGTAGCGCGCCGGCACGTACCACGCGCTGAAACCGCGGTCGGCATCGGTGCGGTCCACCCGCATCGCCTCGAAGCTGCCGGCCGGCACCTTGACGGTTTCCTTGCCGGTCACCGCGAAGTGCTGGGTCTGCACTTCCTGCCGCACCGCAACGGGCAGCACGATCTGCCGCTGGCCGTCACGCAGCGCCAGGCCCAATGCCAGCGGCAGGGTATTGCGCTCGACCATGCCGGGGCTGGCCGGGTAGGTCTGCGCACCCTTGCCCTCATCGACGGTGACCTGGCTTTTCGGCCAGTCGACCCGCAGCTGGCGCCGCTTGTTCTTGAGCCCCGTATTGAGCCGGTAGTCGTAGCTGATCGCTTCGGGCAGATCGCCCTTCCAGCGGAAGCTGGAGGATTCCCGGTCGCTGGCGCCGAGCATGGCGGCCAGCCCCGAGGTGCCCTTGATGTATTTGCTGAAGACCCACTCCCCGTGGCCGCTCGCATGCAGGCGCACGGTGGCCTCGCCCATCGGCGCACCATCCTGGGAAACCTGGTAGATGGCGGTGAAATCGCCGGGCGGCGCGGCGATCGCGGCAGGCGCACCGAACAATACGGCGAGGGCGAAGAGCGGGGCGAACGGTGGGCGGATGGTCATGGGTCGAGTCTGCCTGTGTCGGGCTGAACGTAAGGATCACTTGGCTGCGTGCAGGCCTTGCGCGCCCAGTTCGAGCGGGGCGAGCAACGGCTGGCCATCGAACCGCGGCGCTTGATCGTGCCATTGCAGTCGATGGCTGGCCAGCAAGCCCAGCGCAGCCGGCAGCAGCCGGTGCTCCTGCAACAGCAGCCGTTGCGCCAGCTGCTGTTCGTCGTCGCCGGGATGGATCGGGACGCGCGCCTGCGCGATCACCGGGCCGCCGTCCAGTTCGGCGGTGACGAAGTGAACGCTGGCGCCGTGTTCGCGGTCGCCCGCCGCCAGCGCACGGCGATGCGTGTGCAAACCGCGATATTTCGGCAGCAGCGACGGATGGATGTTGATCATGCGGCCGATCCACGGTGCCAGCGCCGCGGCGTCGATGATCCGCATGAAACCGGCCAGCACCAGCAGTTCGGCACCGCTGGCGGCGATCCGGGCGAACAGGTCGAGGTCGAACGCGCGGCGGTCCGGATAACTGCGCGGATCCAGTGCCAGCGTGGGGATGCCGGCCGCTTCGGCCAGCCGCAATGCGCCGGCCGCGGCCTTGTCGCTGCCCACCAGCACGAAGTCGACCGGCAACTGGCCGCGATCGCGCGCGGCCAGCAGGGCGGCGAGGTTGCTGCCGCGCCCGGAGGCGAGCACGGCGACGCGTGGGCGCGGCGTGGTCATCGGCGGCGTGCCTGCTTCAGCCGATCCGCACGCGCTCGCCGCCGGCTGCCGGCACCACCTCGCCGATCACCGAACTGGCCAGGCCGTGTTTCGCCAGCAGCGTGGACGCCGCCGCGACGGCCGCGTGCGGCAGGATCACGGTGAAGCCGATCCCGCAGTTGAACGTGCGCCACATCTCCTCGCGCGCCACATTGCCCTCGCGCTGCAGCCAGTCGAACACCGGCGGCAGCACGATCTCGGCGGCATCCAGCGCAATGCCAAGGCCGTCGGGCACCACGCGGATGATGTTTTCCTTCAGGCCGCCTCCGGTGATGTGGGCCAGCCCGTGTACGGGTTCGCTCTGCAGCAGGTCCAATATGGGTTTGACGTAGATCGTGGTCGGCGCCATCAGCGCGTCGGCCAGCTTCACCCCGCCCAGGTCCAGCTCCAGTCCGCCATTGTCGGGCGTGCAGCCGGCACGTTCGAGAATCCGCCGGATCAGCGAATAGCCGTTGGAATGCGGGCCGGACGAGGCCACGCCGAGAATCGCGTCGCCGGCGACGATCGCCGTGCCGCCGAGCATCCGCGATTTTTCCACCGCGCCCACGGTGAAGCCGGCCAAGTCGTATTCGCCCGGCGGGTACATGTCGGGCATCTCGGCGGTCTCGCCGCCGATCAGCGCGCAACCGGCCAGCTCGCAGCCTTTCGCGATGCCGCCGACCACCGCCACGGTAGTGTCCACGTCCAGCTTGCCGGTGGCGAAGTAGTCGAGGAAGAACAACGGTTCGGCGCCCTGCACCAGCACGTCGTTGACGCACATGCCGACCAGGTCGATGCCGATCGTGTCGTGCCGGTTCAGCTGTTGCGCCAGCTTCAGCTTGGTACCGACGCCGTCGGTGCCGGAGACCAGTACCGGCTCCCGGTAGCGTCCGGAGAGGTCGAACAGGCCGCCGAAGCCGCCCAGACCGCCCATCACCTCGGGGCGGAACGTGCGTTTGACCAGTGGCTTGATGCGTTCGACCACGGCATTGCCGGCATCAATATCGACGCCGGCGGCGCGGTAGGTGAGGGCGTCGTCAGACATGGCGCGGACCGGTAAGGCAGAAACATGCAAGTCTAGCAGCCTGTCGAACCATGGCGGCCGGATCGATGCGGCCCGGCGCGGTCCGGATCCGGCGTCGGGCGACGCTGGCATGGACGCTGGGGGCGCGATTGGGCAGACTTCCCGCAGCGTCCCTTCCAAGATACCCGTGCCCATGCGCCTGTCACGCCTGCTGATCGCCACCTTGTTGCTGGGTTTTGCCGTGCTGCCGCGCTTGCGCGCGCAGGACCCGGGCTCGCCGTATTCGGTCGTTGTGCCGGTCGCCGATACCAGCGATGCCGTGCGCGATCAGGCTTTTTCAAGCGCGCTCGCCCAGGTGCTGGCACGGGTTGCCGGGGGGCAGGATCTGCGCAGCAACGCCGGTTATGCCGATGCGCTCGCCAACGCCGGTTCGATCGTGCGGAAGTTTCAGTACCAGCGTGCCGCCGGCGGCCTCACTGTGCAGGTGAACTTCGAGCCCGGCACGGTGCGCCGGCTGATCGCCAAGCTGGGTGTGGCGAGCGCCGGCATCAAGCCGCCGGTGTTGTTGCTGGTGCAGGGCGCGGACGGCAAGCTGTTCGACCAGTCCGCGCTGGCCGGTCTGGCCGCCGCAGCGAACGCACGCGGCACCAACGTGGCGTATCCGGATGCGACGAGCCCGCCGGATCCGGCCAAAGTGGTTGCCGCCGATCCCGCCACGCTGGCCGCGATCAACCAGCACTACCATACCGGCCTGGTGCTGTCGGGCCGGTTGCATGACGGCAGCGCCGACTGGACGCTGATCTCCGGCGGTCAGTCGCAGCACTGGAGCAGCACGGGAGCGACCGAGGACGCGCTGCTGGCGGCCGCCGGCGACAGCATGGCCGATCGCATCGGCAGGCAGCTCAACGTGATCGGCACGGCTGTCAGCGACGGCAAGCTGTGGGTGGGCGGGCTGGCCTCGGCGATGGATTACGCGAGCCTGCTGTCCACCCTGCGCGCCGATCCGGCCGTACAGGAGGTGACCACGCTGGGTGCGCAGGATGACGGCGTGCTGCTGTACGTCAAGGCGTCCATGCCGCTGAGCGGCCTGGCCGCGAATCTGGCTGCCGGCGGCCACCTGCTGCAGGGCGAGGCGCATCAAGGCGCCGATGCGAGCCTGCGTTGGCTGCATTGATACCGCCTGCAGGCATATCGATGCCGGCGCGCGGCGGCGGGCGGCACGCCACGTTTTCGATGAAAGTCGTCGACATCCGCCGACCCGAGTCCAGACCCCCGGCATTGCGGTGAACACGCCCATGACGCACGACAACACACGTCGCTGGCAGATGCTCGCCATCGTGGCGGTCATCGGTTACCTGGTCTGGCTGCTGGCGCCGGTGTTGATGCCGTTCGTGCTGGCCGGCATGCTGGCTTACCTGGGCGATCCGCTGGCCGACCGGCTGGAGCGGCTGGGGTTGGGTCGCACGTGGGCGGCCAGCATCGTTTTCCTGGTATTTCTGCTGGGGCTGGCCGGGGTGCTGCTGCTGCTGATCCCGCTGATTTCGCGGCAGGTCGAAAACCTGGTCGCGAGCCTGCCGCGTTACGCACAGTGGGCGCAGCACACGGCCTGGCCGTGGGTGCAGACCACCTTGCACCTGGACCCGCGCATGTTCGACAGCGATCGCCTGCTGGCCGCGATCAAGGCGCACCTTGCCTCGATCGGCGGGGTCGCCACGGTGGTGCTGGGCAAGGTGTCCCGTTCCGGGCTGGGCATCGTGCTGTGGCTGACCAATCTGGTGCTGATTCCGGTGGTGGCTTTCTATCTGCTGCGCGACTGGGATCGGTTGGTGGCCGCCATCGACCGCATGCTGCCGCGCGCGATCCAGCCGACCGTCGCGCGGTTGGCGCGCGAATCGGACAAGGTGCTGGGCGCGTTCGTGCGTGGCCAGTTGCTGGTGATGCTGGCGCTGGGCGTGTTCTACGGTGCCGGCCTGTCGCTGGTCGGATTGTCGGTCGGCCTGCTGATCGGCCTGATCGCCGGCCTGCTCAGTTTCGTGCCGTATCTGGGTTTCATCGTCGGCTTCGGCGCAGCGGTGATCGCGGTGCTGGTGCAGTACGGCGACTGGACGCATCTGCTGACCGTCTGCGGCGTGTTCGCGATCGGCCAGCTGCTGGAAGGTTACGTGCTGGTGCCCAAGCTGGTCGGCGACAAGATCGGCCTGCACCCGGTGGCGGTGATTTTCGCGGTGCTGGCCGGCGGCTATCTGTTCGGTTTCCTGGGCGTGCTGCTGGCGCTGCCGGCCGCCTCGATGATCATGGTGCTGCTGCGCCACGTGCTGGAGCAGTATCGGCAAAGCGAGCTGTATACCGATACCGGAGTGCCACCGCCTGCGCCGGATCCTGACGGCGACGCGCAAGGCGCGACCGCGGCGCAGGCGACAGCGCCGCCGGTCGACCGCGACGCGCCATGATTGCGCAGTTGCCACTGGCCCTGCGCTGGCCACGCCGCCAGCGCTTCGAGCATTTCCATGCCGGCGGCAACGCCGCCGCATTGGCCGCGGTGCAGATGCTGGCGCGTGAACCGGGGGCCGCCTGGGTTTATCTGCACGGCCCGGCCGGCAGCGGCCGCAGCCATCTGCTGATGGCTGCGTGCCAGGCCGCGGCGGCCGCGGGACGTCGCGTGCAATACCTGCCGCTGGCGACGCTGGGCGATGGTGCGGCGGTGCTGCGCGGCGCGGCCGGCAGCGAATTGCTGGCGCTGGACGATCTGGGCGTCATCGCCGGCAACCGCGGGGCCGAGCACGCGCTGTTCGATCTCTACAACCGCACTCGCGCCGAAGGCAGCGCCATGCTGTTCGCCGCCGATACCATGCCGACCCGGCTCGGCCTCGAATTGCCCGACCTGCGTTCGCGCCTCGGCGCCTGTGCCCAGTTCGCACTCAAGCTGCCGGATGACGGCGAGCGCCGCGCCGTGCTGAAGGCGCAGGCTGCCGCGCGCGGCATCGAACTGGACGACAGCGTGCTGGACTGGCTGTTCACCCGCTACGCCCGTGACCTTGGCGCGCTGCTGGATCTGCTCGACAAACTGGATGTGGCGTCGCTGGCGGCGCAGCGGAGGATCACCATTCCGTTCCTGCGCGGATTCCTGCGCGAGGAGGGGGCGGAATCGGGCTGAGTCGGCGCGGGTTGTGCGGCATTCTCATGCGGCGCAGGCTCCCTCGCCGCTTCAATCGGACCGGCAAGGCTCAGGCACCGAGCAGCGCCGGGGTGGCCTGCTGGCCGATCGCGGTAACCATCGCCTTGGTCACGGCCAGGTTGCCGGCGACGAGGTTGCCGCTCTCGGGGATGCCGTCGCGGCCGGCGAAGTCGCAGTAGCGGCCGCCGGCTTCGTGCACCAGCAGCACGCCGGCGGCCATGTCCCACGGCTTCAGGCCGATCTCGAAATAGCCGTCCAGACGTCCGGCGGCGACGTAGGCCAGGTCCAGCGCGGCGGAGCCGGTGCGGCGGATGTCCTCGGCCTGGCCGAGGATCGCGCGGGTCATGTCCAGTTGCGGGGTCAGGTGTTCGCGCTGGCGGTACGGGAAGCCGGTGGCGATCATCGCGCCGTCGAGGTTCTCGCGCCTGGAAACGCGCAGGCGGCGGTCGTTCATGTAGGCGCCGTCGCCCTTGCTGGCGGTGTACAGCTCGTCGCGCAGCGGGTCGAAGATCACGCCATGGACCGGCTCGCCCTTGTCGAGCAGGGCGATCGAGACGCAGAAAAACGGGATGCCGCGCAGGTAGTTGTGGGTGCCGTCCAGCGGATCGATCACCCATACCAGCGGACCCTTGCCGGCGCTGCCGCCTTCCTCGCCGAGGAAAGCATGGGTGGGGTAGGCGCGGCGCAGCTCCTTGACGATCTCCGCCTCGGCCAGCTTGTCCACTTCGGAGACGAAGTCCATGCGCTGCTTTTCGACGATGTTGAGCCCGTCGATGCGGTTCATGTAACGCAGGATGATGTTGCCTGCTGAGCGCGCGGCGCGCGCCGCGATCGTGACGGCGGGTCTGGACATGGCTTCGACTTTCAAAAGAGCGGGGTTGCGGCCGGCGATTCTAGCAGAGGCGCGGGTACGGGGCGGAGTCCCCACCCAGGGAAGGCGATGCGGCTATCCATTATGCTTGCCGATCCCTGCCGGCCGCATGTGATCCATGACTATCGATAGCACTGCCAACCCTGTGCGCTTCGTGCTGGTGCGTCCCTCGCATCCGGGCAATATCGGCAGTGCGGCGCGGGCGATCCGCACGATGGGTTTCGAGCGGCTGGAACTGGTGGCGCCGGCGCGTTTTCCCGATCCGGAGGCGAGCGCGCTGGCGGCTGGCGCGGACGAGGTGCTGGCCCATGCCGGCATCCATGACGGCATGGTCGACAGCCTGGCCGGCTGCAGCCTGGTGCTGGGGTTGTCGGCGCGCCGGCGCGGCGTACAGCTGCCGGAGATTTCGCCGCGCGAGGCCGCCGGCCAGGCGCTGGCCGCCGTCGCCCGCGGCGGCCAGGTGGCGCTGGTGTTCGGCAACGAGCGCAGCGGGCTGGAGAACGAGGAGCTGGCGCGCTGCCACGCGATGGTGCGGATTCCCAGCGTGGACGATTTCAGCTCGCTCAACCTGTCGCAGGCGGTGCAGGTGATGGCCTACGAACTGCGTGTGGCGATGCTCGGCGATGAGGTGCCGACCCGTGCGCAGGGGCACGAGGAGCCGCCCGCCGATGCGGCGCAGATGGAGCGTTTCTACGAGCACCTGGCGCAGACGCTGGACGACATCGACTTCCACAAGGGTCGCGCCGCGACCACCATCCTGCTGCGCCTGCGCAAGCTGTTCCAGCGTGCGCAGCCGGACAACCGCGAGCTGCGCGTGCTGCACGGGATACTGGCCGATGCGCAGCGGATGGCGCAGCTGGCGGGTGAAAAGGGCGAAGACTGAGGAGGCCCCATGGCCGGCCTCATGTTCTCGGCGCCGGACGGGTTGCACGATGCCGGTAGGAGCGCACCCTGTGCGCGATGCTCTTGTGGGGTGCCAGCGGAGAGCATTCGCCCACAGGGTGGGCTCCTACGGACGGGTTGCACGATGCCGGTAGGAGCGCACCCTGTGCGCGATGCTCTTGTGGGGTGCCGGCGGAGGGCATTCGCCCACAGGGTGGGCTCCTACGGACGGGTTGCACGATGCCGGTAGGAGCGCACCCTGTGCGCGATGCTCTTGTGGGGTGCCGGCGGAGGGCATTCGCCCACAGGG